>NZ_JAALET010000041.1:0-1770 GCF_011800655.1 Paenibacillus sp. EKM10P | reverse complement strand
GGGGCTTGCGAAGGAGATTGGCGTTCACGACAACTTCTTCGACATCGGCGGCCACTCCCTGCGGGCGACGACGCTGGTCAGCAAGATTCATAAAGAGTTGAACGTGGATCTGCCGCTGCGCGACGTGTTCCGCCATTCCACCATCGAGAGCATGGCGGCCGCCATTTCCCGGCTGGATGAGCAGACATTCGTTTCCATACCGGTGGCGGATGACCGAGAGGTGTACCCGCAATCTTTTGCTCAAAAACGTCTCTTTATCCTGAATCAACTGGAAGGCGCGGAGCTTAGCTACAACATGCCGGAAGCGATGCTGCTGGAGGGTGCTTTGGACCGGGCAAGGTTCGAAGAAGCGTTCCGTAAGCTCGTGACGCGGCATGAAACGCTGCGCACCGGGTTCGAAATGGTGGATGGCGAAGCATCGCAGCGGATTTATCAGGACGTGAATGTTGCCGTGGAGTTCTATCGAGCGGATAAGCAAGAGGCCGAAGAGACGGTTCGTCGTTTCGTCCGTCCGTTTGACTTGGCGAAGCCTCCGCTGCTGAGGGTAGGCCTTGTCGAGCTGGCTCCGGAACGCCATATTCTAATGTACGACATGCATCATATTATTTCCGACGGCGTATCGATGGAAATCTTTGTTGAAGAATTCGTCCGCTTGTACGGCGGCGAGCAATTGGAGCCTCTGCGCATTCAGTACAAAGACTACACCGTTTGGCAGCATTCGCAGGAGCAGAAGGAACGGCTTCAGCGCCAGGAGGCATACTGGCTGGACATGTTCCAAGGCGAGCTTCCGGTGCTGGAAATGCCGACCGACTATCCGCGTCCGGCCGTGCAGAGCTACGAAGGCCAAACGCTGGAGTTTTTCTTCGACGCTTCGAAAACCGACGGCCTGAAGCAGCTGGCCTCGGAAACGGGCACGACGCTGTTTATGGTGCTGCTTGCGGCGTATAACGTCCTTTTGCATAAATATTCAGGTCAGGAAGACGTGATCGTCGGTACACCGATTGCTGGAAGGAATCATGGAGATGTACAGCCGTTGATCGGAATTTTCTTAAACACGCTGGCTATCCGCAGTTATCCGGCTTCGGAGAAGACATTCCTGTCATACCTGAACGAAGTCAAAGAAACGACCCTCCACGCCTTCGAGCATCAAAACTATCCGTTCGAAGAATTGGTGGACAAGGTGCAAGTCACCCGTGATTTAAGCCGCAATCCGCTCTTCGACACGCTGTTTACGATGCAGAATACGGAGAACGAGGAATTTGAGCTGGAAGGGCTTCGCCTGATTCCTTATCCGAGCGCACTGGATACCGCGAAGTTTGATATCAGCTTGGATGTGGGCGAGGAGAACGGCGGCTTGGATTACAGCTTCGAATATGCGACGGCTCTCTACAAAAGGGAGACGATCGAACGGCTGGCGAAACATTACGAACAGCTGCTCGTAACGATCGTAAGCCGTCCGGATGCGAAGATCGCCGAGCTGAACTTGCTGACGGCAGAGGAAAAAGAACAAATTCTCGGCGCGTTTAACCCGGCGCAGCCGGAAGTGGCTCCTGCGGCCGCGTTCCATCGGCTGTTCGAAGAACAAGCGGAGCGCACGCCGGAAGAGACGGCCGTTGTGTACGAGAACGACCGGCTGACGTATGCGGAGCTGAACGAGCGGGCGAACCACTTGGCGGCCACGCTGCGCGCAAGCGGCATCGGCCGGGAGACGATCGTCGGCATTCTCGCCGAGCGTTCGGTGGACTTGCTGGTGGCCGTGCTGGCCGTCTG
>NZ_JAALET010000040.1:0-1787 GCF_011800655.1 Paenibacillus sp. EKM10P | reverse complement strand
TCCTGCAGGCTGGTTCTGAGCGCTTCGGCTAGCTGTTCCATCGTTTCCTTGCGATATTCCTGATGGCTGTAGCTGATCGTCAATTGCAATTGACCTTCTGAAATCAGTCCGTTCAAATCCAGCGTGTGCGATCTGGCTGCATGTGCGCTCAGCTCGGCACCGCTAGCGTAAGGAGACACGCCAATGGATTGATTTTGCATATCCTGATCAAATTGTCCCATATAGTTAAAACTGATTTCAGGTTCGGTTCCAAACCGCTCTTGCTCACATGCTGCAGACAGGTATCTCAACATACCGTAGCCAATACCCTTTTGCGGAATCCGGCGTAGCCCTTCTTTCACCTGTTTGATGCGCTGTGAAAGATCTTGCCCCGCGCCTATATCCAGCACAACCGGGAATTGGGTCGTAAACCAGCCTACCGTGCGCGTAATATCCAGCTCTGGCAGAATGGATTCCCGTCCATGGCCTTCCAGGTTGACGAGCACTCGTTCAATCCCCGCCCAGCGATGAATAGCCAGGCCGAGTGCGGTCAGCAGCAAATCATTCATATCCGTGTTGTAGGCACGATGTGCTTGTTTTAACAGCTGCCCCGTTTCTTGAGCTGTCCACGTGACTGTCATGAGCTCGCTGTCTTTATTCAAGGAATGAGAAGGGGATTCGTCTTTTGGAAGCGGCTCATACACCCCTTGTTCCATTTCTCTCCAGAAGGCAAGCTCTGCTGCCATTTCTGGACCGTTCGCATAGTGAGACTGTCCCTCAGCCCAGGTACGGAACGAATCCGTTTTGTGTGGAAGACGAGCCGGTTGTCCGTTCAATGCTTGTTCGTAGGCTGTCGTAAGATCCTCGAACAAAATGCGCCAAGAAACGGTATCTACTACTAAGTGATGAATAGCTATCAGCAAATGATCTCCATCGGGGCAATGGAACAGCCCTAGCTTCACCAGCGGTCCTTCGCTTAAATGAATCCCCGCCTGAATTTCATTCGCTTTGGCCTCAATCGCCGCAGACACTTCCGACTCCTTCCTGAAGTCTGCCTGATCCAGCGTATACAGCTCACCCTCACCCACCGCGCGATTCCAAGCTTCATACCCGTGTTCGGTAGGACGGAAAACGATCCGCAGTGCATCGTGATGACTAACCATTTGATCCATCGCTGTGCGCAGTGCCGCTTCATCAAAACCATCCTTGCTATGCAGCATGATGGACTGGTTGTGATGATGAGCATCCGCCAGGTTTTGCTCCAAGAACCAGTGTTGAACGGGTGTCAGCTTCACCGCGCCTACCACTTCGCTTTGATCCGCCAATCGGGTAACGGATTGGACTTTCGGCGCCAATGCAGACACCGTTGGATGGCTGAACAGGTCTTTCATCTCCAGTCGATAACCTGCTTGCAGCAAGCGGGACGATACTTGCAGCGCTTTGATCGAATCGCCGCCCAGCTCGAAGAAGTTATCCTGCGTGCCTACGGCCTCCACGCCGAGCACTCCGGCCCATACCGCAGCCAATACTTGCTCCACCTTGGTACGCGGGGCTACATAGGCTGCTCCCGTATGGATGCTGCCTTCCGGTTCCGGCAAGGCCTTACGGTCAATTTTGCCGTTGCTGGTCAGCGGGATCGTCTCCAGTCGCATCAGCCGTGCTGGCACCATGTGCGCTGGCAGTCCGGCTTCCAGCGCGGCCTGTACTTCCTCGATCCGCAGCTCGGTTTCTCCCGTGATGTATCCGCACAAATACTTGTGTCCACGCTCGTCCGTCCGGTCGATGACTACGGCTTGACGCACACCCGG
>NZ_JAALET010000004.1:0-468459 GCF_011800655.1 Paenibacillus sp. EKM10P | reverse complement strand
TTGCCTCCCTTTCCGAAGCTCTTGCACTGTCCGTCTACGGACAGCATCTGATTCGCACAAAGTCCGACATAACTCAGCGGATGCAGATACAGGTTCACTCCTCCTGCCATGGCCAACTCGCATTCTCCGCGGTACAGATGCTCACACGCTTCATGAATCGCGGTCAATGAGGATGAACACATCGTATCCACTGGCATGCTCGGCCCCTGCAAATTAAACAGGTACGAAATCCGGTTGGCTACTGAGCTAAAGGAAGTGTGAGGGAATATTTGCGCTCCCTTCCTCCACAGATCAAGACCATATAGATCAAATCCTGTTTTGGTAATTCCCGCAAATACACCTACCCGGCTGTTATGTCGTACTGCAAGCTGTTCTCTGGTGTAGCCTGCATCCTCCATCGCTTCCCAGCAGGCTTCAATGAACAGCCTTTCCTGAGGGTCCATACTGAGTGCTTCCCGCGGTGCAATATTAAAAAACAGTGGATCGAATTCCGCAAAGCCTTCGATAAAACCGCCCCACTTGCTGTAACTTTTACCATGCGCAGCCGCTTCTTCTTTGTCAGGCTGGAAGAATCCTTCCAGCGACCAGCGTTCCTGCGGGATTTCGCCGATACAATCCTTCCCTGCTTTGAGATTTTCCCAATATTCGTTCATGTCCTTCGAACCTGGATACTTGCCTGCCATACCAATGATGGCGATCGGTTCACGTGTTTCCTCTGCGCCAGACTGCACATAGCTTTGAACCGGCTTCACGTAGCTTCGGGTAAGCTTCGCTGTCACCTCTTCCGCAATCGTTTGTTCCGCAACTGGCGCGCTTTCTTCTTCGGCACACTGGGTTGCCGCAGTCGTTTCCTCCACCAGCTGCATGTCTGGACTCATTCCGACCAACTGCATGCATTCCAGTGCGTATTCCGCCACTAAATGTTCTGCCAGGGCACGCAAGGTCTGGTACTCGTAAAACAGCGTCTTGGACAGCTCGCCAAAAGATCCTGCCAGCTTGGCATTCAACTGGGTAATCATGATGGAATCAATGCCATAGCGCTCTAGCGGTTCATGAGCTTCAATGCTACCAACGCTCAGCCGGGTCACCTCTCCCAACAGCGCCTTGAGATGATGCAAAGTTTTATCGTAAAGTAAGGCCGCATCCAGCTTTGGCGCAGATGCCTGTATCGCACGGACACTGATATGCGGAACGGATTTCGTCAGATAGGCCTCGATTTTTTCAGGCTCTCCTTCTAGGACCATCACCTGCTCTTTGCTTGAGGACAGGCATTGGTACAACGCCTGAATGCCCGACTCGGTCTGTAGAGGCGTAATGCCCATGTTCTGTCTCATGAGCTTTTCCGTGTCCGCATCAATCCTCATCCCGCCTTCTTTCCACAGCGGCCAGCGGATGGATAGCGTCCGGCCCCGCCGTTGCTGGGCTTCCACCAGGGTATTCCGGTATGCTGCGTACGCATCCATAAAGGCGTTGGCGGTGGCATAATCGGCCTGTCCCGGATTGCCCATACTGCCCGAGATGGAGGAAAAGAGCACGAAGAAGTCCAAATCCTGACCGTTGCTCACCTCATCTAGATGAACCAGCCCTTTAACCTTCGGACCCAGCACCTCGATAAATTCTTCCCTGCTTTTCTTGAGAATGAAGTTATCGTGAATGACCCCAGCGCAGTGAATAATCCCGTGAACACACCCGAATTCTTCCTGAATGCTTTCCAACAAGCTGGTAACCGTGTTCCTGTCGGTGATATCCCCCTGCTTGTACACTACTCTGGCTCCTGAGAACTCCAGCTCCTTCAGCCGGGTTTGTCTGTTGCCGTCCAGTGGCGAGCGGCCTGTCAGGATTAAGGTTGCTGCTTGGGTGCGCCGAACCAGTTCTTCGGCAACAAGCAGCCCCAGGCCGCCAGAGCCGCCGGTAATGAGATACACGCCACCGTCTCTCCATGGCAGCTTCTCTTCTGGCCGAGACGACTCGAACCTGCTCCAGCAAGCGGTTTTGCGTTGACCACCCTCATAGCGAATCCATCCATCCACCGGACTGCGGCTGTTTTCCTCCAGCTTCGCCAGTAGGCTTTCCGCAGATTCTCCCTGTTCCACTTCGATCAATTGGCCGATGAGTTTTGGATTTTCCAGTCGGGCGGTCTTCAGCAGACCCGAAAGTCCTGAAAAGAGCCGCCCTTCTCCAGCCGCCGTCACGACAAGCTGAACCAGCACCCTTCCGGCAGGCTTGTCTTTGAGCAGGCCTTGGATGCTCTCAAAGGCCTGAACTGCATAGGCCTGAAACCGCTCTTCCACACGGCTCTTCCCAGATGAGAAAGCCAAGATCTGCGCTGCTCCGTTCACTCGCGCTTCGAGCCGTTCAGGTAAAGCCTTGTCCGGCTCACACAGTAAGATGATACGGCGGTCGTAGGTAGGTGCTTCCACCTCTGGCGATACGTCCTGCTCCTTCCAAACTGGCTCTAGCAACAGGGTATGACTAGCTGTAGCCACAGGTTTTGCCTCTGCTCTGGAAATCGTTGATTTGGTTTCACTTTCTATACTTATGCTTTTAGCCACTTGGGTTTCATTCCCAGGCGCCCAATACCGCTCTTTTGCAAAAGGATAAGTCGGTAGTGGGATTCTGCAATACGGTTCATTTGAAAACAAACGTTCAAAGTCTAACGGATATCCCTGAACATATAAATCCGCAATCGTAGTTAAAAGCTCCAAATACTCGCGGGCTTCACCTGCATTTTGACAGTTTTGAATACATTCATTTCCATATCTCTTCAATGACGTTTGAATGCGTTGGTCTTTTTCGTGTAGTTCAGAATAATAAACTTGAGAAGAATTGCCTTTTTCCAGCCACCTTTTAAGGGACATGACAAGCTCACCTTGATTGCGGGCAACACATGCAAGCCGATGATTGCAGTGCTTTCTCCCAAGCAATAATGTATAGCTCATGTTACCGCAGTCTGCCTCAGGCTCCTGTTCGCAATAGGCAATCAGTTGCTCCACCTGACGGCGTAATTGTTGTGAAGTCCGGGCGGACAGCGGAATGAAATAAGCCGGCTTTTCGCAATGTCTTCGTTTCGTATGTGGAGCCTCTCCAATGACCAGGTGGGCATTAGTACCACTGGCACCAAAGGAGCTGACCGCAGCACAGCGTCTGGCTTCAGGCTCAATCAGCCAATTCTGCAACTGCGTATTGACATAAAAAGGGCTGTCCGCAAACTGAATATTAGAATTGCCTGATTGGAAATGAAGTGAAGGCGGAATCTGCTCATGCTTTAATGACAATAACAGCTTAATTACTCCTGTGATTCCTGCCGCAATTTGCGTATGACCGATATTCGTTTTAATGGACCCGATCGCGCAAAATCCCTTCTTGTCCGTATACTTTCTAAATGTTCGCGTCAATGCCTGATATTCAATTGGATCTCCCAATTTGGTACCTGTCCCATGTGCTTCCACCAATTGGATTTGCTCTGGATGAATATGAAAAGTATCGTACACATATTGCTCCAGCCGCTCCTGAGACTTCTGGCTTGGTGCAGTAAGTCCATTCGTGGTACCGTCCTGATTGATTCCTGAGCCTAAAATCACCCCATAGATGTGGTCACCATCGGCAACTGCTTCCTCAAGCCGTTTGAGTACAACCGCGCCAACAGCCTCTCCTGGAACCATTCCGTCCGCCCTGTCATCAAAGGTATAACAGTGCCCTGTGTGAGACAGCATTCCTGCTCTGTCACCGTATAAATAGCAACGAGGGGTTGTATGAATATACACCCCGCCAGCTAAAGCCATATCCGTTTCTCCAGACCATAAGCTTTGGCAAGCAAGATGGGTGGCAACTAGCGAACTCGAACAAGCTGTATCTACAGCTATTGCCGGTCCGTGAAGATTCAAGTAGTAGGAAATTCTGGCGGGAATCACGGAGCCCATATGTCCCCACAGTGCTTGCGGAGGCAGGTCTTCACCCAGCAATCGCTGGTAATCGCCTTCGGCACAGCCTACATAAACTCCGCACCGACGCCCATCCATCCCTGCACCCGCATAGCCCGCATCCTCTAGAGCATGCCATGCTTCCTCGAGAAACAATCTCTGCTGCGGATCCATGTAAGTTGCTTCCAGTCCGGAAATATTGAAAAAAAGCGGATCGAACTTATCAATATCCTCCAAAAAGCTTCCATAATTGCAGTAACTCGCATTTTTTTCCTGGTATTTTGAAAGATCCCACCGAGTTACCTCTTTTACTAAATCGTCGCCATTCTTAAGGTGATTCCAAAGCTCATCTACATTGTCAGACCCGGCAAACCGCCCGCTCATTCCAATAATCGCAATCGGCTCTCTTTGCGCCAAGCTTTTTCCTGTATTCTCCTGTTTAGGTCTTTCTGGCTCAATCGATGCACTTGCCGTTTGAACCGGATTAAACATATATTCCTTTTCCTTAGGCGCTTGGGTTTCACGGCTTGTATCTTTCCCATCCTCTATGGGATCAGCATTGTGTCCCAAAACTGGTAAAACGATGTCGCCGAATTGGCCTAAAATGTATAACGTCAGTTGTTTGACCGAACTGTAATCAAAGATGTCTGTAGTCTGCAAATGAATGCCCAGCCCCTGATTAACATCCTGTACAAAGTTGACGCCAAGAATAGAGTCCAGGCCATAATCTGCGAATGACTCATAGACATCAATCATAGAAAAGTCCACATTCAAGGCCTCTGCCAACTTCTCTACAATAAGCTCCCTGACATGCTCTTCAGCCATCTCATTGGATACATCAGCAGCTGATTGAATCCCTGTGTCACGCTGTTTCAATGGAGGCTTGCCAGGTTCAAGCTTCTGTTGATCCCGAAGTATACCATCGCTTTCAGCCACAATAATTTGCTGGCCTACTTCATGCGCTTCCTGAGCGGGGAAGAAGACCGACCGGAACCCCTCGCTTTCCAATACCTCCTGCCAACGTTCAGGGTATAAACCGGGAGAGCCTGGAATACGCAGCTCGGGGTCATTATAAAGCCACCATCCCTCCAACAGGCCAAAGGTTAGGTGGTTTAACAGCGAGTTTCCACTAATTTCATTGATAAGAATCAGGCCGTTTTTTCGCAGCGATGCTTTGACATTGCCTAATGTCTGCCGAATGTTCCTCGTAGCGTGCAGGACATTGGTGGCAATTGCAATATCATATCCGCCCGTGTCGATATCTTGTCCCACAGCCGACTCTTCCACATTAAAAATTTTATAAGTCAAGTAAGGATTTTGCGGGCCGTACTCTTTTTGAGCATGCAATAAAAATGCTCTGGATTTATCGGTATAACAGTATTCACGAATATGCTCCTGATAAGGTCGAAGCTTCCGGAAGAGCATAGCGCTGGTTCCTCCAGTACCTGCACCAATTTCAATAATTCGAATCGACCCTGACGGGTCATGCTTAAGCCGTTCATTCAAGTAGGAAACTACAATATCCCCCAGCACTTCATTAAAGTAATCTGCTGCAGGACTATTTTTATATATACCTTCTACCAGCTTCATAGAGGACTGAGGAAAAACAATGTCAGTGGCAGGTATGTTTCCGGTCAAAATTTCCGGCAGCTTGCGCAATGTTGATTCTACGAGTACAACCCAGGCCGAGAGATCCGGATTTTTCAGCCATTCCCCTTTCTTCAATTCCCATTCCTTCCATACAGCCTGCAGATCAACCAAAGCTGTATCCGTTACGCTATAAGAGTCTCCTTTACGGTAAAAATAATGATTCCGCGCCAATACCTCTATGCTTTCTTCAAGCCAGCGATCGTATAAATTCAGCAATGCTGTTTTGGTTTTAAAATCATTAATCATAGCTTTCTTGTCCATATGTGCATAGGGGCATAATCCCATCAACTGCAAATAACCCCATAGCAATTTGCATAAGACATCATTCATTTCCTTCATCTGTAAGCCTCCTCATCCGATTAGTCCCTCGCGTCGTCCCATCCTGTTCCGAGTAAGCTTGGTTGTCGACCATAGTCGAAGGAATTCTTTCGTATTCAGCCGCTAGATAAGAAATATCTGGCATCTTCTTCATTTTGACACTGGTGGAAATATGGCTCTGAATATTCTGGATATACGAAGGAATAGCTTCGGAATTTGGATCTTCGCTTTCTTTTTCATACTTTTGCGAAATATTTGCCGCTGTCTCAGGTGTTTTTTGATCAACAAATATATCTGTTGGCTGTACAGATTTGGTAGATTCAATGGAAGCCTGCTTGGTTTTAATATCCGTGATCCAATACCGCTCCTTTGCAAAAGGATAGGCTGGCAGGCTTATTCGCTGCGGCTTGGCATCTCCATAAAGCATGCTCCAGTCCATCGCCAGTCCCTTTACCCACAGATCCACTATCTTCGCGTATTTCCGTTTCCCGATCCAGGCAGCGATCGTTTTTTCCATATCTTCATCTTCTAACAGTGCGGACAGTGCCTCTTTGTTTCGCTTGACCTGTCCTCGATACAGCTCGGAAATCCCGTCGTGGCCTTCCAAGAATCTTTGCAGCTTTTCCACCAGTTTCGGTAGCGATTCAGCAATGACCGCTAGGCGTTCTTCCATCGCTTCACGTCCTAACTGGAGCGTGTAGGCTGCATCGGCCAGATTGCCCTCTGTGACCTCTCCTTTCCCGATCACGGACAGCAATCTCTCGACCTGCTGCTTCAGCCGTTCCTCATTTTTGGCCGACAATACGATAATCACAGGATGGTGAGCTGTTACACGAATGGGCATCTTCTCTTCCGGAACGTACTCTTCGATGATGACATGGGCATTGGCGCCTCCTGCTCCAAACGATGAAATCCCTGCCATTCTCGGGTATTCCCGTGTCTCTCCCTCGAGCTCAACCACCGGCCGCTTCCATTCCTCCAGCTCCTGCTGGACAACAAACGGCGTCTGCTCAAAAGGAATGTTCGGATTCAGTTCCTGGGCATGCAGACTGGGAACCAGCGTCCGGTTTTTCATCTGCAGGACAATTTTCCCAATCCCTGCGATGCCCGCCGCCGCCTCCAAATGTCCGATGTTGGACTTCACAGAGCCCACAGCACAAAATCCCTTATCTGCTGTATCCTTTCTGAAGGCCTGGGTCAGACCGGTTACTTCAATCGGATCTCCCAGTTCTGTGCCGGTTCCGTGAGCTTCGATATAGCTAATGGTCCGGGCATGTACCCCGGCTCGTTCCAAAGCCGACCGGATTAGCTCCCCTTGAGCAGTCGGGTTAGGCACGGTATACCCGTTGGTCTTGCCTCCATGGTTGATGCTCGTTCCCCGGATGACCGCATGGATCGGGTCCCCATCTGCTATCGCCTTCGACAACGGCTTCAATAGCACGACCCCCACACCTTCTCCTGGGACAAAGCCGTTGCCTCCCTTTCCGAAGCTCTTGCACTGTCCGTCTACGGACAGCATCTGATTCGCACAAAGTCCGACATAACTCAGTGGATGCAGATACAGGTTCACTCCTCCTGCCATGGCCAACACGCATTCTCCGCGGTACAGATGCTCACACGCTTCATGAATCGCGGTCAACGAGGACGAACACATCGTATCCACTGGCATGCTCGGCCCCTGCAAATTAAACAGGTACGAAATCCGGTTGGCTACCGAGCTAAAGGATATTTGGGGGAATATTTTGGCCCCCATCTTCCATAATTCCGGCCCATAAAGCTCGTAGCCCGTTTTGGTAATTCCCGCAAACACACCTACACGGCTGTTATGTCGTACCGCAAGCTGTTCTCTGGTGTAGCCTGCGTCCTCCATCGCTTCCCAGCAAGCTTCAATAAACAGCCTTTCCTGAGGATCCATGCTGAGGGCTTCTCGCGGTGCAATATTGAAAAACAATGGGTCGAATTCCGCAAAGCCTTCGATAAAGCCGCCCCACTTGCTGTAGCTTTTGCCATCAGCCACCGCTTCCTGTTTGTCAGGCTGGAAGAATTCTTCCAGTTTCCAGCGTTCCTGCGGGATTTCGCTGACACAATCCTTTCCTGCCTTGAGATTTTCCCAATATTCGTTCATGTCCCTCGAACCTGGATACTTTCCTGCCATGCCAATGATGGCAATCGGTTCTCGTGTTTCCTCTGCGCCAAGTTCCGCGTAGCTTCGAATCGGCTCCACGTAGCTTCTGGACTTCGCTGTCGCCTCCTCCGCTATCGTCTGCCCCGCAATTTGCGTGCTTTCTTCTTCAGCGTACCGGGCTGTCGCAGCCGTTTCCTCTACCCGTTCCTTGTCCGTGCTCATTCCAACCCATTGCATGCACTCCGGTGCATATTCCGCCACTAAATGTTCTGCCAGGGCACGCAGGGTCTGGTACTCATAAAATAGCGTCTTGGATAGCTCGCCAAAAGACTCTGCCAGCTTGGCATTGAGCTGGGTAATCATAATCGAATCGATGCCATAGCGCTCTAGCGGTTCTTGGGCTTCAATGCTACCGACGCTCAGACGGGTCACCTCTCCCAATAGCGCCTTGAGATGATACAAGGTTTTATCGTACAGTAAACCCGCATCCAGCTTCAATCCAGCTGCCTCTACCGCTCGAACATCGGTCTGCGAGACGGCTTTCGCCAGATAGGCCTTGATTTTCTCGGGCTCTCCTTCCAGGATCATCACCTGATCCTTGCTTGAGGTCAGGCATTGGTACAACGCCTGAATGCCCGACTCGGTCTGTAGAGGCGTGAGGCCCATATTTTGTCTCATGAGCTTTTCCGTGTCCGCATCGATCCGCATTCCGCCTTCTTTCCACAGCGGCCAGCGGATGGATAGCGTCCGGCCCCGCCGTTGCTGGGCTTCCACCAGGGTATTCCGATATGCTGCGTACGCATCCATAAAGGCGTTGGCGGTGGCATAATCGGCCTGTCCCGGATTGCCCAGACTGCCCGAGATGGAGGAAAAGAGCATGAAGAAGTCCAGATCCTGGCCGCTGCTTGCCTCATCCAGATGGACCAGCCCTTGGACCTTCGGCCCCAGCACCTCGATAAATTCTTCCCTGCTTTTCTTGAGAATGAAGTTATCGTGAATGACCCCAGCACAGTGGATAATCCCGTGAACACGCCCGAATTCTTTCTGAATGCTTTCCAGCAAGCTAGTAACCGTGTTCCTGTCAGTGATATCCCCCTGCTTATACACCACTCTGGCTCCTGAGGACTCCAGTTCCTTCAGCCGAGTTTGTCTGTTGCCGTCCAGTGTCGACCGCCCTGTCAGGATCAAGGTCGCTGCTCGGGTGCGCCGAACCAGTTCTTCGGCAACAAGCAGCCCCAGGCCGCCAGAGCCGCCGGTGATGAGATACACGCCCCCATCTCTCCATAGCAGCTCCTCATCTGACCGAGATGGCTCCAACCTGTTCCAGCAAGCGGTTTTGCGTTGACTATCCTCATAGCGAATCCATCCATCCAACGGACTGCGGCTGTTTTCTTCCAGCTTCGCCAGCAGGTTTTCCGCAAGTTCTCCCTGTTCCACTTCGATCAATTGCCCGATGAATTTTGGATTTTCCAGCCGGGCGGTCTTCAGCAGACCCGAAAGCCCTGAAAAGAGCTGTCCTTCTCCAGCCGCCGTCACGACAAGCTGAACCAGCACCCTTCCGGCAGGCTTGTCTTTTAGAATGCTTTGGATGCTCTCAAAGGCCTGAACTGCATAGGCCTGAAACCGCTCATCCACCCGGCTCTTCCCGGATGAGAAGACCAAAACCTGTGCCGCTCCGTTCACTCTCGCTTCAAGCCGTTCAGGTAAAGCCTCTTCCGGCTCACACAGTAAGATGATACGGCGGTCATAGACAGGGGCTTCGACCTCCGGCGCTACGTCCTGCTCCTTCCAGACTGGTTCAAACATCAGGGTATGGCTAGCTGCAGTCGCAGGTGCTTCCGCCACTACTCTGACCCTTGCTGCTCCAGCCTCAACCTCAGGAGCCCAGCAGCGTTGTTGAGCAAAAGGATACGTAGGCAGACTGATTCTTTTCGGTCGCATATCGTAATACAGCAATTTCCAATCGATATGGAAGCCTTTGGCCCATAGCTCTGCCAGCTTGTTCATTTCACGATTTGAGATCCATTTGCTCACTAATTCCTTGAACACTTCTTCCTGTTCAAACCATTGCATTGAATCTTGCTGGTTATTTTCTCCCCTCCAGCAATTCTCGATATGTTCTTGTCCATTCGCGAACGAATCCAATTTTTGCACCAGCTCGCTCGTATTCTTGACGATAAACGCTACCCGACATTTCATTGTCATTCGTCCTGTTTGAAGCGTAAAAGCTACATCCGATAAATTGATTTCTTGAGAAGCTGTCAAGAAAGCCGAGAGGTCCCCAGCATATGCCTTAAGGCGCTGATCATTTTTGGCAGACAAAGGAACAAGATACTTATCAGCATCGTTCACCAAACTGGATTTAGAACGTTCGGGTTCATCATTAGCTACAAATTGTTCGAAAATGGCATGAGCATTCGTTCCGCCTATGCCAAAGGAGCTCAGCGCCGCTCGATGGGGAGCCGACGCTTGTTCCCATTTCCGCAGTTTATCAACAACATAAAAAGGCGAATCAGACAAATGGATATCGGTATTGGGTGTATCGTAATTAAGCGTAGGAGGAATCTCATTATGGTATAAGCTTAAAGCGACTTTAATACACCCCGCCAAACCTGCTGCAGTGTCCAAATGTCCGATATTGGTTTTGACCGATCCAATACCACAAAATTGTTTTTTGGCCGTGTACTGCCTGAATGTATCATTCAAGGCTGCAAATTCAACCGGATCGCCCAATTTGGTTCCGGTTCCATGTGTCTCAATATAACTGATCGTTTCGGGATGAATTCCGGTTGATTCGATCGTCTTCTGAATAACTTCAGACTGACCCTTAACACTTGGAGCATAAAACCCTAGTTTGTCAGTCCCATCGTTGTTCACGCTAACCCCTCGTAAAATCGTATAAATATGGTCACCGTCTCTAATGGCATCCAGCGTTTTTTTCAGTAGAACAACTCCAACCCCTTCTCCGCCAATCATTCCGTCTGCCGAATCGTCAAAAGCTCTAATATGGCCATCACTAGAAAAGTTCAAGCCAGGCTGATATACATAACCTAAGCTGTTGAAAGGAAAGATTGTTGACGCTCCAACCAACGCGTATTTTGCTTCACCAGACAACAGGCTTTGCGAAGCTAGACGCAGTCCGACTAACGAAGAAGAACAGTTGGAATGCACAAATAAGCTGGGACCTTTAAATCCTAATTTATGAGAGATCATAGTAGGAATGGTCCCGCCTTGTGCCAAAATCCAGGTTACATATTCATCCGCATTCCTCAGGACATTAGGTGATTGCGATGCCAAATTAGGAATAAAGGCTTGATAAAAGCTGCTGCTCGCCGACATATACACGCTGGTTTCAGGAATCTCTTTGGAAACATAGCCAGCATCTTCAACGGCCTTCCATGCATGCTGTAGCAGCAATTTCATCTGAGGATCCATAAATTCTGCATTTTTCTGGGACAAATTAAAAAACTCAGGGTCGAAATACTCTTTTCCCTCAATCGTGCATTGTCCGGGCACATAGTTTGGATGCTCGACAATCTCTCTCTCCAGCCCTAACTGGGCTAGTTCTTCCTCAGAAAAGTACCGGACACTTTCCACCCCTGCCCTCAAATTGCTCCAAAACTCAATGTGGTTTTTTGCACCCGGGAAATGGGACGAAATTCCTATAATTGCGATACTATCCTCATAATAATCAGGGTAGGATGGTTTATGTTCATCTTCCTCCGAGTCTAATCCCTGTGAAATGGTATTTTTAGCGGTATCTGTTTGTTCTGTTGCAGAAGCTGGTGCCTCGCCTTTTACTTTCGTAATATAGGCACTAAGTTCCCTAACCGTTGGATACTTGAACAATGCTGTCACCGAAATATCACATTCCAGCTTGTCCTTGATCCTTCTAATCATCTCTGCGGCTGAAAAAGAATTTCCGCCCACGTCGAAAAAAGCATCATCCGTACTTAGATGATCGATATCCAGAAGCTTTTTCCATATTGTTAAAACTTGTTGTTCAACATCCGATTGCGGCAAATGGATTTTTCTTGTTGCTGTCGCCAGCTCGACCCTACGACCCATTAATTCCTTCCGATCTATTTTGCCATTCGGGGTCAATGGCAGCTTGTCCAGTTCGATAAAGAATGCTGGAATCATATAATAAGGCAAGAATGCTTTTAAATAATTTCGTACTTCTTTCGGATCAAGTGAGGATTCCCCGAACTGAGAGTTGTTACGTAAATAGTAGGCGACAAGCTGCTTATCCCCTCCTTGTTCCTTGGCGATCACGACACATTCATCAATTCCCGGATATGTTCTGACCTGACCTTCAACTTCACTTAGCTCAATTCGAAACCCGCGGATTTTCACTTGATAATCCATCCGACCCAAATATTCAATGGAACCGTCAGAAAGCCACTTGCATAAATCTCCGGTTCTATAGAGCTTAGTTCCGGGCTTGAATGGGTTGTCAATAAACTTTTCATCCGTAAGCACCGGCTGATTCAGATAGCCTCTGGCCAAGCCATTGCCCGAAATGAAAAGCTCACCCGGAAATCCGATAGGTACAGGTCTAAGGAGCTGATCCAAAATATAAATCTGGGTGTTGGCAATAGGCTTACCGATCGAAATCGGCTTGTCGGCGGTAATCGTTTGAATTGTAGACCAAATCGTCGTCTCAGTCGGACCGAACATATTCCATGCGTCACCGTTGTTATGCACAAAATAAGATTTCAATGTTTCCGAAAGTGCTTCTCCGCCACAGAGCATTTTCATGTTCTCTTCGTTCTTCCAGCCAGCTTGAAAAAGCATGGTCCAGGTCACAGGCGTTGCCTGCATCATTGTCGGTTTTATTTTTTGAATCTCCTGCTTGAGTCTTTCGGCATCCTTAGCCTTTTCAGAACTGCAAACATAGCATTGAGCGCCTTTAATCAAAGGCAGATATAATTCCAGTCCCGCGATGTCAAAGCAATACGTTGTCACTGCAAGCAATTTATCCTGCTCTGTTATGCCTGGCTTTTCTCCCATGGAAAGAAGAAAGTTGGTCAACGCTTTGTGCGGGATCATGACCCCTTTGGGTTTCCCTGTACTTCCAGATGTATATATCACATATGCCAAATGGCTAGGCTGCACTTCCCGTTTGAGTGTCTTTCTCCCCTTTATACTACTTGTCAGAAGATCCCATTCGTTATCAAGAACGATGCAGTTCACATGACTCCCTGCCAGCCGATATACTTTTTCCAGCAATTCCGATTGCGTAATGACAAGGGAAGCATTGGAGTCCTGCAGCATGTATTCCAATCTGTCCTCTGGATAGTCCGGATCAAGCGGTACATAGGCTCCTCCCGCCAGAAGGATTCCCAACAGCCCAATGACCATTTCTAAAGACCGTTCCATGCAAATTCCTACCAGCGTATCAGGGGTAACGCCCTGATTTTGCAAATATAGAGCGAGTAAAGTGCTCTTTTCTTTTAATTCCCGATAGGTAAGCGATTGTTCTTCATACACGACTGCAATAGCGTCAGGCGTTTTCCTTGCCTGTTTTATGAATAATTCAGGGAAGCATTTATCTGGATAACTTATTTCGGTTGCATTCCAGTCATAAAGGACGCTATTCTTTTCCTCTTGCAAAAGTAATGAATAGTCCTGCAGGGCAGCTGTAGGATTGCTCATAAGTGCTTCCGCTAATCCGATGTAACGCTCAGCCATCTGTACGATGGTTGATTCATCGAACAAACCGGAACGGTATTTGATATTTAATGTCAGCTCTTCTTCCTGCTCCAGCAGCTCCAATACCAGCTCATATTCACCTTCCTGGTGAATTTCCTCTACCAACTCAACGGTAAAGCTATCGCTATACGGCGCACAAAGCTGCTGCAAGCTTGAAGTTTGCAGAAAATTTTGGTAAGAAAAAACTGCCTGAAAAACAGGCGAGCTCGCCTGCAAACGTGGCACATTTAATGCTCGAACCAGAGCCGGAAAAGGATAAGGAGCATGATCCATCCCATTGACTACGGTGATTTGCAATTTTTTCATAAAATCCAGGAATGTCTCTGTTTCCGACACTTGGCTGCGTATTGGAAGCATATTGACAAAATATCCGATTAATTGGTCAAAACGCTCCTCTGGTCGTACCATAACTGGCATTCCAACGATGATGTCTTCCTGTTTCGAATACTGGTTAAGCAATATCACATACATACCTAACAAGACGGTAGACAAGCTCATATATTGCGTACGGGCGAAAGATTTTACCCGATTGACCCAATCAACTGGAAGCCGCTTGGTGTATGTTTGTCCTTCCATGCTCGGAGTCAGAAAACCTGAACGGTTATATGGAAGCTCTAGAGTCGGTAAAGCATCCGACAGTTGTTGCTTCCAATAGGAAAAATGCTTTTCCCCTTCTGCACTCGCCAGCATCGTTTGTTCCCATTCCACAAAATCGCTATAGCTCGCGGCAGGTGGTAAAACGACTGGTCTCTTTCCTTGTCCCAAGTCCTTATATGCATCTAAAAAGCTTTGAATAAAAAGGATGAAAGAACTACCATCAAAAATAATATGATGGATGACCACCAGTATGAAATGTTCTTGTTCGGACCTGGACATCAGATAAACACGCATCAAAGGGTCCTGTTCCAGCGCGAATGGCTGCTTTGCCTTGCTCCGAATAAAGGGAATGATTTCATCCGCTTTCAAGCTTGAAATATCCTCTATCTGCATATTGAACGGCTGAGCAGACTCCAGCTTTTGATAAGGTGTCCCATTATCCTCTTCAATCACACTTTTTAGAATAGGATATTGCTCTAAAACGGTGTGGAAAGCCTGTTTAACGTTCTCTATCTCAACTTTCGTATTAAATCGGAGACATATTGGTACATTGTAAGCATTTATTTCAGGAGACATTTTATGTAATAGCCACAACCCTTTTTGAACTTCAGAAAGTGGATTCCGTTGCAAACCATGCAGGATTGTTTCGGTCTTGATCTCTACAACCCGTTTATCTTTTTCGATCTTTTTGGCTAAATAAGCCGATAGTAGTTGAATCGTTGGGTAATCTAGAATTTCTCTTGCATTAACCTTGATCGGATAAGATTTTTCAATGCCGCGTATGAGCTTCATGATAAGAATGGAATCGATGCCATAACCGTGAATATTTTTATTCAAATCCATTGCCTCGGACTCCAAATTCAGTTCCCGTTGCAAAAATTGCACCATATATTCCTGAATCTTCAGCAGTATCAACGAAACAGCGTCTACAGTAGCATCCGTTTCTCCAATACCCGAATGCGCTGTTGAGAGTGCACTCCGATATTGATAAAGTACCCTAAGCTCTTGTTTGATGTAAGCATTACGGCAAACCTTTCTTTGAATTTTCCCGCTCCCCGTTTTGGGAATACTACCTTTTGGCAGCAAATATATATCATAAATTTCAAGTTGATGTGTCCCAGATACAGCATTTAACATCTTTTCGACCAGTCGTTTATATTCCTGCTCATGAAGGGACGTTTCAATCTCTTGTACGACGATTACCTTTTCCTGGCCTTTGACTTCAGAGGCAAATACAGCGATAGGCAAGGTCAACTCCGGCATATTCTTTTGGATGGTCCATTCAATATCGACAGGATGATGATTTTTGCCGTGAATGATAATGACTTCCTTCTCTCTGCCGATGACATAAATATGATTGTCTACAATAAAGCCAAGGTCACCTGTACGGAAAAAACCGCCTTCTTGTGTACTGGAAAGTACTGCCTCAAAAGTGCTGTCCGTTTCTTGCTTCCTATTTAAATAACCCTCTGCCATCCGATCGGATTTAATCCAAATCTCGCCGATTTCCTCTGGCAGGCAAAGCATATGACTTTCAGGATGAACAATCCGTATTTCTGTCGGAGCTTCGATCTCCCCGCAACTGACAACGGACTTCGATGGGTTCTTCTCATCTGTGTATTCGACTCTTCTTTGCTCCAAGCTAGGAATATCCAAATTAAGAAATCTCATCGACTGGCCCGGTTTTACACTGGTAACAGGACACAGCTCAGATAAGCCAAGAAGAGGACAAAATATATCTTCTTTAAGCCCCAATGCCCGGAAATGATGGACAAAATTTTCGTAACTTTCCTTCCGAATGGGCTCACCTGCACATATAATAGCTTGAAGATGGTGCAAAGAATATTCCTGTAGTGAAGCTACGTCCAAGGTGGAGCAGCAGTAATCGAATGCAAAGTTTGGCGCAGCCGTATGGGTAGCCTGATACTTGTCAATCATCTGAATCCAGTGCTCCGGATTTTTAGCAAAGCTTTCTGGCGGGAGAATAATGCTTGAGGCGCCATTCAATAGCGGTACCAAAATATTGTTTTGCAGTCCAAAAGCATGGAATTGCGGCATCCAGGAAACGATACGGCTATTTTGGTCAATTCTCCATTGCTCAGCCTTAACCTGATTCATCAAACATCTATGGCTGAGAATTACACCTTTAGGCAGTGATGTAGAGCCTGATGTGTACAGCAAAAGGGCCATATCTTCAGGTGCTGGCATTCTCATCTTTATATCTACGTGGGCGGCGCTCTCTTGAAGAATCTCATCAATATTTAGGATACGAAACGTTCTATACTCCGGTTGTGTTTGGAGAAAAGCTTTGAAGGCAGTATTGGTTATGATACATACAGCCCCGGAATCCGTTTGAATAGGCTTTATTTTCTCAAGCATTTTTTCATCTGGCTCTGCTGCTGTAATGGGTGTAGGGATGGCTACGATGTTTGCATAAAAACATGCCAGCATGCTGCTGATATATCCCAGACCCTGAGGAAATACAAGGAGCGCTCTTTCCTGCGCAGCCAGTTCTTTCATTAGAAAGTTGCCCAAAGTTTGCACTTGCAGCAAAAGCGTGGTCCCCGTAAGAACGTGAGGATGCTCTCCTTCATTCTCAAAAGTAAACAACTCTGTTTCAGGAAATTGCCGGCAAGTTTCCATAAAAGAAAGGATCGGGATATTAAAGTCTGATCTTTGATCATGTTTACGTGTCATTCATCCACCAACTCCTCAAACACAAAATTTAAATACAACATGAGCTAAATGCTTATCACGATGTCTATTTTGAGCTACTGTTTCACGCTTGAAGCGTTGCCTAACGAAAGTAGCAAAGAAAAAACGAGTGATGAGAAAGGCTATGCGCCCCTTTCACACTCGTTTCCAGATTCCCATGAAAAACCGTAAAAGCGTCCAACAAATATAAATAAATAAGGATGTGAAAAAATTATTATTTTCCAAACAGGTTGATGATTCGTTCTTTAACCTCGGCTTGGTGAAAGGTCTTCTCATGCATAATCAGCTCTTGTTCTACGATTTTGGGAAGCTGAGCGCGGAGTGGAGCAACCAGATGATCCTTTAATGTGATTAATGAAAATCTGGGTTTCTCGGCCAGCTGTCTAGCAAGATCCAATCCATAGCTCATCACTTCTTTGCGAGGCAAAACTGGAAACGGCACTCCTCGCTTCTCCAGTTCTGCGCCTCGGTAATTCCCCCCATTTAACAATAATTCTTCTCCCAGGCTGAACCCGAGTTTTTGGGGAAGAATGAACGTCGCACCCATTCCTGGTGTAAATCCGTATCTCATAAAATTAGTCGTGTACATACTTTCCTTACTCAGGATTACGAAATCAGAAAATAGCCCCATGACAAAGCCCCCACCAACCGCATGGCCCTGCATAGCAGCTATCACTGGAACTTTGCAGTTCAATGCTAGAGAGTAAATATTTTCATCAGTAAACTTTGATGTTCCTTCATGTATAGCCAATAGTCCTTCTTGCGTCCCACCCGTGGCAAAGTAGTTGTCATACCCTGTTATAATTACGACTTTGCAGGTCGAGTCATCCTGGATCGTACGGAACGCTTCTCTAAGTCCATGAGTCATTTCAAGTGTAAATGTATTTTTATGAACTCTATCTTGCATTGTTACTTGAATAATCCCTCGCTCGATCTCAAGTAACTCAACCACAGATTGTGACATGATGATCTACTTCCCCCTCAGCATCCCGTCTTGTGGCAAACGCCCATCAGTCCATCCACGGAAATTGACCTGTTTCGACATATCGGAAAATGCCCTTCAGATTTTGAGCGTCTGAAAACACCTCTTGATTGGACGCCAGCGCCAGTGATTTATACTGACGCAAATCGCTGAGTTCGTCCATAAAGCGTTTGTAGCGTAAAATACCCGTTTTGGACAATCGTCTGAGGCGTAATAAATGCTTGCGCAGCACCGTATCACTCTGGGCATCATATGCATCGACTAATCCCCATGTAAGAGCCTGCTCAACCATAATCGGCTGTGTCATTAATGTCAAATAATTCGCTTTTTGGAATCCAATTCTGCGTACTAAAAAGGGCAAAACACAAGCAGGGAAAAGCCCAAATAACAATTCCGACAGACTGAACTGTGCTGTCTGATCTGCTATCACAATGTCGCTGGCAGCAATAAATCCAATGCCACCAGCGTTTGCCTTTCCTCGCACATGAGAAATCGTGATATAGGGCCCTGTCGCCAGTTTTAACCACAGATCATATAGTGGTTCTGGATTCTGTGCATGCTCATGCTCATGTTCATTTGCCATTTTTTCGTACATTCCTTGAAAATCCGCTCCAAGACAGAACACCTCCGGCAGGCCTTCCAAAACAACGATCGTAACCGACTCCTCACACAGTGCAAGCACATGCATGCATTCCTCAATGAGGGTGTTATTAATCGTGTTATTTGCCTCTGGTCGGTAAAACCGTAAATAACAAATCGATTCTTGAAACCGAACCTGAATTGTTTGATAATTCATGATTCCCACCGATATTTGCGGTGGAATTCATAGATTTCCTCCAGATATAATCGCTGTCTCCCTTTCCCGGAATCGATCACTCCAGGAACCAATTGAAAATCAAGTTTGGTGTTGCGGGTTCCAAAACGTACAGCGCCACTGCCTTTCAGCAAGGATTCATATTCATCCATGGATAATTGATACCGATCATTCAAATTACGCTCGATCTCAAAACGACGCAGATATTCCTGGCTTTGCGGCATCACTACCCCGCTATAAAATTCCGAGCAGCAGCCTGATCCATAGGAAAAGCAACCAATCCGCTTCGGAGAATCAAATGTGCCCTTATCAATCGTGCCTGCCAAGGACAGGTACAAGGTCGCACCCATAATATTGCCGACTCGTTGGCAATACTCCAATCCTGGCTTGACACGTTGTACATAATCCGCCTCAATCTCATTGGGCTTGGCCTGAGTAATCCTTCGCATCATCGTGCGATGCGCTCCTTTTACCATTCCACCGAATGGAGTATGGAAGGAAAGATACTGGAAGGTATCTTTATAATCCACTCCTTGTACCCGTTTCTGGTATTCCAAAAATGCTTGCTCGCAGCAGTCCAGATAGGACATTAAAGACAAGTCCGCATCTCCGGCCTCGCTATCTGGTATCGGCCGGCAAGTATCCATCACCTCATAGCCATAATATCCATTAGCGCCCGCATCGACTTGGAATATATGAGGATTTTCACTAATGAGCATGGCCACAGCCCCTGCCCCTCCGCTTGGTTCAGCGTAAGACCAATCCTCACTCAAAACATCCCCGCCTTCAGCGGCAATAAATCGTGAGATATCACTGGCAATAACAAGCGCTTTAGCCCCTGGCGAGACTTGGGATAAAATAAAATTCACCGCCATTTGGAGTCCGGCAGTACCCGAATAGCAGGCTTGCTTGAGTTCAAATAGCCTGCAATTCCGATTCAGTCCCAAATAGTGGTGAATATATGTACTGATTGATTTTCCAAAATCAATTCCTGATTCTGTACAGGTGATGAGCATTTCGATGCGGTTTTTTTCCGCTTCAGAGAGGGCGTCCACCAGCGGTTTTGCCGCATTGACTCCAAAGGTAACCGGATCTTCATAGGGCAGGGCAACAGCCTTTTCTTTCATTAATAAATTTTCAAATCTCGCAGGGTCCAACTGTCTGTGCTGCGCTAATTGCATGACATCTAGATAGGCTGAGCCCCCAAAAACATTCATTGCTTCTATTCCTACCAATACCATAATGCTCCCCCTTTCTTAAATGCCCGACTCATACTTTTGCATACAGATGGCCGTATTGATCCCGCCAAATCCCATGCTCAAATTCATAGTATTGTGAATAACCGCTGGGATGGACTCATTTTTCACCCAGTTGCAATCCACTTTGATCGGCTCCTCCAAATTGCGGGTAGGATGAAGTTTCGACTCTTTCATTTGTAGAAGAGTAGCAATAATTTCAACCGTCCCGGCTGCGCTCAGACCATGCCCGATAATGGATTTGGTTGCATTGATGTAAGCATGTGATAATTGGCAATCCTGTATTGCCTTTATTTCGATCTCGTCCCCAATTACAGAGCCTGTCCCATGGGGATTAATATAATCAATTTTTTCCGGCGACAGTTTCGCTTTCTCCAAGGCCCTTTTAATCACTCGAACCTCGCCTTCATAAGAAGGATTGGGGTTCCGGTTCCGATCCATCCCCATATCCCAGCCTGCAAGCTTTGCATAAGGTTTCCCCTGCCGCTTCATTGCAAAATCCGACCGCTCTATGACGATAACTCCGCAAGATTCCCCGTATATAAATCCATCGTGCATCTTATCAAAGGGGCGACACGCCATTGCTGGTTGGTCGGCATATCGGTCGCTTCCCATGGCTCCCAAGGATCGCAATGCCTGGCATTCCAAATACGAAATATCCATCAACGCCCCCATCGCAATGCACACATCAACCCGATTTGCTTGAATTGCCTCAATCGCTTGAATGATGGCGACTTGTCCGCTCGCGGAAGCCCCGCCGACAGTATATGCTAACCCTTGAATACCGAATTGCTCAGTGCATAATCCGCACAAATCAGTATCCATAAAGGACAGCCCATAGGTCGGAGATACAAAGTGCATTTTTTCCCGATAAGCCTCATAGGTTTGAAATAATTCCCGTTGCTGAAAATTGGAGCCTCCAATCACCAATCCTATGCGGCTAGGGTCGACGTCATCCAATTGAGCATCATCCCAGGCCTCTTGAAGGGTAACCATTGCCACCTGTCCTGAAAATGATGCGGTTCGTAACATTCGTTTGGAAATGGTCTCCGGATAAGACAGAGATGGCAGCTCCGCACCTATAAATGAAGCTTCTCCCTTTCTGCCTGGACGTTGCATAACTCCAAATGCATGTTGCCCTTTGAACAGCGCCGAAGCAAAGGCAGTCTTCCCTTGCCCAATCGACGAAGTAACACCAACTCCCGTAATAACTAACTCAGGCTCTTTATAATTTGGCATAGAGCGCATCTGCCAACTCTCCTACATTTTTAACGCCAGATAACTCAACGCGCGGAATATTAAGAGATAATGCTTCCATAGACTTCATTACAATATCGGCTCGATCTACCGAATCCGCACCCAAATCTACCAAGCGATCGTCATACTGAAACTGGTGATCGTTTAATTCCGGTAGAACTTCACAAATACAACCTTTAACGATTTCGAATACTTCTTCTTTACGCATGTATATCCTCCTAAAATTGGGTTATTTACAAACAGCTTGGATGGAAAATCGGATTAAATTGCTCATACAATTGAGACATATTGATACTCCATTCCGTCTTCCTTGGCGCTGCAATAGTAAAGATGTAGTTACCCAACCGATACGACTGGGCGGCATATTGCGGAAAATGCGAAAATGTACTCCGAAAGCATCCACTATTAAATCTGATCTCGTTAATTTCAAGCACTTGCAATGATGCGGTAAAGCCTGTGCGCAATATTTTCGAAATCGCCTCCTTTACCGTCCAAGAAACCGTCAATAAAACAGAGTATTCCTCTACTCCTCGCACGGCTGCGATTCTTTCCCTTTCTTCCGTCGTCAATTGGCTTTCCATGGTCTTATTTCGGTTAGGACTTATCCTCTCAATATCAATCCCCATAGGATGCGCTTCTGGAAAAACAACAGCGGTCCCGATATCATCACAGTGGGCAATGCTCACTTGGTAACCAGGGACTCCGGTAGTTCGAAGCAAGGGCTGGCCGAAAACACCTGTCTCCACGCTTATGTTGCGTAGGTTCTGCTCCCTTAACAGCACGGATGCTGCTTGTTTTGCACTTAGCCTGCCAAGCAGAAAGTTGGATTTTCGGCGCTGGAATAGCAGGCTCTCAAAGTAGCTACACTCATCTGAATGAAAAATCTCCGGATCGAGAGCAGCATCGTCACGGCAAACTGCATGTACAAAACTAACAGCCGCCTTCATCACGATATCTTCCCGCTTCAACATGAGCTGTTCCGTATACATGGTCACATGCATATCCCCCTATGAATAGGCAAGCACAAACCAAAAAAAACCTTCAAATGCCTTAAGGGCTCTGAAAGCTTCCAAATGGAGAAGATATCCCCACGATTATTCTATTTAAACTTTACTAATAATTTCTAAAGCTACGTTCACTAGTCTGATATCACCCATAAATTCTAGCTGAATAACCGCCTGTCTTTTATGTCTGTCTATCTTCTTAACTATGCTGCTTCTTCCTTTAAGCGGCCCTTCTATGATACGTATATTGTCTCCTTCAATAATTCCAGTTGAGCATTCTATACAATATCTATCATTGCATAAACTCTCTAAAACTTGTCTCTCGCAATCTCGCATAGAAGCTTCTAACTTCGAATATCTCAATAAACGAATGATATCGCTGGAAGTATAAATCATTGAATTTGTACTTGTTACGAACTGCAAGTCAGGTAAGTTGGACTCAATAAACACATAACTAGGGAACAAAGGCGCTAATTCTTTCTTGACTGTTCCTGCTACTTTAAAAAGCCTCTCTTGGAGCGGTATAAATGGTTTGTAAACTTCAGAATCAAACCACTTATTAAAAAGTTGTTTAACCCTTTCTTCCCTACCCGTTCGCACAAAAAGCACGTACCAATTCACTCCGCTCATCTCCTAACAAAACATACTGCCAAATCAACCCCTATAATGTCTGCTGCCAGTGTATGCATAGCTTCGCCCTTTCACTTATCCTGCTTGATAAGCTACAATCTCTCACGATATGTCCCTCATCAGTGGTTAACGTGACCCGCCAGCGATTAACCGCAAACAAGTTCCTTTATTTTTCATATAATCATATAATTGGAATAGTATATTTCCATTATAATCCTCTGCTCAAACAGTGTCAATTGCCATTTTGGCAACAACCCGGTCTATATTTAAGGGGGTAGAGGCCCCATCACCCTTTAGAACTGCCCCCTTTTTACCAACTCATTTAAAATTGAATAAACCTTTTTGGTTGGGGCGCATTCTGAAATTAATAAACGGCTTCATGCTCGTAAATTGAAAATAAATATTTTCATCCATAAGGTGACTGAGTGGGAACCCAGGTGCTTTACCATATGAATGAGCAGGATAAATTTGAATGGAGCTATCAACCTCTCGCTTTATTTTTTGAACGCTATGATATAAGTCTTTCGGATCTCCTCCATTCGGATCACAAAAGCCACAACCTTCAATGAAAATGGTATCCCCCGTAAACAAGTGATTGGATAAAAGATAGCATACACTTCCCACGGTATGTCCTGGGGTCAAAAGACTTCTAATTTCTGTTTCTCCAAGTTTGATAATATCCCCATCTTTAACGGGATGTAAATTTTCACATCTAAAATGGTAATAATCGATTTCTTGTATTGACATGAATACGTGCGGTCTATACTTTTCCAGGAGCGGATTTACCAAATTAACATGATCTAAATGTGAATGGGTTAATAGTATGGCTCTGAGATTACCATTCAACTGTCGAAGATATAACTCTATTTTCGATAAATCCCATGACGGATCGACAATAGCAATGTCTCCTGTATTCTTATCCATTACAATATATACATAGTTAATAAAATTCATAAAACAGACTCTTAACTGTTCCATATGGTATGTCAGACTCATATCAGCTTCACTGAACCCACCTTCCCATGGCCAAATCCAAATTTGTGCGTCAAATTCACAGTTCAAATGCGGCTGAATTGATCTACATCACTATGCGTTTGCTATGTTGTAGTCTTTGCTAAGAGTTCCTGAATAACAAGCATTTCTGCGCTTTTCGGGATAATTTTCGTCTCCGATGTCTTTCTGTCAAAAGTTGCTGTACCAATGATTATACCAACTTATGCAATAGAAAGGCTTCGGCCCTCTGTTACAAGATTTTGCTCTATAAAGTCGTAAAACTCTTTCTTCGCTGTAATTACATAACCAAAAAAATACCGCCATACGGCGGTATTTTTGGTTTCTCTTAATATGAACACTATTATTCACACTTTCATAAACTACTAATACAAAATACATTTTTTACTGAAAGAGAGTTGGCTCAGATGAAACCTAAAAAAACTGGAAAAAGTACAGCTACTGTCCGTAGAGGGATGAATAGATCCCCTATACAATCTCAACCTCACGCAATGAAGAAGAAAAGAATATTGCCTACTCAGGCTGTTGTTAGAAACGGCGGCTTTGAAGATCAGGATTTGACACCTTGGATTGCAAACGTCAACAACGTGACAGGTCAAATCTTTATTACCAGAACCAACCCGCACAGTGGCAATCAAGCCGTCAGAATCTCAGCTAACCCGGGGCACAGCGTCTCGCTTAGACAAACGATTTCCGATCTGAGAAGAGGAAGAAGATACCGTGTGACCTTCTGGGTACGTAATTTGATCAGTCCTTTCGGTGGTCGGCTTCAAATTAGTTTAGGAGAGCAAACCTACACGATCCAGCTTAACTCGCTACCTTCATCACAATATGAGAGAGTCTCCCGTACCTTCTCAATCTCAGGGAATTCGGGGACAGTCTCCAGAGATTTAGTGTTTCGCGTTACAGCACAGGATGCTTTTGCAACCATTCTTTTGGATGATGTATCTATATCCAGATTAAGATAATAAATCATTTGGTAGCAGAATTATCATTACAAAACACAAAACTAAACTGAATTTTATAGCATGTAATTTTCCCAAAATTAAAGTGCCTCCTCCGCATATTAACGGTGAGGCGCTTCGTTGGTCCTGTGTACCTGCAGATACTGTAATCTATATAAAATACCAGAGTCTGTCCCCAATTCGTCTTTGTTCTCCTAACTAAAAGTGAAAATCTTAAAAAGATAATTATACTTTCACGTCAAAAGTAAAATTCTCCACCTCTTCTTCGGCTTCACGCATTAAATCCAACAAACGATCGGCATATTCTCCAAGGGATTTCCTGCTTGCGTGAAAATCAAGCCATTGAATTGTAAGTGGCATCGGGATGGAGCCAGTTAAGCAATCCCATAATGCATCCAAATTTCGACCGTAAGTTTGGTCTAATCCAAGCTGGGCTTGAAGTGTGTCATGTAATTCTTCTTTTCCATGAATGTTATTTCCATTTATAATTACAACCATCATAAAGCCTCCTTCATTCTTTTAGTTGCTCAAACGTACGGTAATGATCAGTTGTTTTATAGATTAAGCCATCATTGGAGTAGAGAATTCGATCGCTCCCCCTAGTTCCGCCTGAGTAATTAATGTCTGCTTCGTACCAAATTCTCCCTTTTTTCTCGGGCAACAAGCCTTCTCGATTTCGAAATACATCACCGCCTATGCTTTTGCCTGGGGCTACTTTTTCCAAATTTACTTCACTAGGCTCCCAGCCTAATTTTCTGGCCTCTTTCTTGGTTATATAATTCCCGGGAAGATCATTATGCTCCGAAATATATTTAGCGACTTCATCAAATTGCGTTAAAACAGAACTGCTGTGTGTCGAGTCCTTTAATGAGACCGTTTGGAGCGAACAGCCTGTAAACAGGATGGTCACTAAAATAAAAAGCAAGACACCTAAATATTTTTTAACATTCATTACATTTAATCTCCTTTTGACAGTTGCATCCTATGTTCAAAACTTATCAATCTCATTGATTTCTTTTATTCATTATTTTTTCTTTTGGTGTATAAAAGTCACCTGTGAAAGTAAATCCAAATTGTTTATATAATTGAATTGCATGGATATTATTTTCATAAACACTTAAATAAATATGGTGGCCAGGGTACTTATTTTCTAAAAATGAAATAAGCTTTTCCATAAAATATTTGCCCAAGCCCATTCCCTGAAATCGCTCATCTATTAGAAACCGATCGAACCAGACTTCGTCTTCAAATTTACCGTACATAGCAAAACCCACTGGTATACCATTTTTATACAGACCTACTGGTACAAAACGAGTATCCTCCCTAGCCTCTTGTAAACACTGTGAGATGGATTCTACAAACTGTCGCTGATCCTTAGCTATGCTTAAGGAAAGTACTTCTTTTTCATTCGAGCTCGTTACAACCCGAATTTCGCTAAACATAATAACAAAACCTTTCCATTTAGTTTGTCTACAAAACGATCATATGGTATATAGTAACTATATAGTCAAGGGAGGCACTCAAAAATGAATGAAAAATACTTTACTCCGAGGGAATTTTCCGATCTATGTAAAGTTAATAAGCAGACATTACTCTATTACGATCAAATTGGCCTTTTTTCTCCGATTTACAAAAACGATAAAGGATATCGTTTTTATTCTATTCGTCAATTAGAATGGTTCAACGTTATTGAATTGTTAAAAGATCTTGGAATGTCACTCAAAGAAATCCAGCAGTATATGAAACACAAATCACCTGCCAGCTTTTTATCTTTAATGCACCAACAGAAAGAGAACATTGTTAAAAAAAGAAAAGAAATTGAAATGACGGAAAGGATCATTGACGCAAAAATAGAACTCATGGAAGAGGCATTGCGGTTAGATTTTCATCAGATTTCTCTTGAAGAACACGCAGAAGCAACACTTTATCTTAGTAAAAATATAAAAAATATTTCGGAAGAAGATTTTGTGAGAGTGGTTTCAGAATTTGTTGACGAATTATATGTATCATTTCTTGATACAGGATATCCTATTGGGGGTATTACAAAAAAAGAGCAAGTATTGAAGGGTGAACATACGAACTACAGTTATCTGTACATAAAGCAACCTAATCCTCGGGAGGACTATCCTTATTTGAAAACTAAGAAAGGATATTTTCTAACGGGCTACCATATTGGTGAAGAAAAGAGCATCCATGAAACCTATGATCGACTTTTTTCGGAAATAGATCGACTAAACTTATCTTTAGGAGATTATGTTTTTGAAGAATATATTTATGATGCCGTGGTAAAATACCGGGAAAAAGATTATATTACCAAAATTATGATGGAAGTCATATTAGAATAAGGGTAGGCTCCTACTTTACCTCAATCTCTCCTTCATCAGGCTACGAAAAACAATCCCCTAGCGGATATTAGTAACGAGGATAAGAAAGGCATAAAGAGAACAGAAAAACTATTTTGAGGAAGAAGCAACCAAAGTTATTGATGCGTTAATCAAGAGCGACTCAGTCTGGAGACTTTACCTTTCCATAAAAAATGAAGCCTATGAGGTATGCAGATATGCATATAGAGGAAGTATCCACTCATGTCAAAGCTATGCGTAAATCCAAAAATTCGTCCCCAATCCGTCCCCAAAAGTGAAAATGGCACTCGCCCCTTATGATATGGGTTTTAGATCTCAACCCCTAAAAAAAGCAAAAAGCCCCTGATTATCAAGGGCTTCATGCAATAAACTAGGATGCCGAGGACCGGGATCGAACCGGTACGGTAGTCACCTACCGCAGGATTTTAAGTCCTGTGCGTCTGCCAATTCCGCCACCCCGGCAAGCATTTAGGAACGCTATTTTACACTTACTTGTTCTTGTCTTACAAGTATCTGAGAAGCTTACTTACTAAGAAGTGTTCTCGTTATGTAAATGTCGTTCATCTGGGCACCAACTTATAATACGATAATTTCATCAAAATGTAAAGGGGTTTTTAAAAAAATAAAAAATTTCTCTTTTTGTATAACTTGTGCACATTTGAACTACACTAATAAACGTCTTTCCAAACCACCAGAAGGGGTGTTACGAATGCGTGAAGGTATGATTCCAGCTGTTCTTGGGACGGTAGTATCGGCTTCAGGCGCTGTGTTGCTGAGCAGTAAGTACAAACTTGCAGCTACAGGCATTCTCGGTTTCGGACTGGCTCATGTTGTTCTGGGAGCGATTGATTTGATTGAGCATCGCTAGTTGTTTGGAAAGTACCGGGCGGGATTTATCCTTCCCGGTTTATTTTATAAGCGTTTAATATGGAGCATAAGCGTTTATGTAAAGTGTAGAACTGACCATGCCTAAGAAGGAGCGTGTAATGTGCTATGAAAAAACATAATTCCGAAAAAAAGAGTCTTACTGACGATCAAATCGAATATAAACAATCTCTGGATAAGCGTGAACCAGGATTTGATCGGATTCCTGACCCTGGTGCCGATTCACCTGCAGCTACCGATATGATTGATGAAGCCGTAGGCCGTGGAATAGACAAACTACGTAATGATTTTACAAAATAAAGCATGAATGATAAGTCACAGGTTTTTGTTAAGCATCACTTGAAGATAAGCATGATCCAACCAATAATTGAGATCCACAGCACAATGCTGATGAAGAGTCCACACAAGAGACCAAAAGAGAAATTACCTTCACTCTTCGGCATAGCACTGCCAAATTTCAATCTAAGCTTCATTTGATTCCAGTTCATAGAACCCCCTCCTTAAGTTCTATTTCGGAATATGAAGCTTATTTTTGTAGACCTATAGTCATGTTTTTAAAAATAAAAAAGGGGTTTTTGTCCTATCACCCTGAGCGCGGCAACAGAATTACAGCTATACCTACCAAACAAATCAATCCACCAATGAAATCGTACAAGTCAGGTGTCTTTTTATCAATCCACCAGCCCCATGCAATGGAAAGAACAATAAAGACACCTCCGTATGCTGCATATACACGCCCAAAGGAGGAGAAAACCTGGAAGGTGGCAATGACTCCATAGACAGCTAAAATCACTCCGCCGCAAAGTCCGACATACCATGTCTTGCCTTCTCGCAGCCACTGCCAGATCAAATATCCACCTCCGATTTCGGCGATGCCAGCCAAAATAAAAAGTAAAGCTGCCTTTAACACTCCATTTCACATCCCTAATCTTTTTGACTTTTCAGTCATCTCATTAAAGTAATCGGCCTATAATAATAATCAATGCAATTACGCCAACCAGAATAAGCAGATTACTGACCTGTCGCCAAAGGCTTGAAGCTCCCTCGGAGTGAAGCTTCCGCTGATTGGCATCAAAGTTTGCTTTGGTTCCCTCAGCATCTGCTGGACTAGAAAATGGTCTGTTTTCTTCATTCATATGAAAACCTCCTTTGCAATCCACTTTAATCATACCAAACTTTTCCGTCGATTTCGCGTTGCATTTATGCTTATACTTTACCGCCATTTCCAAACGGAGCTTCATATGTACGTAGTGTACAAACCATATGTCGATATTTCACTGAATATAAAGTATGATGGCGAATCAAGGTAGAGTGGGTATTTAGACGCCTTTCATTGCAGGACGGTAGTTATGGTATAATTTAGTCAACTTGTTCAAGATCATAACCAGAGCACAACAGTTACTCACCCTGTCCTAAAACTTGCATCTAAGAATCCACATCTGCGGTTACAACCTGCATATTCTGTTTGTAGACCTAGGAGGAGGATACGGATGTCCCCTATTTTTATAGCTAGTTTAATGATAATGGGTATATTTTTATTTCAGGCAGCCATCATTTTGGGCATCATACATTGGGTTTCTAAACGTACCAAGCGTCCAGCACAAACCAAAATGTACCTTATAGTGGGTTTGCTTGTTTTTATATCAGGCTTCCTTGTGTGGGACAATTGGATACAATCGCAGGAACTCAATGGGTGGACTATGATTAGTCTGATAATGATCATGATTAGCGCCTACATACAACTTAGAAAACACAAAGAAAAACACTAATCCCATTACCAGCATCAAAGGAGGAGCGCCATGAAATCTCACTCAACACGCTTTTGGTTACAGAGGGTGCTACTGCTAATGCTTGTTTTACTCTTTAGCGGCTCTCAACAATCGTTCATTGTTGCCGATGCCGCCCCGCCAATTAATGCTCATGCCTCTGCCAAAGCCAGGCAATTACTTGCCTATTTAACTAATGTACCGGATGGTATGCTAATTTCTGGACAGCATGATTATTTAGAGGCACCGGATGAACAAAATAACAAGCTGCAACAAATCAGCGGACAATACGCAGGACTTCACGGCTATGAGTTTGGTGGGTTGGCTAATCAGTCCCGTACTGCTTTACGAGAGCAACGTCAGCGCGTTGTGAATAGTGCTATTGAATGGAGCCAGGACGGCGGAATCGTAGCTATCACCTTTCATCAGGCGTTACCGGGCAAGCCAAAAACGTGGAAAAACGTACAAGCAAAAATTACTCAAGCTGAATTTAATCGTTACATCACGCCGGGTACCCCGCAATATAAGCAGCTCATCGCTGATTTGGACGAGGCGGCTCTGTCCCTTAAGACCTTACGGGATGCGGATGTACCAGTTTTATGGAGACCCTATCATGAAATGAACGGCAACTGGTTTTGGTGGGGGAACAAACAAAATTACGCTAAGCTGTGGGATCTAATGTATGATCGGTTCGTACATGTCCATCATTTAGATAACCTATTGTGGGTCTGGAGTCCCAATGCCCCGAACGCATACAGCACGCCCTATAATCTGTCCTTTCCAGGCATTAACCGGGTAGATGTGCTTGCAGCCGATATCTATAATAATGATTACAAATCCTCCTACTACACTGAATTGCTAAAGCTTGCACAAGGCAAGCCTATGGGAATCGGAGAAAGCGATATTCTGCCAAGTGCGAAGGTGCTACAGAATCAGCCAGCCTGGGCTTATGCTATGACATGGGGAAAGGAACTGTCGGCAACTAATTCGCAGGCAACCATTAGACATTTTATGAACCAAAATAATATTATCACACGAGATCTTCTCCATGAGTCCCTCCGCTGAAAGAAAAAAGCTTGTACTTTGCTCCTAGAGCGAAATACAAGCTTTTTTCATACCCAGTCAAAAGAAACTCTCTAACTATTTCTGATTACCTCTTCAAGATCAAGATCGGCATACGCCTCTTCACCAAGATGTACGGATACAATGGTGTAGATCCGCTTGGTTAATCTAGACATCAGCCGATCACCTGGTGCTACGGAATATTCTTCCCGAAAATCCCCAATCTTGTGAAAACCGCTGGACATGTGGATGTACAAGTTGCCCCTACGTGTTTTACCATGTACCAACATCAAATCTCCTCCTGCTGTGTGACCAACCTAATTTCCCTGTTATATCTATATCGGTCAGAACAAGATAGGATATAAGTCCCTGGTCCCTTCTTTCGTTTCACTCGTTAGTGCACATAAACGAAACGGGCCTGTCAGTGTTATGACAGACCCGTCTTTGTAAAGTTCACTTTTCTAATTAGAAAGAAACTATTATTGATAGGATTCTGCAATCGCATTGGCTGCGATGATTGCATTATACACATCATCAGGACTAACCGGGAACGGCATGTTGATCATCGTATCATTTGCCGCACAAGCAGCTTCAGCCACCTGGCGCCATTCAGCCTCAACAAATTCCTCTACACCCAGGTCACGAAGAGTTAATGGAAGCCCTACATCCTTAACCAGCTTAATCACAGTCTCCAGCTCTTCTTTTGGCGCGTTTTCCAGCACCAGCTGAGTTAACAAGCCAAAAGTAACTTTCTCACCATGCTGTGCTTTGTGGAGCGAAGGAACAGCCGTCATACCATTATGAATAGCATGTGCCGCTGCCAATCCACCTGATTCTGCTCCCACACCACTCAGATAAATAGTCGCTTCAATCGTATCCTCAACCGCACGAGTATACACTTTACGATCCACTGCGCGTTTGGCCTTCACAGCATTTTCCAGCAATGTATCATAACAAAGGCGAGCAAGTCCCAGACCTGTAGTGGAAGGCTTGTTCAGCACCAGATTGTCCCCGTTGGCCTGATAGCAGGCACGAGCTTCAAAATAAGTTGCCAGTGCATCACCAATTCCTGCTGCAAAGAAACGTGCAGGCGCCGCTGCCAAAATACCTGTATCCGCAAGTACTACATCTGGATTCGTAGGCAGGAACAAATATTCATCAAAAGAGCCATCCTTCTTGTAAATAACCGCAAGCGCGGTACAAGGAGCATCTGTAGAAGCAATCGTTGGAAAAATAACAACAGGCAGCTTTTCATAATATGCTGTTGCCTTGGCGGTATCCAGCGTTTTTCCCCCGCCAATCCCTATAATGATGTTCGAACCATGTTTACGTACTAATTCACGGTTACGATCAATCTCTTCTTTTGTACATTCATATTGGAATTTCTCGAAGACCACTTGGTTACCAGCTGCTTCAATCGAAGCACCTGCCTCCTTTTGGGCTCTTTCAAGTATAAACTCATCGCAAATAACATAGGCTTTATCGCCATAATCCTTGATGTAGTCATTTAACGACGAGAGCAGATTTTGTCCAGAAATAAATTTCTTGGGTGAAGTGACGGACCTTACAACATTTGTCATGTAAATTCCTCCTCAGCTTTGACTCATACTCAAATTAATAATGATTTGGGCATGTGACCCCTTAACTATAAACCTCTTTCCACATTATTAAAAGGCTTATTATGGAATATTTTATGAACAAATTGTGTATCTATTATTCTTGAAGAGTCGAAATCCATTCAGAGTACAGGATGCCCATCATAATACGATCATAGCTGTTGCCATCACGGAGAACAGCGGAACGAACTCTACCCTCCAGCTGGAACCCTGCCTTTTCATAGGTACGGATCGCTTGTGTATTGTACTCAATCACATCCAAGCCGACCCGATTAAGATTCAGCTCATAAAACGCATAACGAAGAATGAGACGTATAGCTTCCGCTCCAAACCCCTTGCCACGGTAGTCTGTATTACCTATACCTACTGCCAGCTGCCCGCAGCGATTATTCCACTCAATCCCATGAATAGCAACAAATCCGATCAAGACATCGTCTGCCAATGTTCTTAACCGAAAATAGATCTCGTTAGAGCTAGGAGATCCTTCCGATTCCATCTGTTTCAACGTGTAGGGGAGTGCCAAATCCGTATCTACATTTCGCAAATACTTCGCATCCTCGCCCCATTTGAACATCAGTTCAGCATCTTCTTCCCTAACTGCCGCCAGTTTTATTCGTTCCCCGTAAAACAAATTTTCGATTTTAATAACCCTTCAGCTCCTATTATGAATTGTGTACGATGTTTTCCGTCATCATTGTCATGTTATCCAATGTCCGCAATATGAGCTCTCCCTTATGAATTCAATGTTTAAATTTTACAAAATAATCACCCCTAACACAACCAAATCATTACAATTATCATGGTGGGAAATACAAAAAGACCTTGCAGCTGCAAGGTCTTCGTATTCCTAATATTTGAACAACATAGCAACCAGTTGATATCCAGCTCCGATCGTCCAGAATAGCACATGATCGCCACGCCGGATACGACCTGATCCAATACCTTCATATAGAGCAATGAACGGGCTGCTGGTACCTGTATAACCATAACGATCACCCACATAAATCATCTGATCATCCTCTAGCTCCAAATGATCCTGGATCTTCAACACATTGGCCAATGAAAACTGCGACAGACAATAAGCCCGCACATCCTGAGGCGTCAGCCCATTCTTTTTTATAATGCGTTCAAGCAGCTCAAATGTTGGAGGCAGGGCCATATTGGCGTCGAACGGAAGCCATTGAATATATTTTCCGGGCGCGTTCCTTTGAAGTGTCGCCGCTAACCCCTGAGCTGGGTACAAAATTTTATCTATATTGACGGGGTCCGTAAAATACAGGGAATCTATGAATCCAGTTTCCTCTTCAGTACGCTCCAAAATAACTGCGCACGCAGCATCCCCATAGTTCGCATAAGTAATCTCATCCGCAGGATCGGAAATGAGCGAATTATAATCTGAGCCGATAATAAGCGCTGTCCGTACATCGGGATTAGATAACATCGACCGACTGGCTTGATCGACAGCTACTGTCATCCCTGCACAATTCGCATTGGAATCCATCACTGCCACATCATGTCTGGCCCCAATCGCCTGGTGAACAAACAAGGCATTCATCGGAAACAGCGACTCAGGAACTTGAGTGGAGAACACGATCATATCCACATCACGACCTGTCATACCAGCTTGCTCCAATGCTTTTTGCGCAGCTGCTATCCCCATAGTTAGACCGTTTTCGTTGGGGTCATCAATGATATAGCGGTGTTTTCTTCCCATATGCTCCATGAAGCGCCGGATATCTTTTCCCCGCTCGTCAAAATGGCGAATATAATATTCGTTATTCAACGAGTGGGACGGATGATACGCTCCCAGTGCTTTTATTCTGATATGGCTCATCAGGTTTCCCCCTTACTCATACGTCAGCGCATTATTGTACTACAATATCTACGTTGTTTAATCCTGCTTCACGTGCTACGCGACCAAGCTGCATTTTAATAATCGTTTGCTGGAGGCTGATAACAAAAATTATTTTGGCAAATCCAGTTTCTTTATAACGTGCAAAAGAACCCTTCAGTTTCTCTACTTCACCTGGTCCCAAAAGTGCCATTTGGGTGCAGTCTACCTTGAGTGTAAAGCTCGATGCCTGAATAGATGAAGTTTTGGCGATATAATCCTTTACAAAGCTGTCGTACTCCTCTTGGCTAAAAACTCCATTCACTGCCATATGTACCGTTTTAATGACTTGATCCACTTCGATGGTATAAGGATGTTGACTCATTTTAGAAAGACTCCTTTGATTTCATTTTTTGTCTATTAAGAGTATCGGAATAATAGGTAGAATTTTTAATATAAAACGAGATACATCACCCCTAATATATTACAAAATTGTGAATACACAAAAAGCCGTCACCACTTCTAGAAGAAGCTACTGACGGCTGAAAAAATTACAAATGCTCATATGGAATTAATTCGTAAATGTATGACGACCAAGTGAGATGACAGCCGGACGGCTTTTACTCCATTTGGCTGTGGCAATCGCTGGGTTGTAATAAAACAAGGACCCATTGGTCGGATCAGCCCCATTAAGTGCCTGTCTGGCTGCTCGGTACGCAGTCTTGTTGGGCTTCAGGCGGTATTGACCATCCTGTACAGCGGTGAATTGACCCGGCTGTAAAATAACGTCGGGAATCGAGCTTGGAAACTCGCCGGACTGCACACGGTTTAATACGACAGCGCCAACAGCTACTTGTCCTTCAAACGATTCCCCACGCGCCTCGGAATAAATGATCCGTGCCAGTTGATCCAACGCGGTTACGCGGACCTTTCCGAACGAATCCAGCTTGGCCTGTGTTGCCGCTCCCGCTATACCATCAGGCGTCAGACCGTTATCCCGCTGAAAACGAGCCACCGCTTTGCTGGTCAAAGAGCCATAGTATCCCGTAAAACCAGCTTTGAAGTAACCGAGTGAATGAAGCTGCTGTTGAAGCTCCAGCACCCGTTCGCTTTGAATCCCTTTCTTTAAAGCTGACGATTGTGCCTGTGCTTGTCCTGGTGCGACTGATAATACTGTACCTAACATGCATGCGCAGGACAGGATTAAAATAGATAATTTTTTCATATTCCAGACAACCTCCTCTTTCATGTTCTGTCCGGTGCAACCATTCCGGCCTGTACAACTCAGGGACGTTTATCCGATGATGCTTCTTTTGCCATAACTTATGACTAGCTGCGGAAATGACGCGTGGCTATATATGGAATCGGATATTGATGCATTCACACGTCCGTTGCAGTATACCACAAGCCGCATTTACGTATCATCCGGCTCTGGTCCTAAGAATAACTAAGCTAATAAAACACCATTCCTAAGGGGCTGACGTGTATGAGAGGGCAATAGACCACATTTCGACTACACTTGAATACGTGACTTTTTTCGCTATTTTTCGATTCAATCTACCCAGGACCTGAATCTGACATTTGCTTTTTCAAACCACATTTTGTGCACATAAATATAGGCGAATGCATAGGGTAGCGTACGATCATTCATTTCGAGTAACAGAAAGGCAGGAAAGGACACGTGAATTCATATATGGATTACACCTCTCCCACTGTACAGTTCACCTATGATTTAAGCGACAATATTTTGTTTCAGAAAGATGCTCAGAACTCAATCAACGAGCTGTCGATCCAGCAGCTGAATACATTAGCAAATGTATCGCTACTGGATATCCGTCTCAGCACTGCTAATGTTGTAGAGCCTCACTACCATCAAAATGCCACAGAACTAATATACTGTATTTCTGGAGCAGTGACCGTGTCACTGATTAATCCCTTTACTCGCGAGTTACGACATTTTCCGATTACACCTGGACAGGTGGCTAACGTCCCTCAGGGATGGTGGCATTATCTAGTCGCCACGGTGGACAACACTCACTTGTTGGCGATTTTTAACGCTCCAGTCCCTGAATTCATTTTAGGCTCCGATGTTTTGCGGCTAACGCCGAGTAACATTATGGCTCATACTTACTGCCTGGATGAGAAAAAGGTTCAGGAAGCGCTCGCCCCTATTAAAAAACCTGTCATCATCGGTCCTCCCAATGACTGCAAGCAGCAGCCACCTCGAAAACCAGGGATTCATGTAAGGCTAAACGATACTTCATCACATCGTCAGATCGCCCCCCAAAGAGGTTACACCTATACTCATGGATACCCTGGCTTTTCCTTTAATCCCTATCAAGAGCAAGATTAACCCTAGTCAGACCTGAAGTACGCCGGAATCCCCCTTCCCTGTATGTTCGCCGTTACCATAAGACTTTCCCTCTCATAAAATGCCAATGTGTATAAGAGGGGGTGATTGAATGGACGCTTACTACAACTGTTTGAACTGTATGAATAAAAAGGTGCGTATTCTCACCATTGACGGAAAACAGTACGAAGGAACCATTACGGATGTGGATCGTAAAAATGTGTACTTAAAAACCGAGCGGAACGGACGTGTACAAACGTCTGCCTTTTATCCTTACGGGTATGGTGATCAAATCTTAACTTTGAGCCTATTTACCCTATTAGCGATTGCTTTAATTTAATCCTCATCCATCTCCCGTTTCGGCTTATTGATGCCAAAACACCCCATTTGACAGATCCCCAGCCCTGCACAGTTGTGTTGGGCTTGTGCGCTGTTATTTGGGGTGTTTTATCATACAATCCATTCTCTAAAGCACTTAACCCCCCACCGGTAATATACCAATGAGGGGTTAAGCTACTCAATTGAATTTAGATCCAGAAAGACTTTGTAATGATAACGAGCAGAATGAACAATACCAGAATAGCTCCTGTCGATGTCCAAACGCCTGGGTAGCCCCCTACCGAACCGCCACCGCAACCTCTTTCACATTCACTCATGGATCATTGCCTCCTTTAATTCAAGGTACAACATAGCTTATGTATGGAGCTTTCCTATGGACCGGGCTTTTTGGCAATGTTATGAATATTTTCACGGATGGGCATTAGCCTACACCTTTCCTAGGCAGGAGCATAGGATATCACAACTAATCCTGAAGGAGTGAAGCAATTGAATTCAAATCAAATGTTTAATTATAACGTTAACCAACCTTTTCCTCACCATCCTACCTCCCACCATGTCGTGGTACACCCCGTAGATCCATATGTCGTAGAGACATTAAAATCAATGATCGGCAAGTACGTTGTACTTGAAACAACACGTGGCAGAATTGATGGATGTGTAGTAGATAGTAAGCCTGACCATGTCATCTTGGATGTATACGGAAAAAAATTCTTTGTTCGAATCAGCGAAATCGTATGGATCATGCCCAACTAAACAAATCAGACATTAAAAATCCTCGCAGATCCTATCCGGATTCGCGAGGATTAATCATGACATGACCCTCTAATCAAGCGAGCCTGCCAATGAAGCACGAAGTTCATCTATCGTTCCATTGTACTCATCTAGATCGACTTGGCCGCTAATACCTGGAACACTGCCTGTGCTACTGTATTGCCAAGCCCACCAGCTATTCCAAGCTGGAACTGCGGTCGGCTTTTGCGTAGTGCTGTATCGCGCTACCCACAATTTATACATAGAAAACGTAGGATCAAACTTGGAAGCAAAGACATTTCCCGTGTATACGATCGGCTCACGTCCGGTAAGCTTCTCCATTTCATCCAAAAATGCATGAGCCACTTCACTGATCTGTGCGGAAGTAAGACCTTTAGGATTATTTTCATAATCCATCACAGGGGGCAGATCCAGCCTTCCTCCTGCTGAATCTAGAGCCCTGGCGAAATTAGCTGCTTCCTGGCGAGCTCCATCTACGGTAGTTGCGTTTAAAAAGTGATAAGCGCCAACCAGGATGTTAGCATCTCTGGCCCCCTGAACATTTGCTAAAAATTGATTATCTTGATACTTGGTGCCCTCTGTAGCTTTAATAAAAGCAAATGTCTTGCCTGCTGCCGCCACCTGCTGCCAATCAATATTGCCATTATGGTGCGAGACGTCAATCCCCTGCGCGTGTCCGTCAGAAGAAATCGTAGGCTCAACAGGTATAGTAGATATAACAGTATCGGTAGATGCTGACTCCTCCGAAGCCTGATCCAACGCTATGACAACTTTACCATCATCTGCATTAATAAGATGAAAGGGTGTGCTGTGATCAAGATCAACCACAATACGTGCCGAGGCTGGGTTTGTGCTAAACATGGAGTATCTTACCTTGGAAGCATCTAGATCTTCTGTGACTAGAAAGCTTCCTTGTCCACCATTGTTAATAGATTGCGAAGCTGGAAATTCCTCGCCAAACTTCGAATCAGGTATATCTATAACAATACGATCTGGTTGAGTCAATGTGGTTACTTTGGGGCTTACCTTTCCATCCACCGTTATCATCAATTCGTGATTGTTGAAGCTAATTTGGTGTATAGCTGTACGCTCACTCTCTGTAGCATCACTTGCAGCTTGAGTAGCAGAGTGATCACGGGTGGTCACGCTGTTTCCGCTTGAAGCAGACGGAGTCGTCAAAAATACAGTTTTAAGTTCGTTGTTCCAGGCCACTTCAACTCCTGTCTGTTCAGATACAAAACGAAGTGGAACATAAGTCGTTCCCCCGTTCAGCAAAGGAGCTACAGCCAACCCCATCGGTTGATTATTAACTGAGGCAATGGGATTGTTGACCTGAAGGCTCAGGTTGAGATTTTGTTTATGTATAGTTATGGTCCCTGTCTTGGATTCCCAATTCACACGATAACCCAATTCCTCTACAATAAGACGGAGTGGAACCAGCACATTGCCCTTTACTTCCTGAATCTGCGCGCCCTTGCTGACACTTATATCTTTACCGTCCAGCTGAATATGTGAATTTGAAGACGCAGCGTGACTTTCTCCTGGAAATGCTAATAGAAACAGAAACAAAAAAGCAAATAAACTAATTTTCTTCATATGTACCCTACCAATCTCTAATTTTTCACTATGTAAATTTTACATTCTATGCACCTCTGAAGCCTCCATTTTGATAGACGCGACTCCTATGTAAAAAGTTACGATTCATTCATTATATATTTCAGCCTTGTAATACGAAAGCACTAAAAAGCTCCGCCAGCTATACGCAAGCAGAGCTCTTTCCAGTTTTACTAATCTCATTTGCTACAATCTCATCACAAGCACATACTTCCAATTTATACAGTTACAAACGTTAGCCCTACAAGAATGATCGAAGTAACAGACAGTACAAGTAAGGGCAGCATTGCTTTCTCTCTTAAAGTCTTAAAGCTCACATTCAGCCCCATGCCTACCATAGCCATCGTTAACATAAAGGTAGTAAGCTGAGAAAGTTCGTTCATTAGATTAGGTGGAACTAAAATATATTTTCCAAAAACATAACTTCCCAAAATACTTGCCGCAATAAAGCCAATGAGGAACCAGGGGAACTCCACTTTAGTACCTGTACGAATCTTTCCGGTTCGTTTCATCCAATACATTAAAATAAAGCTAAGCGGTATGAGTAAGAAGACACGCCCCAGTTTGGCTAATAAACCCATGGCAAGAGCATCCTGTCCGGCAGGCGCTGCTGCTAAGGCCACATGTGCAATTTCATGTAAGCTGATGCCCGACCAGATTCCATATTGCATATCCGTCAGAGGAAGCCAAGGTCGAAGCACTGTAAACAAAATAGCAAATACCGTTCCGACCAAGGCAATGAGTCCAACTCCTATGGCTGTATCCTCATCGTCGGACTTTAACAAGGGAGAAACAGCTGCTATTGCTGCTGCACCGCAAACTCCTGTTCCAATCCCTAGAAGTAGAGAAAGCGAAGCATCTGCCTTACATCGTTTGGCCAGCCAAACCGTAAAAAAAATGGCGAACACCACAGTGCCTACATCACGTAAAAGCAACCCCAGCCCCTGATGAATAACAACATCCATATTCAGCTTCAGTCCATATAACACAATAGCTCCGCGCAGTATTTTCTTAGCTGAAAATTCAATTCCTGAGCGTACAGCTTCAGGATATCCCCACAACTGTCGGTATAGTATAGCGAGAAACATCGCACATGCCAATGGACCTACATAATGAAAGCCTGGTACTTCATTCAGGACGTATCCTGCCAGTGCAAAGATCATCGTTAGCACAATGCCGAATAAAAACCGAAACAATCGACCTTTGTTCAATAAAAGTTTACTGTGTTGAATATGACTTTTCATGCTGATTCCCTCCAATTCTACATACATACAGCTTAATATGTATTTTGTCATAAGAAAAATAAATCATTATAATAATGATAATAAGTAAATAGGCATGATTAAATTGGAGGAATAAGCTTTGGATCAATCTTTAGTCGTTTTTGTTAGGGTTGCGGAGAAACAAAATTTTACACGAGCTGCTGAGGCACTACATATGACCCAACCTGCGGTAAGTCAATATATTCAAACACTGGAACGCAGTGTAGGAACCCGGCTCTTGGAGCGAAGTAATAAATATGTGCGCTTAACTAAAGCAGGTGAAATTGTGTATCATCATGCCCAGGAGATTATCCGACTCCATACACGTATGCAGTACTTGGTGGATGAGCTAATGCATACGGCAAAGGGTAACCTGTCTATTGGTGCAAGCTACACGTATGGTGAATATGTATTACCACATGTAATTGCGCAAATGAGAATTCAGTACCCACTCATTCAGCCCTCCATTACCATCGGCAATACATTGGAAATTGAAAAGCTCGTGATCCATAATCAACTGGATGTGGGCATTATCGAAGGAGAATTTCAGCATGACCATTTGCACATTGAATCCTTCGCCGATGATGAAATGGTTATTGTCGTTCCGCAAAATCATCGTTTGGCCGGTAAATCTCAAGTGGATATAAATGAGCTGCATGAGGACATCTGGATTCTGCGGGAAGAAGGCTCTGGAACTCGGGAGGCGGCTGAAAAGATGTTTGCACAGCTTCGATTTTATCCTTCTCATATGATGAATTTTGGCAGTACACAGATCATCAAAGAGTCGGTAGAAGCAGGCTTGGGGATTTCTTTGCTGTCCCAATGGGTAATTCAAAAGGAACTTGCTTTGGGAACATTAGAAGTATTGGATATTCTCAATCTCCCGTTCATTCGGAAATTTTCTTTTCTGACCCCTTCTGCGATATTTGAGACGAAAGCAACCACTGCTTTTTTGGAGATTTTGCGAGATTATAATGTGAAAAGGTAATCTGCGAAAGAAAAAAAGCACCCATTAAGGTGCTTGCAGTATAGTCAGTATTATATTTTTATGAGGAGAGATGGTCCTTACCATGGTATAAGAAGTGGGAGAAATCAGCATGGCTTCCTTGGAATTGTTGCATATCATGAGCTGCAATACCTACAAAATTCCCTGTAAATCCTCCAGACAAAAAGCTGATATCCTGTATTTCAAAAAGTCGCGTCCAGGAAGGTTCATCTCCAACTCCATAATAAAATTGTGCATGGGATGCATGAACCTCTACAGCCAAATGTACAGGAAGATCATTCTGAAGGGCAATCACTTGCGGAATTAGCGTAAATGAATTAGCTTCACAGCGCATCATGCGCAGCACTTTTCCCACTCCCTCTTCATAGCTAACATACGCATACAAATAGTCTTCTTCATTGAGATACAGCAAAAGTCCCGCCATTTGCAAATAGCTGGTTGGCTGATACTCCAGTGCTGTTTCTACCCGGAAATGATGATCCGTTTGCCGAATGGCAAGCACGTGATGCTGGAACAGACTTTGTATGGATTCTCCAGCATGGATTCGAAGATAGCCTGGGCGTTGACTTAATGAACACCAGCTATCGTCCGCCAGGATACGCAATGTGTTCCACGTTTTGTCAAGTGTGGGGCCCTCGAAAAAGTCTTCGAAAATATACTTCTGCTGCTCTTGCTGAACCAAGATTGTCCCTTGAGGCGCAGGCACCTCCAATTGGGGTGTATGGCCCCCGGCGGTTAACCGCAGCCAGCCTTCATCATTCCAATATACTTGCTGTAACGCTGTCTCGCGCCCTAAAATGGCGTATTTCCCCTCCACTGGACGTGTACATAAATGAGCCATATACCATTCTCCGTCCGGTGTTTCCACAAGACTGCCATGTCCTGCGCATTGTAAAGGGAAATTCAGCAGATCACGAGACGTAAGCATCGGGTTATGCGGGTCCACTTCATACGGGCCGGTTATCTGCTTGGAGCGTGCTACGGTAACTGCATGCCCCGTACCCGTTCCACCTTCCGCTGTAACAAGATAATAATAACCGTTCTGCCTGTAGATGTGGGGCGCTTCTGTCTTCTTCAATGGAGTGCAATCAAAAATTTTAATAGGCTCGCCAACAAGCCGCTGTTGACTGCTGTCATACTCCTGCATGACAATACCCGATGACTTATTGCTTTCCAACATGCGGTAATCCCACAACGCGTTCAGCAGCCATTTGCGTCCATCCTCATCATGAAATAAAGATGGATCAAATCCACTACTATTCAGATAAACGGGTTCCGACCACGGTCCGTTGATCGTGGGTGTCGTTATCACAAAATTATGAACGTCCTTGAACGGACGCTTGGTGCTTTTCACATCTGTATAGAGCAGATAAAAAAGGTTATCCGCATAGCTTAATTGCGGTGCCCAAATGCTGCAATTTTTCGGGTTCCCTCTCAAATCAACCTGGTCAGTCAAAATATCCGTGCAGTGCTCCCAATGAGCCAAATCTTTGGACTGATACACCCGTACTCCAGGCAGCCACTCAAATGATGACACTACAATATAGTAAGTATCTTCGACTCGCGTAATACACGGATCGGGATTAAAGCCTTTTAATATAGGGTTTTGGATCAACATGAGACATCACTTCTCCTTACTTTCCAAAATGTGACTCCCTCAAAAACCTGCTCCTTGCTCCATGCTTCTGTCCTCGCTTCAAAGCAATCCGCCCACGGAACACGCTGCTTACGTAATAAAGCTATTTCATCAGATCCGCCATATTCCTGATAGCAGACGGTTTTCTCATTCGCGACATTGTCCCAATTGTCCCAGCCGCGTGGGTCGATATGGTCGCCCATTTTACAATCGACAAATACGGTTTTGGCATATTCCCGCCATGGACGGCCCAAAAAAACAGGAGTAATATCAGGCTCTGCGGTTAAATAGCAATGATCGAATACATAGCCGTACGTTTGTCCTTGCGGTGTAGAGGCGGCTGTAACGTAGCTTGTATGGTTCTTATGATGACGCAAACTACGAATCTCGCAATCTTCAAAGTAAGCGGTAGCCCCGCCAAAAATGAAATCTATCGTACCCTCGATGTAACAATGCTGATAAAGCTGGCGATAGTGTGCATGGTGTTCTTTCAAAGGAATTCCACCAAACTTTAATCGTTCTTTGGGTGCAGGAGGCAGAGGGCCTGTAAATAACGTGTCCTGGTACCCTTTAAAGGTGCAGTTTCTAAAGACGGTTTGATCACAATGAGCGTATACCGCAACGGCCTGCCCAATGTGTTCTCCCTGTCCGGCCGTGTTGGAAATGATGAGATTTTCCAAGATTAGATGGCTGCCGCCTATAAATAAAGTCGGTGTCGCAAAGGTTCCTATTTCCTCACCTGCTTCATTCCGCTCCTTGGCATACCGGTCCATATGAATCTCTACCTGCCCGATGCCTATGATATGTAGATTTGAACGGTAAATCCGCACTTCTTCCTCATAGGTACCCGATAAAATAGTTAGCGTTTCCATTTCGTTGGAAGGCGATTGCTCCAATACATGAATCGCCTCCTGAATGGTGTGGAAATCACAAAAGGATTCTTTTCCGACTAGCATGGTTACCCCAATCCTTTCATTTGATTTACAAGTGTTCAGCTAAAAATGACTGCCAAGCCGTTCGCATTTCCAATGTCTCCATATGGCCACCGCCCGCAATCACAGGCTGCCAATGCTCAGGGTGACCTGCTTTCTGATAAGCTTCCAACAAACCCTTGGCCAAATGCTCGACTCCTTCTATAGGACACATCCGATCATTTTGACCTGTTATACTCATCCGTGGACGAGGTGCGATCCGCTTTTGAATATCCAGCGTGGTGAAATGCTTCAACAAGCCGGGGACATAGGAATAGAAGCCATGATGATCCAATCCCCTTTTAGCGATCAGCGTATGGGCATCTACCTGTCCGCAGATATCCACCGTGACCTGTATTCGTTCATCTAAAGCAGCCATCCACCATGCCATAAGTCCACCCATCGACATACCGATCGTTGCGATACGGGAAGCATCAATGTCCTCACGCTGGCACATATAATCTACCAAACGACGGTTATCATACAGCATCATGCCCCACAGCACCTGACCCTGCCAGAGCATTTCTTTTACCAGCTCGCTCTCGGTTTTGCCTCCACGCTCATTGAAGCCCCACATGTCGATACAGCACACGCAATACCCCATGTCTGTCAGAACTGTAGCAAACGAGGGCTGCTGTAGGTAAGAACTGCTATGAAGCAGTTCCTTACGTCCATTCGTATAGTTGCCCCCATGCGAATGGTTAAATACGACCAATGGGAACGGACCGTCCCCTTGTAAGGGTGTAGCTACATAAGCGGGTACAGACTCGATCCCGTTCAAGTCCAGCAGGAGACACTCCAGTCGATAACCCTCCCGCTCTTCTTGATTCAGTAGAGTCGCCGTTATAGGGCGATCTGCCGGAAGGTCTCCCAACAATGCTTGCAACTTATCCACGTTTTATGCTCCTTTCATCCCCTCCTATTTCACAACATTTTGTTCAGAAGGTTGTATCGTTACTTGTTCTATCAGCTTTTCAGGCTGAGCTGTATTCTTCGAATGACAACGATTGATTTCAACATCTTCCCCATTTTCAATGTAAAAGGCAGGACCTTCATGATTTTCAATCGTAACCTGTTGAAAACGAATATCCCTCACATTACCTAGATAAAAACCACGGTTATTCATATCTTCAATCCCTGTCATCATGGCCGGACGACCGGGAATCGCATTTTTAGCCATAGATATATCAATATTGGAAAATGTAATTTCAGCAATATATTGTTCTGCAAGTCCGTATAAGAAACCAGCCGCCGCATGAACCTGACGTGCCGTGATATTGGAAAAATGGATTCTTCTAAAGCACGGAGTTTCATCAGTAATTGGATAGGGATTTTTATCCCACACATATTTGTCCTTGCCCCGAGGTCCGCAGAAATAATACAGGTTTAGAATAAATGGACAAATGACCTCCTCCATCACAATGTTGCTGATACGAATATCCTCGATGATTCCACCGCGTCCCCGTCTTGATTTCAGACGTATGCCCCGATCCGTTTGCTTGAACACGCAATTGCTGATCGTAACATTACGAATATCTCCGCTCATTTCGCTTCCCAGTACGACAGCACCATGACCATGCACCATTGTACAGTTGGTAATCGTAATATTTTCACAAGGAATCCGCTCATGGGTATCTTCGGTTCCTGCTTTGATCGCAATACAATCATCGCCTACATCAATATTGCAGTTGCTAATACGAACATTGGAACAGGATTCGGGATTAATACCATCCGTATTGGGAGAGTCGGCCGGGTTAAGAATGGACAAATTGTCAATCGTAACGTTATAGCAAGCAATGGGGTTTACAGTCCAACTGGGGGAATTTTTTAACATAAGATCTTTAATGGTCACCCGTTGACAGCGGTCAAAGCTGATTAATTTGGGTCTTGGATACTGCAGCTCTTCAGGGTGATTCCGATGCTTTTCCCACCACGGTTGACCATTTCCATCCAGTGTTCCGCTGCCTGTAATCGAAATATTCTCAAGATTCTCTCCATAAATGCACGATGCATGTACTTCCCGCTGAACGCCTTCCCATCTGGATTCTACTACAGGGTAATCTGCCAGTTCCGTACTGAAGGAAAGAATTGCGCCGGGGCTTAAATGCAGCTCAATGTTACTTTTCAGAATAATAGCACCCGTCAGGTATGTTCCAGACGGAACAAAAACGGTGCCTCCACCAGCATTACTTGCTGCTTCAATGGCAGCCGCAATCGCCTCTGTCGCCATCGTCGTACCATCCTGAACTGCTCCATAATCTACAATGTTATATAATTGCATTTCGTTCTCTCCTGTCTTTATTTTTTGTGAATAAAACGCAGTAGGCGGAATGGTGCTGGACAAGTGTCAGCGATGTTAAGCACCATCCGCCTGCATAGTGACAATTCATGTACACTAATGTTCAGCCTATATCTTTATTTTTTCGTTTTCTTATACGCTTCTTCATACTCAGTGGTAATTCGTGCTCCGCCTGACTTTTTCCAGTTTTCTACAGCTGCTTTAAATCCGGCTTCATCAATTTCACCCATAATAAATTTGAAGGAGGCGTCGGTAATGATTTTCTCCAGCTCTGTTCCTTGTTCATTAGCGGTGGCTGAATCCAGTGGCACTGTCGGGTCCAGAACAGCAAATTTATTATTTTCTCGCACTAATTCATTAGCCATTTCCTTTTCCGGATTGGCATCCTTTAAGTTATAGGTCACTTCACTTGGTCTGGAGCTTGAAAATGGCTGAACGTCTGCTTGCCACAAATCTGTATTCGTAATTTTAAAGGAACCATCCTTTTCGATTTTATAATGAGTACCTTCAATACCACCGGTCATGTACATATATACATCTTTGTCAATTAAATCATCTACAAATTGCAGCAGTCTCTTCAACTCAGCTTCTGTCTTTACTTCAGATTTCGGAAATGCCAGCAAGCCTCCTACCCCGCTTCCTTCAGACCATACGTGATATTGGCCATCTCCATTCGAAATCTTGTTAACAGGTACCAGCTTCAGCCCTTTTTGTAAGCCTTGAGACAAGGTTCTAAGGTTAGAGATATCAATCATGCCTGTATAAATCCCTGCTTTACCTTGTGCAAATTGTTGTTGCTGGTCCGTTTTAGCGGTTACGGCAAAGTCTTTGGAGAGGTATCCGTTTTTGTATAATTTATTAGAATACTTTAAGGTCTCCAAATATTGAGGAGTATCAAATTCCGGCGTAAACTTTCCGTTTTCATCTACTTTCCAGCCATTAGGTGTACCAAAATAGGAACTTAACGTTTTGAAACTGCTGTAGCGCAGATCCGATCTGTCAACAAACCCAGTCGTATCATTTTTTCCATTGCCATCCGGATCATCTTCTGTAAACGCTCTCGCAACTTCATACAACTCATCCAGTGTGGTCGGCACCTTCAGTCCTAAGCGATCGAGCCAATCCTGACGAATGACCAAACCCGCCCGAGCCAGATTCTTCTGGAACGGAACACCATATAGCACCCCTTCAATGGAAGCGGCTTCGCGCACTTCAGGCGGGATCTTTTTCAAATTCTCATAATCATCCAAGTATTTGCCTACATCCCAGAATAGTCCTGATTTCAATGAACTACGCACTGAAGAATTTGTCATCATCGTCAAAGTCACCATGTCTGCCAATTCACCAGAAGCCAGTGCGGTGGTAATTCTCTCTTCCTTGGAAGCATCCGGTACCCAGTTGAACGTAATTTTGGAATTGGTGTATTCTTCGATTTTACTTTTAATCGTTTCTGTAGGCGGAGAGGCTGTATGCAATACGTTTAGCCAGGTAAATTCCAGTTTAGATTTAGGATCGTAGGTTTGACTGCCTTGATCTTCAGTTCCCTTGTCACCACAAGCAGCTAGAAAAACACTCATGACCATAAGTGCGGCAAGAAGACCTGACACTCCCTTTTTCATCTTGATTCCTTTTTTCATCGTGTTTGCTCCTTTTTGGTTTGTATATTCATACCATATCTTCCTCTTTCACCAGAACCTCTCGCTCTATTTTGCTGAATACCTGATGCGTCATCCACATCACGAGATAACCGATGATGCTCGCTCCGGCAAAAGTTAGAATTCCTGGGTACAAGCCTAGAATCAATGCATAAAGCACGACTATGGCTACAAAAAGAACAAGTGTATATTGTAAATACGAAAAACCAATCACGATCGACATCTTGATCTTCAGCTTGATTCCTTTCCAATCATAGTGAGCCAGCAACGGAAAAATGTATGCCAAAGAGATAAGATACAAAAAGGCACCCATCAGTGTCACCACACGAATATACCAGGATGAGACGTTGACGATATCCACGTAGAGCACGTAACCCACAAGGCTGTAAAGCCCGCCAATGATGGCTGCTTCTTTAAAGCTTTCTTTAAAGTAACGTACAAACGTCGAGAAAATGGCGACTTCCTCATTGCCCCGAATCCACTGCCTTAAAATGCTAAGCATAGCAACGGTTGCAGGCCCAACACCTATAAAACCCAAGCCCAGGATCGTCGCAATGGTCCACAGCAAGTTAAGGTAGACCAGGCGTAGCAGGCGCATGCACCATTTGTTCATGTTTTCTACAAACCGTACCATTTTGCATCCTTCCCGTCGTCATTAGTAAACGCCGTCTTCACCAAATTTCTTAGCGAGTCGATTGGAGAGCATAATCAGAATTAAACCTACTACACCTTTAAAAAGTCCTACTGTCGTACTGAAACTTAATTGTCCATTCTTTAAACCCGCAGTATAAATATAGGTGTCAAAGATTTCAGCAACCTCGCGGTTTAATGAATTCAATAGCAGATACATATGCTCAAAGCCCAAATCCAGCGTGCTACCAATTTTCAAAATTAACAATGTAATAATAACCGGGCGGATCGCTGGCAACGTCACGTGCCATGTCTTTCGCAAACGTCCAGCGCCGTCCATTTCTGCTGCCTCATACAATTGCGTATCCACCACTGTAATTGCAGATAAATAAATGATGGTAGACCAGCCGAGTTCCTTCCAAATCACTTGCCCGATATATACCGTTCGCAGCCACTGCGGAGATGTTAAGAAGCTGATCTTCTCACCGCCCAGCGCGGCAATCATTTCATTCAGTACACCGCCGTCCACTGTCAGGAAAACATAAGAAATCGAAACAATGATAACCCATGACATAAAGTGCGGAATGTAGATAATGGTTTGAATAATGTTTTTGAAAAACATCTTCCTAACCTCATTCAGCATGAGCGCCAATATGATGGGCAACGGAAAAAAGATTACAATATTCAGTGCAAATAAAATCAGCGTATTGCGAAGCAGCATAAAAAACGTAGGCTCAGTAAACAAACGAATAAAATGCTTCATTCCTACCCATGGACTGCCTGTGATTCCCTGAAATGCTTGATAATCCTGAAATGCAATTACCAATCCCCCCATAGGGAAGTACTTGAAGATAATGAAGTACACCAATCCGGGTAAAACCATCAGATAGAGCAGCTTGTGTTTCTGCATTCGTAAAAGGCTTTCCGTCGTTCTTTTGTTCTTCTTCATTTTCATCTTCATGTTTGGTGCGGGGACACTTGAAACTTTCATTAGTTCGACCTCCTTCAAACGTTCCTGTATACGCTTTCAAGAGTACGTTATTTTCGGCATTCCGCATATAATCATCAAATGATAGCGTTTACAAAAGTAGGCCAACAGCCTACTTTATAGCCTCTTCACCTTAGCTAATGATTACTACACAACTTAATGATCATCCTCTTTATTCCACGCTTAGAGAACACCTCAAGATTTGATTATATACGGAATTCTTTCCTCTTGATAAGGTTTACATGTAAACGATTACAAGGAGGTCAACCACATTGGAACAACCATTACTCAAACCAAAATTACGAAAAAAAGAATCACTGGGCAGTCGTATTTTCAACATTGTAAACAGTACACTTTTGATTCTCATCGCCCTCACTTGTCTCTTGCCTTTTTTGAATATCATCGCCAGCTCATTTGCCTCAACTGAGGAAGTAGTGGCCAAGAAGTTTATTTTATTCCCTGTTACTTTTTCTCTGGATGCTTATCGCTATATCCTATCCACTCCAACGATATTTAGAGGACTTGGGGTTTCGGTCGGAGTAACGATCGTGGGTACAGTTGTAAGTATGATTTTTACCGCTTTTATGGCTTATGGATTATCCCGGAAATATCTGCTTGGCCGCAATACGATTAACTTCATTGTCGTGTTCTCTATGTTGTTTAGCGGGGGGATGATTCCGACATTCCTCGTTGTCAAAAGCATGGGGCTGATCAATTCGTATTGGTCCTTGATTTTGCCCGTAGCCATTAATGCATTTAACCTGATTATCATGCGTAACTTTTTTCAGGCGTTGCCGGATGATTTGGAGGAATCGGCCAAGATGGACGGGTGCAACGATTTTGGTATCTTCTTTAAAATTATGTTGCCATTAGCCCTGCCTTCTATTGCAACTATTTCTTTATTCTACGCTGTTGCCTACTGGAATACGTATATGCACGCTATTCTCTATATCAATGACTCTGCCAAATGGCCAATTCAAGTCTTACTTCGCCAAATTGTTATCGTCTCCAGTGGTATGCAGGCAGAAGGAACCGCGGTAGATGTCATCCCGCCTGCGCAGACGATTAAGATGGCGGTCATTGTTATAGCGACCGTTCCAATGTTAATCGTGTATCCATTTGTGCAAAAGCACTTTGTCAAAGGAGCTTTGCTGGGGGCGGTTAAAGGTTAATTGGCTTGCTTCATCTTTCGATAAGCCCCTGGTGTAACCTGTTCTTTTTTCCGAAAAGAGCGGATGAAGTTTTGCGAATTATGATATTGCAGTCGCTCGGCGATTTCTTTAATCGTCATATCTGTCTCAACGAGCCACTTCTTGCTCATTTGCAGGCGATAGCCCATCAGATATTCGCTAAACGTTGTACCGTATTCTTTTTTGAAAATACTGCTTAAATAATTCGGATTGTAATGCAGTCGATCTCCAATGAGTTCTAATGATAATTCCTGGTCATATTCAGCACGGATAATCGCGGCAATTTTCTCTGAGAGACAGCGGAATTGCTGGTTGGTCTTCTCCTTCATGCTTTTTACCATGGGGAAAATAACCTGTTCTAACAGCATGCGTTCTATCTCCTCCGGGTTACGGATATCCAGCAAACGGTGATACAAGGCATGATTGTCTTGCGTCAGTAGCACTTCAATCCCTAATAGCTGCTCTAATTGGATGAGGTTATTTACAAATCGTACCAATAGCACTTCAAAGTTCATGGAATGATTGTTCTTTGTCATCATTTCTGCCAATAAAGAGTGCACGGTATGATATACCTGCTCTTCATCCCCTATGCGAATGGCATCAAACAGTTTCGATTCCAATTCCGCAGGATAATGAAGCAGTACCGGACCTGAAATGACCATGGAAATATCCTCATAAAAAATAATCGACTCTTTACCTAGATTTAAACGGTGATGTAATGCTTGCTTGCTCATCTCACAAGCTTCTTTGCTTTCTAACAAGTTATCATACGCTGTGCTAATACCGATGCTGATGGATACATTCAAATACTCTTTTACATGCTGAATCAAAAGGGTCGCATGATCCAGCACTTGCTTTCTCATTTCCTGTGCACTCTTACCTGCCAAAATTAAAATGGTAGCCTGAGTGTTATCGTTCAAAATGATCGGAAGCATACGCAGCTGCTCTGGAATCGTTTCTTCTACGATTTTGTTAATAGCCAGCAGTAAAATATCTTTATCCGAAGGTTCTCGATCTCCCAGATTATCCAGTTGAACTAACAAGGTAATATACATTTGATTCTCGATCTGCGGGTAGCCCAGACGTGGCATTTTTCGTGCCAATTCCTCTGCGGAAACACGTTTGCGAAACAGGTTGAGAATCAATTGCGTTTCCAACTGTGGCATTTCGGACTGAATGAGACTTTCCAAGCTTTCCTTCTCTGTTACAATGTTGTCGATGGAATTAATAATCCACTCAATTTCATTTTTAGAAGATTCATTTTTGAAAGCGAAATTAGGATTTTTCGGTAAGCTGCGTTTTATTTGCTGGAATGGCTTGGTAAAGTAAATGGCAATGATGTATGCCACCACCACCATTAAAAGTGTTAATACAAGGCCCATCATGATAATCCCAAATTTGGTCGTTTGAAACGCGTTTGCAATCTCTTTTTTATCTAATACCGTTAAGTAAGTCCAATTGTTGTAAGCAGATTTAGCATAAATGATTTGCCGCGCCGGCTGATGCTCCGTTTTCTCCAATGTCAGCATGCCCGTGTTGTTTGATTCAGTAACCTCTGAAATGTGCTGAAGCTGCTGAGTAGACAATAAGGGAGTAGCAGGCTCAGTTTCGTACATTAAGTCGCCTTTTTTATTCAAAATAAACACAGGCATATGATCCTCTGTTTGAATGGTATGGCTTAACGTCTGCGACGAAATATCAGATAGCGCGATGGCCTGTTTCTTTTTGGAAAACACAGGCAAGGTATTCACAAAACGGATTCCTTTATCTGTTTTAATCCAGAATAGTCCCTTATCCTGGTGGTCGATATAGGTACTAATCAGCTTTTCTCGTTCCGTTTTCGTCAAATAAGACAGGCTTCCATTGGAGATTCTCCAATTCTGATTTAGACTTATTAGTGAATACTCGGTTCCTTCTAATCCCATCGTAGCAATATAATTGAGCTGGGTATTTACATTCCGATACGCTACAAAATCTTTTTCTGTAATGGGATTTTTGACAACTTCATTAAAGGAACTGGTCGTGCTATACGTATTAAAAGCGTATTCAATCGTTTGAATTTTCTGTTCCAGGCTATTTCTGATCTGCGCCATGTAGCTTTGCTTGGTATTGGAAACTCTCTCCACAACGGAGCTAATTGTTGTAAAATAGATATAGCTGCCAAAGCTGGCCACCAATCCTATTCCCAAAACCAGAATCGTAATAAAAATAGTGTAGAACATTCTTCCTTTTTTCATTGCGCTCCCCCTTTGGTCCTTGGTATCACACCAAATTATAGCGCTTTCATAACAAGGTTTAAATCATTTTTTTCACGTGTGCATTATTTTTTACATCCGTATCATTCCAATTTAAGTTGATTTTATTTGGTTTGCGGCAGTTAAAAAGAAATTTGGAGGTCTCTTATGTTACATGTCGTTAGTTCTAAAGAACAGATTGTAAAAGAAGAATTTCCGTTGGACACTTCCTTTCTCTCCCTCTATCCCGTAGCGGTCCGAGATGCTCGTCCATTTGTATTGGTGTTACCTGGCGGTGGCTACGAGCATTTGGCCTCACATGAAGGAGAGCCAATCGCCCGGTGGTTGAATGATCTAGGTATTCATGCGGGCGTGCTGGAGTATCAGGTCGGTGATTTCGAGATTACCTCCTTGCTGGAGGATGTAGAACATGCCCTGCAATGGATTCGCCAAACACCGCATGACTGGCTAGTGATCCCTGATCAAGTGGGTCTCATCGGTTTTTCAGCAGGCGGTCACCTGGCCTCCATTGTCTCCACGATCGGAGCGGAAAAACCAAATCTTCTAATGTTGGGATACCCTGTCATTTCATTTCATGACCCTTATACGCATCTTGGAAGCCGTACGCACTTTTTAGGGGAACAGCCGACCCTGGAGCAGCTTCAAGCCTTTTCATCCGATCGGCAAGTGACTGCACAGACACCTCCGACTTTTATGTGGACAACGGCCAATGATGGCGCTGTACCGGTAGAAAATAGCCTGTTGTTCGCTTTCTCATTATCCAGAGAGCGTATTCCGTTTGAACTGCATATATTTGAGGAAGGACGACACGGCTTGGGACTATCCGAGGACAACCTTGAATGCAGACAATGGCTCGACCTGGCGGAAAAATGGCTACAAAAACATGGATATGCGCAGGCAAGACAACAGATGACAACTCGACTGTTTATCGCAGGGGACTCTACTGCAGCTCAAAAAGGAGCAACCGAAAAACCGATGACAGGCTGGGGCGAACATTTGCAAGCTCATTTGGACTCTACTGTTCATGTGGATAATCGTGCCGTCAACGGACGAAGCACCAAATCTTTTATAGCAGAAGGGCGATTAACTGATATTGAAAAAGATATTCAAGCTGGCGATTATCTGTTTATTCAATTTGGACACAATGATGAGAAAAAAGAAGATCCCATGCGCTACACCGATCCTGATGGAGAGTACCGTCTAAACTTAATTCAATACATTCAGTCCGCTCGGGAACGTGGCGGAATTCCAGTGCTGTTAACCTCTGTAAGCCGCCGCCGCTTTACCGCAAACGGTGAACCTGATCCGCTGGCCGTAGGAGCCTATCCCGCTGCCATGAGACAAGTAGCCAAGGAAACCCAGACACCGTTGCTCGATATTTTCGAAGCATCACAGCAGCTTTATCGTTCCATGGGCGAAAAAGAGTCCCAGCTTCTATTTATGCATTTGCCTGAAAAAACGCACCCTAATTACCCAGCTGGTGTAGCCGATAATACCCATTTTTCTGACGAAGGCGCAAGGAAGATCGCCCAGTTGGTGGCGGAAGCGATTCGTCAAAGTACGGAACTGTCTGCATTAAAACACCTTATGGTTCAAAGGAACCTGGACAGCAGTGAGAGGCTTGCGCACCAACTCATCAACTGATATTAAGTGCCATACATGCACATACGAAAAACGGATCTCGGACGAATCACTCCGACGTCCGTTTTTATTTTGTGTTATGCAAAGATGGCCCAGCTATAGAGAATAGCTCAAAAATACAGTATATTAAATGAGTTTCTTTAATTGTCATATTTTAATTATTTTGTATCTTATAGGACTTTAGAATCGTTTTATTGTATTATTTTTACAATATTTGTCGAATGAAGTGAAAGCAACCATTTTACATGGTATATTTTAGGAACTCCTATCATACATAAGGAGGATTTTTTTATGAATACTAAGAAAATATTATTATCAACAGCTATGTCTTTGGGACTCATTGGGGGTATTATTATCCCTAGCGCGTCCGCAGCAGTAGGCCCTTCTCCAGAAATTACACCTGTTGTACAAGTAAACGGAGTATCCTACAGAACGGCTACGTTGCCACGTAATTATTCTTATGCGTTGTCAAATTACCCTGGAGATACTTATAAAGTGGCGAGCGGAAATGTCACCGTCTCCGCTTCCGGCGTAGTAACCACCACCACTGCAACGAATGCAAGAGTTGAGATTTACGCCGGTAACGGTAAATTGAGAATGGTGTATACCGTTAAGGTAAACTAACTATTTAGCTGACAAAGGCCTTGGCACACTTGGTCAATGATTAGCAAGAATATCATTGCATTTTCTGAAAAATCCCCTGCCATTATTGCAGGGGATTTCAATTTATTTAGAGTATTCACTTACTTCAAATGTGAGAATCTTATCAAAGATTACATAATCCTTTCGACTGCTGAATGGACCTTTGTTGTTATTGTGTTTATCGATTTTATAATATGATTGACCACGGCCGGCATCTTTTGCATCATACCACGCTATAAAGTTGTTAACTTCTTTCATACTTAAATCAAATTCCTTCTCAAAGCCATTGGTCATAGTTACTACAAGAATTGCTCGATCACCTGTCGGTTGAGCTGGCTCAGATGGTTCAGGATTAGGTTGAGATGGATTTTCGGTATCGGAATCTGTTTGCTTTTCTCCTTGTGGAGTAGCTGAAACCTCTTTAGAAAATTCACTTTCGCCATTATTACTTACTGCTGTAACTACGTAATAGTATGTTGTTCCATTGACCACAGATGTATCAGAATACGATGGAGTTTTGACGTTGGAAGCAATTGTATCATACGGTCCTGCAGAAGTAGTGCTTCGTTTTATAGTATATTCTGTTTTATCGGGGCTTGCTGTCCAGCTTAAATCTACCTTGGCGTCTCCTGCCTTTGCAGATAGATTTGAAGGAGCACTGATTTTAGGATTTACTAAATATCCAGTCTCGTTGATATCTAAAGCATCAAATTCGAACAGATTATAAACGTTTGAGTTGCTTGCACTTACTTCTACGGAATGTAATTTATTTTCTAAGTTCCTTTTTTCAAATAAAAGGGTAGTCACTTGTGCTTGACCATTTGCTGAGTAACTATAATTCACACCATCAATATTTACTTGAATAGATGTTTGTCTATCTCCGCCTCTATAACTAATTAATCTTAGATCCGTACCCCAAAATTGAAATTTAACAGTATGTAGAGATGAATTAAGTGTAAACTTTTCACTTCCTCCAGATTAGCTCCCCGCAGTTGGCGTTTGCCATCCATTTCCTTCAAAGATGAAACCAGGAGCAAGCTCTTCATATCGTTGCCACCCACTCTCTGGAGTAGGTAATGCCTGACCAACTGATGCTGCTGCATACGTTCTTAAATTTGAAAATACGATTAGTAAAAACAATGATGCGCTGAGCAATATAAAAGTTTTCTTAATGAGATTCTTTTTCATAAATATTCCCCCAGTAATCTATCTCTTGTACAGACACTAAGGTAACATGTTCTTCAAAAATTATCTAAACATAAACTTACTGACTTATAAATATTATCTATATATTAGAATAAATATTTTTTATTGGATACTAATAACGATAAGACTCAGTAAAATAGGAAACAGTTTTAATAACCTACATAAGCTAGAACGAAGTTACATAAGGTCTAGGTCCCATTAAAGAAAGGTGTAAATTTTAGAGTACTTATCTATTTAAAATGTCAGAATCCGATAAAGAAAGCACCATGACCAAAAGGTAAGCAATTAAGTTTAAGCAACTACTCTCCATTCTCTTATAATACAGAAAAAACAACAAAAAAACCCTTGCTAAGCAAGGGTTTTTGAGGAAATGGGCCCTGAGGGACTCGAACCCCCGACCAATCGGTTATGAGCCGACCGCTCTAACCAACTGAGCTAAGGGCCCTCAAAAAAATATGTATATTCACGCTACATATTCGTAACAGCAACGTTAATTAATATACAACATTTTCTTGTGTTTCGTCAATAGTTTTTAGAAATTTTCTTTTTAAAAATTATTTTTGTAAACCTATGGAATAAATCGGACACCATAACGACCTTTGCGCGAGCGGTACACCTCCACTGCGCGGGGATCATTGTAGCCGTACATCCAGCCGTCGTGCTCCAGCCTTTTTGCCAAACACCCTGCCTGAAATTTAGTCGTGTACAGTCTGCCATAGTAAACCCAATACATCCGAACTCCCTCTTTTCACATGTATAGTAGGAGTTAGTGTAACCGGATCGAATTCGATTTACACAGCTTGATTTCTAACAATTTGCACTGGATGGCAATGAGTCTGTGGCGCACTACTTATTGGCTCCGTTGTCTCTAGTACTCAGCCTTATTTGCCAAAAGAAGCCGGGTCCTGACGCCAGGAACGCAGAAGTTCCATTTCTTCCTGCTGAATGGTTCCCTCACGCAAAGCAACCTCCATCAAGGCGGTGTAATTAGACAAGGTTTGCAGCTTCACACCTGCTTCTTCAAAAGCTTGAGTAGCTTTGTCCAGCTGGTAGCTGAAAATAGCCAGTACAGCTAACGGCTGAGCGCCTGCTTGCTCTACAGCCTGTGCTGCTTTAATGGAGCTTCCCCCGGTAGAGATGAGGTCTTCGATAACCATAACCTTTTGTCCGGCGCTAATGCGGCCTTCGATTTGGTTTTCCTTCCCGTGTCCTTTAGCTTTGTCTCTGACATAAGCCATTGGCAGATTTAGCTTTTGTGCCACCCAAGCGGCATGAGGAATCCCTGCTGTGGCTGTGCCGGCAATAACCTCGGTTTCAGGGTATTGTTCACGGATAAGAGCCGCAAAAGAGTCTGCGATTAGTTCACGCACCTCCGGGTAGGACATGGTCAGGCGATTGTCACAGTAGATAGGGGATTTAATACCGGATGTCCATGTAAAAGGTTGCTGTGGACGCAGTGCCACCGCCTGAATGCGTAACAGATGGGATGCAACTTGTTCTGGGATATTGTTTAATGTAGTCATACTTGTATCATCTCCTCAATAATATGTTTTGCTGCGGCGCGTGGGTCTGGTGCCGCCGTGATCGGCCGTCCAACGACAATGTAGCTGCTGCCTTGGGCAATGGCTTGTCCGGGTGTAAGCACACGCGACTGATCACCTGTAGCGCTGCCTGCCGGGCGTATGCCAGGGGTTATGGTTTTAAAGTCCGCTCCGCATACCGCACGAATTGCAGGCACTTCTAATGGGGATGCGACCACACCGTCCAGTCCAGCCTCACGCGTCAATTGTGCATAACGAACGACAGCATCCTGTACTGTGCCAGGAATGCCTAACTCCGTATTCATAGTTGTTTGATCCGTGCTGGTCAGCTGTGTAACTGCAATAATGAGCGGCATGGCAAGTGAGCTGTCTGCTGAAATCGCTGCTTCAGCTCCGGCTCTGGCGGCCGACATCATACTGCGGCCTCCAGCAGCGTGTACGTTAAACATATCCACCCCTAGACGGGTAATGCTCTCTGCCCCTCCCCGTACCGTGTTAGGGATATCGTGCATTTTCAAATCCAGAAATACGGAGTATCCTCTTGATTTTAATTGTTCTACAAAAGCTGGCCCTGCGCTATAAAACAGCTGCATACCCACTTTTATATAACAAGGAATTCCCTCCAGCTGCCGAATTAACTGCTCAGCCTGTTGTGCATCCGGGTAATCTAGCGCAACCATCAGCCGTCCTGCCATCTGCTGAAATGCTTCGTTCACCGTTCTACCGCCCCTTTTCACATCAATTCGGGTATATTTGCCCGTGATAAAGGACATCCGTCAGCAAATGCTGATGAATGTCCTTCCCATTACCACTTATTTTGCTTATCTATTCATAACGCGTTAGTTGCTCAGAACTGGCATCGATTCGGATGTGAAGTTAATCGTCTCCAGCATTTTTAACAGAGCGCGCACTGTATCCAGCGAGGTCATGCAGACAATGCCGTTTTCAACTGCTTCGCGGCGGATGCGGAATCCATCACGCTCTGGCGTTTTGCCTTTGGTGAGCGTGTTGAAGACAAAGTTGGCTTCACCTGTACGGATCATATCCAGAATATTCGGATTGCCCTCACTTAGCTTGTTAACAGTGTTCACTGGAATGTTAGCCTGTTCCAAGGCTGCTGCCGTTCCACCTGTAGCAATTATTTTGTAGCCTAATCTATAAAAGCCCTGCATCAGCTCGACCGCTTCTTCCTTATCCTTATCCGCTACTGTGATGATGATCGCCCCAGTAGATGGAATTTTCATACCTGCGCCTACGAGTCCTTTGTACAATGCTTTCGCATACTGGATATCGCGTCCCATAACTTCACCTGTAGATTTCATTTCAGGCCCCAGTGTTGGCTCTACACGACGCAGCTTGGCAAAGGAGAATACAGGAACCTTAACCGAGACATAATTACTTTCAGGCCATAGTCCTTCTGTGTAGCCTGCATCTTTGAGCTTACCGCCCAAAATGGCCTGTGTCGCCAGGTTAGCCATCGGAATATTCGTTACTTTGCTTAGGAAAGGAACCGTCCGTGAGGAACGAGGGTTAACTTCGATGACATACACCTCATCTTGATGAATGACGAACTGAATGTTTACCAGACCAATCGTTTTCAATTCCTTGGCGATGCTGATCGTAATGTCCACGACTTTTTGCTTCAGCTCGTCAGACAAGTGTTGTGGCGGATACACTGCGATCGAGTCACCTGAGTGAACCCCTGCCCGTTCCACATGTTCCATAATCCCTGGTACTAGGACCGTTTCGCCGTCACAGATGGCGTCAACCTCAACTTCTTTGCCCAGCATATAACGGTCGATGAGCACAGGATGTTCCGGATTGATTTTAACCGCTTCTTCCATGTACCGCAGCAATTCCGTATCTGAGTACACAATTTCCATAGCGCGTCCGCCCAGGACATAGGATGGACGTACCAGAACTGGGTACCCCAATGCTTGGGCAGTTCCTACCGCTTCATCTACCGACGTGACCGTATTGCCTTTAGGCTGGGCGATAGCAAGGCGAGACAGCAGCTTTTCGAACTTTTTCCGGTCTTCTGCTTCATCGATACTTTCCAGACTCGTACCCAAAATATTCACGCCTGCCGCACTAAGTGGTGCTGCGAGGTTAATCGCCGTTTGACCACCGAACTGAACGATGACGCCAATCGGTTTTTCCTGCTCGATGACATTCATTACATCTTCGAAGAAAAGTGGCTCAAAGTAGAGACGGTCAGACGTGTTGAAGTCTGTAGAGACGGTCTCTGGATTGTTATTAATAATTACCGCTTCGTAACCCGCTTTTTGAATAGCCCATACCGCATGTACGGTGGAGTAGTCAAATTCAATCCCTTGACCGATCCGAATTGGTCCTGAGCCGAGTACGATGACTTTCTCTTTGTTGGATGGAATCACTTCGTTTTCCACCTCATAAGAGGAGTAGTAGTACGGAGTTGTGGCTTCAAACTCGGCCGCGCACGTATCTACCATTTTGTAAACAGGACGCAGGTTTTGATTTAGACGGAATTCACGAACCTCGGGTTCGGTTGTCATACTCTTGCGTTGACCCATACTGCGAATCTCGGCAATGGAGCGGTCAGTAAATCCTTTTCGTTTGGCCTGATAGAGTGTTTCATAAGTCAACTCAGACTCTTCTGCGATAGTGGATTCAAATTTGACAATTCCCTCTACCTTGTCGAGGAACCACCAATCAATTTTAGTTATATCCTGAATATCTTGTTGCTTCCAGCCGCGACGGAATGCCTCGGCTACCAAGAACAAGCGTTCATCATCTGCTTTACTCAGACGATCCTTAAGCACCTCATCAGATAGTTGATCGGCACCCTTTAGATGCAGGCGATGTACACCAATTTCCAGAGAACGAACCGCTTTATGGATTGACTCTTCAAATGTACGTCCGATGGCCATGACTTCACCGGTTGCTTTCATTTGTGTGCCAAGTTTGCGGTTGGCAGAAATGAACTTGTCAAATGGCCAGCGTGGTATTTTACTCACGATGTAATCCAATGTCGGCTCAAAGCAAGCATACGTTTGTCCCGTTACCGGATTCACAATTTCATCCAGTGTGTAGCCTAGTGCAATTTTGGCCGCCATTTTGGCAATCGGATATCCGGTCGCCTTGGAAGCCAGTGCCGAGGAACGGCTCACCCGTGGGTTGACCTCAATCACGTAGTATTGATAGCTGTGCGGATCCAGTGCAAACTGTACATTACAGCCGCCTTCGATATTGAGGGCGCGGATAATTTTGAGAGAAGCGGAGCGCAGCATCTGATACTCACGATCTGACAGCGTCTGGCTCGGCGCTACGACGATACTGTCACCAGTGTGCACGCCGACCGGATCGAAGTTTTCCATATTGCAGACCACGATACAGTTGTCATTACCGTCACGCATGACTTCATATTCGACTTCCTTCATACCTGCGATACTTTTTTCCACTAAGCATTGTCCGATTGGACTGTAACGCAAGCCAGAGCTTACTGTTTCACGCAATTCTTCTTCTGTGGCGCAGATCCCACCGCCTGTACCTCCCAGCGTATAAGCCGGGCGAACGATAATGGGATAACCGATTTCGTTAGCAAATTCCAGCGATTCTTCCAATGTCGTTACAATTACACTCTCCGGCACGGGCTGTTCCAACTCACGCATCAGGTCGCGGAACAAGTCCCGGTCTTCGGCTTTTTCAATTGAATTCAGTTGAGTTCCCAGCAGCTTAACGTTTTCGCGCTCCAATACCCCTGCGCGAGCCAGTTCCACTGCCATATTCAGACCTGTCTGTCCTCCCAGTGTAGGAAGTAGACCATCTGGACGCTCCTGACGGATAATCTGTGTTACAAAATCCAGTGTAATCGGCTCGATATATACTTTGTCTGCCATATTGGTGTCTGTCATGATGGTTGCCGGGTTACTGTTAATCAGTACTACCTCGACGCCTTCTTCTTTGAGCGCTTGACAAGCTTGTGTACCAGCGTAATCGAATTCTGCTGCCTGACCAATAACGATAGGGCCGGAACCGATCACGAGTATTTTTTTAAGTTCTGTATTTTTCGGCATATTAGCGCTCTCCTCTCACTGCGGCGGCGATAGCAGCCTGACGCGGTTGCTTTGGTTGATTTCTTTTGTGTTCACGAATCATATCCAGAAAGCGGTCAAACAGGTAGCCATTATCGTAAGGGCCAGGTGCAGCCTCTGGGTGATATTGCACCGAAAACGCAGGATATTTAGTATGTTTAAGACCCTCGATCGTTTTATCGTTGTTATTAATATGCGTCACTTCAAGCTCAGTTCCTTGGATCGAATCCTCATTCACTGTGTACCCGTGATTTTGTGATGTAATGAAGCAACGGCCGCTCTCCAGTTCTTTTACCGGATGGTTACCACCGCGATGTCCAAATTTCAGCTTTTCCGTATCCGCTCCCGAAGCTAAGGCAAACAACTGGTGTCCCAAGCAAATCCCGAAAATAGGGTATTCTCCTAGCAGTTCAGCCACCGTACGGACAGCATGTGGTACGTCTTTCGGATCTCCAGGACCGTTGGACAGCTGTATACCGTCTGGATCTAAGCGACGAATTTCTTCGGCCGTCGTATCATGCGGAACGACAACCACATCGCAGTCCCGTTTATTCAGTTCGCGCAGGATGCCGCTCTTGGCACCATAGTCAATCAATACGATCCGTTCTCCGTTGCCAGGGCTGCTGTACGGATGAGGTGTAGAAGTCAAAGGAACCTGATTGCGCAGTTCTTCTATGGTCATGTCGGACATCATTTCTTTTAGTTCTTCCACCGGCTGGGAACCAGTCGTCAAAATGCCCTTCATTGTGCCGTGATGGCGAATAATCCGAGTGAGCATGCGGGTGTCGATGTCGCTAATGCCAATGATGCCATATTCCTTCAGCAAATCGCCCACGCTGTATTGAGCACGCCAGTTACTTGGCGCCGGCTCGTAATGTCGAACAGCAAAGCCATGAACATAAGGCCGTACCGATTCAAAATCATCACGAGTAATTCCATAATTACCAATCAGCGGGTAAGTCATGGTTACGATTTGTCCGCAATAAGAGGGATCCGTCAGCACCTCTTGATAGCCTGTAATCCCTGTGTTGAAAACGACTTCGCCTGTTTTTTCACCTTCCGCACCAAATGATGTGCCTGTAAACAGCGTGCCGTCCTGAAGTAACAATCTTGCCTGCATCCCGTCTCACTCCTCTATATTGTTTCCTGCTATAAGGTTCTATTTTTTAAGTAGTTGTGTATTATTGCGCTTCGTCAGCAGACCATACCAGTTTGCCATCTACCCAAGTTTTCACTGGCCAGCCTTTGAGCTTCCAGCCTGTAAAAGGAGTGTTGCGCCCTTTGCTGGCAAACGTTTGTGGATCAACTGCCTGCTCCTGCTCCAGATCAATCATGGTCAGGTCAGCGGGTGCTCCCTCTTCCAGACGTCCTGTATCAAGGCGGAAGACACGCGCTGGGTCAGTCGTCATACGGCGCACCAGAAAGTCCAGCGTCCATTTCCCAGTAGCTACGAATTTGGTGTACAGCAGTGGAAAGGCCGTTTCAAATCCGACGATTCCAAATGGCGCCAGCTCCAACCCTTTTGCCTTCTCTTCCTCGCTGTGTGCTGCATGGTCAGTTACGATGATATCAATCGTTCCGTCCTCCAGCCCCTCGATGCATGCCTGTACATCACGCGGGGAACGTAGTGGAGGATTCATTTTCCAGTTGGCATCCAGCCCAGGAATGTCCTCATCGGACAGTACCAAGTGATGCGGGCATACCTCAGCAGTGACTTTGATGCCAAAAGATTTTGCATGGCGAATCAACCGCACCGATTGCTCTGTGCTGACATGGCATACATGATAATGTGCCCCGGTTGCCTCGGATAGCAGGATGTCACGCCCAACATGGATCGCCTCGGATTCATTGGGGATACCTTTGAGTCCGTGACGCTTGGCAAATTCACCGTCCGTCACCGCTGCTCCTACAACAAGTGTGTTATCTTCACAATGTGCAATGACTGGCATATCCAGCGCTTTGGCTCGTGACATGGCATCTTTCATCATTTGCGCACTCTGCACTCCGACTCCGTCATCAGTAAAGCCGATTGCACCTGCTGCTTTGAGCGCTTCAAAATCCGTCAGTTCTCGTCCCAGTTCGTTTTTCGTGATGGCTGCGTAAGGAAGTACCTTGGCCAGCCCAGCCTCTTGCCCCTTTTTCAGCACCAGCTGAACCGTGTCTACATTGTCCGTAACCGGACGTGTGTTCGGCATGCAGGCAATCGTGGTAAATCCACCTTTCACCGCAGCGCGGCTACCTGTTTCAATGGTTTCTTTATATTCAAAGCCAGGTTCTCTCAGATGCACATGCATGTCGATTAGACCGGGGATGACCAGTTTTCCCTGGGCGTCGATTTTTTCGACTTCGAGCTCTTGCCCAGATGCCCCTTCTTCCACAAGTAGGCTAACACCGGCATCCGCATTGGCGATAGCTAAAATTTTTCCGTCGGCAATTAGGATGGATTTCAATTCAGCCTCGCCCTGCTCGTTCAATACGCTTGCATTCATAATTAATTGTTTCATCTGAAATATTCCTCCGCTCAGGTTTTTTGCAACTTTTTCCTACGATCCTGCTGACAGCTTCTACAGCTTCATTGCCCGTTCCATAACCGCCATGCGGATCGGAACCCCGTTGGCCATTTGCGGAAAAATTCGCGATTGCTCGCTTTCCACAACTGCACTGTCGATCTCCACGTTTCGATTCACTGGAGCCGGGTGCATGATAATTGTTCCGGACTTAAGGCTTGCTGCTCTTTCTTCTGTCAAACCGTACTGCTCTCGGTACTCATCCGCTGAGCGCAACATTCCTTCGGCATGCCGTTCCAGCTGGACCCGCAGCATCATGACTACGTCTGCCTGCAATGCTTCTTGCATCGGCACATAAGGCGCGTACGTTGCAAGATCAGATGCCTGCATATTGTCTGGTGCACAGAAGCTAACCTCGGCTCCGAATTTTTGCAAGGCCCACAGATTCGAGCGAGCTACACGGCTGTGCAAAATGTCTCCTATGATGGATACTCTCAAGCCTTTAAGCTCACCGAAAGTTTTGCGCATGGTGTAGAGGTCTAGCAAAGCCTGCGTTGGATGTTCATTGTTGCCGTCTCCCGCATTAACCAGCGGAACACTGACCTTCTCAGCAAGCTCTTGTAGCACTCCGGCTGGCTTTAAGCGAATGACTCCAGCATCAATGCCCATGGATTCAAGCGTACGCACAGTATCGTAAATGGACTCCCCTTTTTCCACACTGGAAGCCGCAGCGGAAAAGTTCAAAACCTGAGCGCCGAGTCGCTTCTCCGCCATTTCAAAGGAAAAGCGTGTGCGTGTACTATTTTCAAAAAACATGTTGGCCGCGAAGCGTGACTGTAGGACTGGAATCAGTTTTTGCGGCTGTGATTCCCAATACTGAGCACGATCCAGAATCGACTCAATTTCATTTCGGCTAAGTTCTTTTAATCCGAGCAGGCTACGTTCTCTAAGTTGACTGGCTGTTGTGATCATACCTATTCCCCCCGGTTCTGAATGATCGTCACTTCGTCCTTACCGTCCGTCTCCTGAAGTGCAACTACGATTTCCTCAGATTTGGAGGTCGGGATGTTCTTGCCGATGTAATCCGGACGAATCGGAAGCTCACGGTGTCCGCGATCTGCTAGCACAGCCAGCTGGATCATTTGCGGTCGTCCGCAGTCCATCAATGCATCCATCGCCGCGCGAATAGTACGGCCTGTGTACAGCACATCGTCAAAGAGAATAACTTTCTTATCATGAACCGATACGTCAGCGGGATTCATCAAAAGCTCTTTTCCATTTCCTTTAGCCTCGGCAACGCTGCTCCGGTCATCCCGGTAGGCTGTGACATCTAGCTCTCCCCATGGAATTGGTGCGCCTTCAATTTCAGCAATTTTTTCAGCCAAGCGCTGCGCCAGATGAACTCCGCGTGTTCGAATACCTACGAGTACGCAATCGTCAATACCCTTGTTTTTCTCCAAAATTTCATGTGCAATCCGCGTTAATGCCCGACGAATCGCAATTTCATCCATCAGTACATGTGTTTCAATACTCATGCTTCCAGCCTCCTCAGGTGATGTTCCCTTCAGACCTGGTCCCGTGTTCGGATACAAAAAAGACTCCTTGCCCAAGTTTGGCAAGGAGTCTCGTATGAACAGTCTTCCACTGTTCTCCGATCTGTCGGACACACTGAAGACATACCGCCGCAGCGGATGCACTGATCAGTGATCCATTCACGTTACCTTGCCAGCCTCACGGGACTGATTTAAAGGTGCTATTCAGGATTTCCTTTGTCCTGTTTCTCATAGTGTGAGATGGTTAACCATCTCTCGGACAAAGTCCATCGCAACTACAAGAAGTATGACAGATTGAAAATCTCGTGTCAACACCCGTTCAACCGGAACCACCGGAAGCACTTTAATAATTATACATCCTCATTGTATAATTATCCATAGTTGTTTTTACCCATTCCTATTCAGACAATAAAAAAACCGCCATTTAGGCGGTTATACTTAATAATTTATTCAAGTTTTTGAATAGGAAAGCAGAGCAAATCATCATTATTTTAGCGACTACGCAAGGACGTTAATACGTCCTCCATATCAGGAGGGACCGGTCTGCTAAATTCTAAGTACTCTCCAGTAGTTGGATGCTTAAATCCCAGAACCGCTGCATGTAGCGCTTGGCCATCCATACGAACCCCTTTACTGCGTCCATACATAGGGTCGCCAACCAATGGATGTCCAATGAATTTCATGTGAACACGAATTTGGTGTGTCCGTCCTGTCTCCAATTGAAGTTCAAGCAGGGTATAATCACCTAACCGTTCAATGACGAGAAAATGGGTAACTGCATGCTTGCTGTTGCGTTCCGTAACCGTGAACAATTTACGGTCACCTGAATCACGACCAATCGGAGCATCTACGGTTCCCTGATCGTGACTCAAATGACCGTGGACCAATGCTATATATTTCCGAGTCACGCTATGATCCTTCAGCTGTGCTGCAAGTGATGCGTGGGCCTGATCATTTTTAGCTGCCATCAGCAGTCCTGATGTATCTTTATCAATACGGTGAACAATACCGGGACGTAATTCCCCGTTGATGCCGGAAAGGTCATGGCAGTGGTACATCAGTGCGTTGACCAGTGTTCCCGAGGAGTGTCCTGGTGCAGGATGCACAACTAGACCACGTTGCTTGTTAATGACAATAACGTCCGAATCCTCGTATACGACATCTAGCGGAATATTTTCCGGCATAATATCTACACTTTCTGGTTCAGGTACCGATAGTACGATATGATCTCCTTCAGCCAGCTTGTAGTTCGCTTTGACCGCCGCACCGTTCACCAGTACCCGACCATTCCCGATCCACAGCTGGATCTGGGAACGAGACACTTCCTTCATTTCTTCGGCGATGTATTTGTCTATACGTGTTTTGGCATCCCCTGAATCCGCTGTCCATTCCAGAGATTCACCCTCCAGTTCGTCCTCATAAGACAGACCTATGGCTTCGCCGTTTTCATTCACTTCGTTCATGCTATGACTTCCCTTCAACGCTATCATTGCCATTCCCTTTTTCCCGACGCGATTCCAGCAATGTATCCAAAATAATCAGTGCAACACCGATGACAATTGCCGAGTCTGCCACATTAAAAATCGGGAATGTGTAGCTTCCAAAATTGAACTGTGCAAAATCAACTACTTCTCCAGAAATAGCTCGATCCAAAAAATTACCAACCGCTCCCCCAAGCACCAAACTTAGCGCAACAGGAAGTAGTTTTTGCCCAGCTCTGACCGTTTTTCTCAGGTACCATACGATACCGATCACAACTACAATTGTAATCACGATAAAAAGCCAGCGTTGCCCTTCCAAAATCCCAAAAGCGGCTCCGCGATTACGATGAGAGGTGATTAAAAAGAAATTGCCGATGACTGGTATTTGCTCGTACAATTCCATCCGCGTAGCCACCAAATATTTGAAACCCTGATCAATCAAAAAAATAATTAGCGCAATACCAAAATAAATCACAGTCCTTCGTCACTCCGATCCGCTTATATCCGTTGTCGAACCCATTTATTGTAGCATAAGCCTTCTCAGATCGTCCACGAGTCCTGCAGGCTATCGAGCATAGTCCTTAAATGGAATGAACTCAATCACATTTGATTAGAATTTCCTATGTAAAAGAGGTCTTCCCGGTGCACACTACAAGGAGCATACCTGACACATTGCATGCATGTAAATCTAGAACAAGGAGAGGATTCCATGTCCCCATTGACCGAGCAACAACTGCAGGGCTTGCGTAACGAACTGCTGGAACGCAAAAAGGAAATTGAGCATCGTTTGCAAAACAACGACCATTATGGACTCGGCGATTCTCAACGCGACCAAACCGGTGAGCTTTCTCCCATCGATAACCATCCAGGCGATCTAGCTACCGAAACCTATGAGCGAGCCAAAGATATTTCCTTACTGGAGCATGACGAGTTTCAATTGGAACGTATCAAATCAGCCTTGATGGCTATGGATAAGGGAACCTATGGCATTTGCGCCGCCAGCGGCAAACCCATCCCCTATGAACGCCTGTTGGCTGTTCCCTATACCATTTATTGCAAAGAATACAGTCCTGAAACAGAAGTATCCAACAACCGTCCGGTGGAGGAAGAATTTCTCGCTCCCGCGTTCGGTAGAACAAGCCTGGATGAGCGTGAAGAACAAAACGGCTTTGACGGTGAAGATGCTTGGCAGATCGTTGAAAATTGGGGAACCTCTAACACCCCGGCCATGGCGGAAAGTGGTGAAATCCACCGCTATGATGATATGGAAATTGAAGCTGGCGATGATAATATGGGCTTCGTAGAGCCATATGAAAGCTTTGTCGCTACTGACATTTATGGCAGAAATGTATCCATTGTCCGCAGTTCTATTTATCAGCGTTATATAGAAGATGGCGAGGGTGAAGGTCTGCTGGAGCCAGATTTGCACGAGGACGAATCGGAAGCTTAAAAGTGAAACGCCCTAGTAGGTAGTAAGCTCTAATTGTCGCTGTACGATCCGTACAATATCAGCGATATAATCACCGATAATCGGCAAATTCAACGCTCCGAGCACTTGCAGCACATAAATTATGGTAGCGGCAAAAAAAGTAAACCCTAGCGCAATGCCGATTCCACGGGAAACACCTGATATTAGGTTTAGCCAAAGTAATCGCCAAGGCTTATTCAGCAGCAAAGCGTAATCTGCAATACGTGTTCGTTCCATCTGCTCTGATACAGCTTGCACCAGCTTTTCCACACGACTTAGTTTCTCTGCCTGGTCACCTGCTATTCCCTTATCTGATGCTATGGCGGCCCCTTCTCCGTTCATCCCTCGGAGACTCCTTCCCAGTCTGCGCCTTGACCGTGCTGTCATATGCACAATCCCCCTTTTCCCATGGCTGCCCCGAAAGCAGCAAACGAGCCGAAGCACGTAACGGAGGAAACCCGTTTCCGATGCTTAGGCTCGTTTTTATATGCTGCCTGTTATTGTATTATGGGACAGGGGGCTTGTAATTATTCCCCAATATGAACGCCGATCGTTTTGCCATTCACTTCTACATGTTCCGCTGGTTCGGCTTGACCAAATGTCACCGTGGTTACCAATACGTTCTCACGCAACACAGAGTCGAAGCTTTCGATCGCCTGACGCAAGTCGTTGTCTACATCCAACGTCAATGCTACATACTTTTCAATCGGCAGATCCAGCTTTTTGCGGTAGTCTTGTACCGCACGAACCACTTCACGTACCCAGCCCTCTTGCTCAAGCTCCGGTGTAATGTCTGTGTTCAACGCTACCGTTAAGCCATAGCCAGAAGCAGAAGCGAAGCCTTCTTTCGCTTTTTTCTCCACCAGCAATTCCTCAGCTGTAACTTGCAACTCTTCTCCTTCTGGAGAAGCCACGTTCAGTACCCCTTTTTCTACAACAGAACGAGTTTCTTCAGCAGACATTCCCTTGAAAAGATTTTGTAGGAATCCGACATTTTTGCCGTATTTCTTGCCTGCCACTTTCAAATTCAGCTTCAATGTAAAATCTACAAATCCGCTATCGTCCGTCTCAACATGAATATGCTTCACATTGATCTCATCTTTGATAATTTCCTCATAGCCACCCAGGTCAAAATCCTGATCCATAGACAGAATCAACTCAGACAACGGTTGACGTGTTTTCAAACCCGTTTCGTTACGGACATTACGTGCTAATTCAACGACGCGACGTGCCGTTTCCATATCTCGCTCCAGTTCCAGATCAATTAAGGATTCATTGGCAGACGGATAGTCATCCAGATGAACACTTTCCCCATTGCTCAGGTTGAGGTAAATATCCTCAGCAAGCAGCGGTGTGAACGGTGCAAGCAGCTTCGCCGTCGTTAACAGCACCTCCGTCAGTGTGCGGTACGCATCCAGCTTATCTTCTGTAAGCCCGTTACCCCAGAATCGATCACGTGAACGACGGATATACCAGTTACTCAGTTCATCCACAAACGACTCAATCGCTTTGGCAGAGTTCAGGAAGTCATTGACAGACAATGCTTTGTCCACAACCAAAATTAAGCTGTTCAGACGGGACAAAATCCAGCGATCCAATTTGTGTGCCGATGGCTTGAACGGATGCTGTGCCGGATCAAATCCGTCAATATCCGCATACAAGGTCAGAAATGCGTGTGTATTGACAAGCGTATCTACCAGCTTCGATTTAGCTTCGCCTACGATGCCTTTGGAAAAACGTTTGCTATTCCATGGTGCGCTATCGGAGAGCAATGCCCAGCGGAAAGCGTCTGTACCGTACTCGTCAATTACTTCCCACGGATCGATAACATTGCCCTTCGATTTGGACATTTTCTGACCCTGCTCATCCAGTACATGGCCTGTTGCCATGACAGCTTTGTAAGGAGCTTTGCCAGTCAGCATAGTCGAAACCGCAAGCAAGCTATAGAACCAGCCACGAGTCTGGTCAATCCCTTCACAGATCATATCTGCTGGAAATTGCTGCTCGAACGTTTCATTATTCTCAAAAGGATAATGATGCTGTGCAAACGGCATAGAACCGCTATCGAACCATACGTCGATGACTTCCGGTGTGCGAGTCATTTCGTATTTACCGCATTGGCTACGAACCTTGATATCATCTACATATGGTTTGTGTAGCTCGATATCCGCCGGCACGTCCCCAATCGCACGTTCTCTCAACTCAGCAATACTGTGGGGTGCGAACTGTTCTCCAGTTTCCTCACAAACCCAGATATTAAGCGGTGTACCCCAATAGCGATCACGACTGATGTTCCAGTCCACCAGTTCCTCCAAAAACTTGCCAAAGCGTCCTTCGCGTACATGACCTGGGTACCATTCAACTTCGCTGTTGTTGGCAATCAGTTGATCCTTGATCGCAGTTGTTTTGATAAACCAGCTGTCCATAGCATAGTACAGTAATGGAGTATCGCAGCGCCAGCAGAACGGATAGCTATGCTCGTATTTTTCCTTGCTGTACAGCAAACCTTTTTCGGATAGCATTTTCACAATATCTACATCGCAATCTTTCACAAAACGGCCTGCAAAATCAGTGATTTCAGCTACATAGTTACCTTGAAGATCCACTACGTTGATAAACCCAACACCATTTTCACGACATACGCGATAGTCATCCTCACCATGTGCCGGAGCCATATGAACGATACCTGTACCGCTGGAGTCTGTTACGAACTTCGCACCCAGAATTTGGTTACCCTTTTCCACCTGAAAATAAGTAAATGGCGGGGTATAGGTTTGGCCTACCAGTTCAGAACCCGATAGTGTGCCAATCACTTCATGATCACCTTTAATTACGGTCTCAACCAGATTTTTAGCAACGATGTATACACCATCTTCTTGCTTCACACGTGCGTATTCCAGCTCAGGGTTGACAGCGAGCGCCACGTGGCTCGGCAAGGTCCAAGGTGTTGTCGTCCAGGCCAGTACATATTCACCACTGCTATGCAGCTTGAATTTGGCCGTGGCACTCAGATCCTTTACATCTTTGTAGCCCTGTGCTACTTCATGGGAACTTAGCGTCGTCTGACAATCCGGGCAATACGGACTCACACGATGACCACGATACAGCAGGTCTTTCTCATGAATCGTCGCCAAAATGTTCCATACGCTCTCGATATAGTTATTGTCCAAGGTAATGTACGGGTGATCAAGGTCTGTCCAGTATCCGATCGCTTCGGTTAAATCGCGCCATTGCTGCTCGTATTCAAACACGCTCGCTTTACATTTTTTAATAAATTTCTCAACACCATATTCTTCAATTTCAGGTTTGTGGGAGATCCCCAGTTGCTTTTGCACACCCAGTTCCACCGGCAGGCCATGCGTATCCCAACCCGCCTTCCGTACGACACGATATCCCTTCATAGTCTGATAGCGGCCGACGAAATCCTTAATTACGCGACCCAGCACATGACCGATGTGTGGTTTGCCGTTAGCTGTTGGTGGGCCCTCATAAAACACAAAATTGGGCTTTCCTTCACGATTGGTAATGGATTTACGGAATGTGTCCTCCTGTTTCCATTTGCTCAGGATGCGTAGGTCACGTGACCGTGCTTTTTCTTTAACATCCACTCTGTTCATAACGTTATACTTCCTCTCTGCTCATCATTGATTGTTCTAGCGCACTTAAAAAAGCAACAAAAAAAGCCCCATCCCTGTAAAAGGGACGAGACTGTGCTCGCGTTACCACCCTGATTCCGTAAATAGACCAATCTAAAAAGACGATCTTGTCACGACTCTCTGAGCCCTACTCTACTTCAGCAGGGCGCCATTATAACGCATGGCAAACGGTGATTGCTTACACACGCCCTAAGTTTAAGCGCTTCAGCTCACTTCTCCGGGAGGATCTTCAGTCATGTTCTGAACGTTGGCTTGCACCGGTAGGCCAACTCTCTGAGGGACAAATCATGACATACTCGTTCCCATCAACGAATTAAACATGTTAAATTCATCGAAATCTTAAATCAGCAACATCGTTGCCTTGAATAACAACCATCAACCGATAGACGGATAATCGTTGAATTCAGTATAGTATTTACAGTTATAGCCTGTTTAAAGATAAAAGTCAACCCTAACAAGACCTAATAAAAGCTTGTCAGAAATCAAAATTAGTAAATTTCTTTCATTTCACGCTCGCGCTCCAGCACTTCGCGTTCACGGTTTTCAAGTGCTTCCCAGCCATCTTGGCTTAACAAGTCGAGCTGCGCTTCCACCAATGTACGAAACCGTGCTCGGTAAATTGAAGCCTGTTTTTTCAGCTCTTCAACCTCCAACGCGATTTTACGGGATTTGGACAATGCTTCATTCACAATACGATCCGCATTTTTTTCCGCTTCCTTCACGATCAGTTGAGATTCTTTCTTGGCGTTGTTGCGAACTTCATCAGCTGCTTCCTGCGCGACAATAATTGTCTTGCTCAGTGTATCCTCAATCGTCGCGAAATGATCGAGCTTCTCCTGTACGTTCAACAACTGGGTGCTCAATTCTTTATTTTCACGGATAACGCCCTCGTAGTCCTTGATCACCTGATCCAAAAATTCATTAACCTGATCCTCGTCATAACCGCGAAGCCGGCGGGCAAATTCCTTATTATGTATATCCAATGGCGTTAATGGCATGCCGTCCACCTCCTATAAGATTGACAAAAAATTCATTTTCCGCGTCACGACGCTCAATATCATCTATCGGTCATCATACCCCGTTTTGTGAATACTGTACAGAGCAAAATCGTTCCAGTTCAACGCTATAGGTTAATTCTTTCGACAGAAATCTCATGAATCCTGCCTTCAGCTATACAAACTTACCAATTTTGACACGGAATCTACCCTTTTTTGTCATCCCGTCTGTTTCAAGCACTTTAAAACGCCCAAATCCCTGCATGGAAATAACGTCCCCAACTTTAAGTGAAGTCGATGGATTCTCCTCCACCTTCCAGTTTACCCGACATCGTCCCGCTCGAATCGGTGTTAATATTTTACTGCGGCTCAATTTGTAGACGTCACTAGCAATCCCGTCCAGGCGCAAAGAAGCCACCGTCAGATCCATCGCCTCTAATGCGACTTCCTTCGTTCGGAGACTTGCTACTGGCAACAGTTCTGTCCATACATGAACACGATGTACCTGCTGCAAATGCATGGTCATAAAATCTCCAATCTCTGACGCCACCAATACATGACACCCATCATCCAGCACATGAATGTCGCCGATTTTGCCACGCTTGATTCCAAGCCCCAAAATGGCACCTAGATAATCACCGTGCTCAAGGGTATTGATTTTATGATCATCAGAAGTGATGGAAAGGACCTGAATTCCCATTTCCTCATCGTCCAAATACGAATAATCGGGCGCAATCAGCGCCCGCTTTCGTTCCGAAGCCATGTATCCGCCATCTACCCTAATCGTGACCTTGTCTTCCTTCGAAGCAAGTGTCTCCAATATGTACTGTTGCCGCGGATCCAAAAAATCAGTCAGCTTCTGCTCATGATAAGCTCCCGCATGACTGATCCATTCGGAAGCACGATCCACATAATCCCGTTCATCCGGGTGAAAATGCTCATAAATCTCAGTCCGCATAAATCCTCCTAGACGAAATTGCCGATTAAAGAAATCAAACCGTACGATGCAAAACGCAGAGCAATCAGCGCTACGATAGGTGAAATATCAATCATCCCGAAGATTGGCGGTATAAACCTGCGGAAAGGAGACAAATATGGCTCCACAAACCTGGCAAGTAAATCACCGATCACACTCTCTCTGGCATTAGGAAGCCATGACAGCAGGACATATGCAATGATCATGTACGAATAAATCTGAAATAGCCAGTAAATTACCTCGATCAAGAAAAGCTCACCTCATTCTGTTAAGTTCTTGTTCAGTGTCAGCCAGTATCTCCGTAATGGAGCCTTGAATTTCAACCGTATCCGGTGTGCACAGAAAAATATTGTTACCGACCTTCGAAATGCCGCCACTCAGTGCATACACAGTGCCACTCAAAAAATCAATGATGCGTAGCGCCTGATCCTTGCGAATTCGTTGCAGGTTAACCACGACGGTGCGGTGGGAACGGATATGGTCGGCGATTTCCTGTGCTTCATCGTAAGAACGCGGCTCATACAGAACAACTTTCACATTTTTTTGTGAATGGATGCTGACAACATTCGTGCCCTTCTGGTTCTTACGTTTATCAAAGCTTGGGGTTTCAATTTCTTGATCTTCCGGCGTATTCATAACCTCTCGCTCTATAACTTCCTCTTCTTCCTGAAGGCCCAGAAAGTTCATGAACTTATTCATTACGCCCACTGAAAATCCTCCTCTCGTCCGACCAGTACGGAACCAAGCCGCAACCAGGTCGCTCCTTCTTCAACCGCCACTTCAAAATCATTGGACATCCCCATAGACAAGTGAACGATAGGTTCTCTAGTCAAAGCTTGTCCATTTAACCGATCACGCAGTTCACGTAATCCCCGAAACACAGGTCGAGTATGTTCTGGGTTTTCCTCATGAGGAGCCATGGTCATCAGGCCGATTACATCCACATGTTCCAACTCGCGAATTTGCTCTAGGAAAGGGGCAACTGCCTCGGAGGATAAGCCGTATTTTGAAATTTCCCCAGAAATATTGACTTGCACAAAAGCTTTGACTCGCAGTCCCAAAGCGGCTGCCTTCTTGTCCAATTCCTGAGCAAGCGATAAGCGATCAAGCGAATGTATAAATTTAAATTTTCCAATTACATCTTTAACCTTATTCGTTTGGAGATGACCAATAAAATGCCACGTTCCCCGATCACCCAACTTGCTCCATTTATCCGCAGCATCCTGCCAGCGATTTTCGCCCACATGCTCCAAGTCGTTATCCAATACGGATGCCATTGCCGCCGCCGAAACATATTTCGTGACAGCGATCACATTTACTTCATCACGCGAACGTCCGCTACGGGCACATGCCGCTTCGATACGGGCGTTAACTTCTTTAATTCGTTCCTCCAAAGACACGGGAGGACTCACCTCTCTTCCAGACCAATCCAACTCGCCATTCTTCCTGTAACGCCGCCTTCCTTGCGATATGAAAAAAATAAATCGCTGCGGCTACTCGTGCACAAGGTAGTACATTCGATATGGCTCGGCAATATTCCTGCTTTCATCATAATGTGTCGATTGCATTGTTTCAAGTCGAGTAGTGTTTTTCCACCGGTTAAGGGGAAATAAACAGAACCTTCCCATTTATCATTACCCGGGCAATCATGCTCTAAAACCCGAATTTGGTTCATCACATGCTCATCTACCTCATAGGATTCAGGACCAATAGAAGGACCAATAGCTGCTAGTATATCGGACGGCTGAGATCCATATTCAGTTTGCATGGTCTGTACCATTTTCAACGCAATCTCCGCAACTGTTCCCTTCCAGCCTGCATGCGCCAATCCAATCACACGATGCACGGGATCACAAAAATATAAGGGTACACAGTCCGCATAAAAGGACGTCAGCAAAATGCCTGGTATATTCGTCACAAGTCCATCTGTGTCCTGAAAAGCTGATGCACGATTCATAAAGCCTCGCCCACGATCAGCAGCGTGGACAACAGCAACATGATTACCGTGGACCTGTTCGCCGCAAGTCCACGCTTCAGCCGCAAAACCAAGCTGCTCAGCAATTAATTGGCGGTTGCGAATGACTTTCTCCGGGTCATCCCCTACATGAAACGCACAGTTCAAACTATCGTATGGCGCTTCGCTGACACCGCCATGACGCCCTGTAAACCCCACTGTTAATCCCTGAACCTGCCGCTCCCAAGATTGGATATATAACAACTCTGGCACGGGACGTCCGCCATCTTGCATGGGCGTAGTCCCTCTAGCCTCGGTATTCACTATAAACGGTTCCATTTCGTTCTCACCTCTACTGCCCAGTGTACCAAAAAGCCGCCGCTGTGTCTTCACAACATACTAAATTACGTGTACTTGCTGTTCAAAAGCCCCGTCGGTCATTCCGTTCCTGACGTTCGATATAAGACTTTTGCTCTCTCTCATCCGGTGGCTCATGCAATCCCTCCAGTCGAACAAGCACAACATCCGAACCAATTTTCACAATGTTGCGCCACGGAATAACCAATTCGCTTCCCCCTCCAAACCAACCCATGAATCGGCTGCTGCCCGGAACCACGATAGCTTCAATTTTCCCTTGTCGTACGTCAATCTCCAGATCACTGATTTGTCCTAGACGTCGTCCATCTACAATGTTAATGACATCCTTGGTTTGAAACTCGGAAATTTTCATGGCTCTTACTGACGTTTCCGGTGCATTCACACGCATCACATCCTTTATTTCACTATATGAGTGGGAGAGCCCAAAAAATGTCCTGCAAACGCAAAAACGATCCGCACGGGATCGTTTTTATCACTGAATCATTCAAGCATTCATTTCATTAGGACTTTACATGTTTTTGCATTTGCTGTATAGCCGACTTCTCTAATCTCGAAACCTGGGCTTGAGAGATACCGATTTCGTCGGCAACCTCCATTTGCGTCTTTCCTTCATAAAAACGCATAGACAATATCATCTTTTCACGCTGGCCCAGGCGATGCATCGCTTCCCGGAGAGCGATTTCCTCAATCCATGAGACGTCTTTATTTCTGTCATCACTGATCTGATCCATCACATAGATTGGGTCGCCCCCGTCGTGATATATCGGCTCGAACAGCGAAACTGGATCCTGAATCGCATCCAATGCGAACACAACATCTTCTTTAGGCACGTTCAGCACCTCTGATATTTCAAAAATCGTTGGTTCCCGCGAGTTCAGATTTGTCAGACTGTCCCGCACCTGAAGCGCCTTATATGCAATATCCCGCAACGAACGGGACACACGGATCGGATTGTTATCCCGCAAATAACGGCGGATCTCTCCGATGATCATCGGCACCGCATAAGTGGAGAACTTTACGTTTTGCGAAAGGTCAAAATTATCAATCGCCTTCATCAGGCCGATGCATCCTACCTGGAACAAATCGTCCACAAACTCCCCCCGATTGTTAAAACGCTGAATCACACTCAGGACGAGCCGGAGATTGCCGTTGACCAATTTTTCTCTGGCTGATCGTTCATTATTTTGCTGAAGTGATGTGAACAGCTCGCGCATCTCTGCATTGGTTAATACCGGCAGTTTGGCGGTATCCACACCGCAAATTTCCACTTTGTTTCGGGTCATCGTGTCTTACCTCCCAAGGAGCAACATTAATGTACATTATCTCCTGAGGGCATTTTTTTATTCGCCGTTTCCATCGCTTCCGGATATCCCCAAGCATTATACCATTTTATTGAATTCTTTTCGTAAGCGCTTTATAATTCGTTTTTCCAGACGCGAAATATACGATTGCGATATACCCAGCAGGTCAGCAACATCCTTCTGTGTCTTCTCTTCTCCGTCTTGTAAGCCGAAGCGCAGTTCCATAATCAAACGCTCTCGATCCGTCAACTTATCCAGTGCCTTATGCAATAATTTACGATCTACTTGCTCCTCAATATTACGGTAAATGGTATCATTTTCCGTGCCCATCACATCGGAAAGCAACAACTCATTACCATCCCAATCGATATTCAGAGGCTCATCAAAAGAAACCTCCGTTCTCGTTTTGCTATTACGACGCAAATACATTAAAATCTCATTTTCAATGCATCGAGATGCATAAGTGGCAAGTTTGATTTTCTTCTCTGGATCAAAAGTGTTCACCGCTTTGATCAGCCCAATAGCACCGATGGATACGAGATCCTCAATGTTGATTCCCGTATTTTCAAATTTACGGGCGATATACACGACTAACCGCAAGTTTCTCTCAATTAGCATCGACCTCACTGCCGCATCTCCAGAAGAAAGCTTTCCAAGCAAATACTCTTCCTCGTCTCTTGTTAATGGAGGGGGGAGCGCCTCGCTACCGCCAATATAATAAATTTCTTCACTTTTCAGCCCGAATAAAAATAAAATACGATAATATTGCAGTTGCCATGCTAGCCTAAATTTCATCTTTAAATTCATTTGTTCCCTCATATCATTCTCCCCCTTTTGGAAATAGTACAAGTCTTACTGGCTCCGTCCATTTCAGCATCGAATGTTTCTCCTCGTCTTTAAACCTTGTCCTGTACTCTTCTCCATTATCCTGATTCTGTAAAATGATCACTAGCATATGCTTCTCGTTTCAAGCTTGAATCAGCACCCCCCTCTTCGTGTGCCGTCACATCTGGATGGATGATGGCACGGTATTTGCCCTCTGCCGACAACTTTCCCCCGTCCAAGCCAATCAGCACTCGATGATGTACAAAATGAATCCCATTCATCACCACCTCTACTCGATCTGGTTTGAGTGCGAGCATAAAGGAATGACTTTTGTTAATTCCACGATAGGGAACGAGACGAACACGATCCTGCCAGTTGAACGGTTCCTCCCCCAGATCCATCACTAGTTGATCAGCATTACCCTCAGAACATTTTTGGAGCCAGGAAGCGGGTAAATACGATTCCCACAAAACCGCCTCCATCACCATTACTGGGGTTCGGGTCAAAGGATCATGCAGTTGGTTACCTGTATCCAACAAGCCTGTACACTCAATATGATCCTGCCCGATCCACACCTGTACTTGCCCCAAAAAGCCACTCATCCTTTCTGTGCGTTGCTTCGAGGACTGCACAATACGAAAGAAAAGCATCACTCCGCCAAATGCGCATAAAATAAACCAGAATGCGATTTTCAATTCAAAAGACATTCCACCTGAAGCGGTATACCAGATGCCATTAAACAATTCCCCCGTATTTTGGAGAAAATAATGCATCCCCAAAATGCCACCTGCTGCCACAAAATTGATCATGTAAAAGGCACCCATTGTACGAAGATACTTTTGCATGCTGCCAAAACCAAAGGCCACCAGCAGCATGATGACCGATAAGGCCAGCTTGATTAGAAACGTAAATAAAAATGACAGTTCCGGCACAAACATCATGACTACGTACATTGCGCCAATTCCAGCTGAAGTCATCAATCGCCACCACACTGGACGAATCTTTCTCATCCAGGCGGTGGCCATTAGCAACACAGCATCAATGAACAAATTGGCCAAGAAAATTAAATCGATATAAACAACCAAGGATTCACCCGCCCAGCATTTTGCAGGATAGGCTTAAGTATAGTAGTCATATGGTTCAAAGTCTGTCTAACGGTGGGGACGGTGTCCGACTAATTTTGTCGGAAAGAGGAGAAGCACTGGCCGTGCGGGATGCGAAGAAAACAGAAAGAAGCCCGCATCTCCAAGGAGGATGCGGGCTGTCTAGATATAAACTAGTTATCGTTATTATTATTGCGTGAACGGTTACGTAAGAATGTCGGAATATCCAATTGGTCACTGCTTTGAGTGTTACCGAATGGACGCAAGTTAGGAGAGGACTTTTCCGTTGCTTCGGAAGCCGCTGGGTTAGCTGCTGGTCTACGTCCCGGTGCTGGTTGGCTCGGCTTACCTTCAAAACCAGTGGCGATCACGGTAACCTTAATCTCTTCTTTCAAGTCTTCATCAATGATAGCACCGAAAATCATGTTCACTTCCGGATCGGAAGCTGATGTTACAATTTCAGCCGCCTCATTGACTTCGTATAGAGACAAATTGGTGCCGCCAGTGATGTTCATAATGACACCACGCGCACCTTCTATGGATGTCTCTAGCAACGGACTCATGATAGCCTTGCGCGCTGCTTCAGCCGCACGATTTTCACCCGTCGCTTCGCCAATCCCCATCAACGCGGAACCACGCTCCGTCATGATCGTTTTTACGTCAGCGAAGTCAAGATTGATCAGACCCGGTACAGCGATCAAATCCGAAATACCTTGTACGGCCTGACGCAGAACATTATCTGCTTCACGGAATGCTTCCAGCATCGGGGTTTTCTTATCCACAATCTCAAGCAAGCGATCATTCGGGATTACAATCAAGGTATCTACTTTTTCTTTCAATCCCTCAATGCCAAGTTCAGCTTGATTGGAGCGTTTACGCCCTTCAAATGTGAATGGTCGGGTTACCACGCCTACAGTCAGCGCACCGCACTCCTTAGCAATTTCAGCAATGACAGGGGCCGCTCCGGTTCCTGTACCGCCACCCATTCCCGCAGTTACGAATACCATATCCGCGCCTTTGAGCGTATTCATAATGAGCTCACGCGACTCTTCAGCCGCTTTTTTACCCACGTCAGGGTTAGCCCCGGCACCCAAACCACGAGTCAGCTTATCGCCAATTTGAAGCTTATGCTCAGACTTCGCCAAGTGAAGCGCCTGGGCATCTGTATTGACAGTAATAAACTCTACACCCTGAACTCCATTTTCGATCATTCGGTTAACTGCATTGCTGCCGCCGCCTCCGACGCCGATCACTTTAATTTGAGCCAAGCTCTCCATTTCAAAATCAAATTCCAACATACTATTCCATCTCCCCCTCAATGTGCATGGATGGCCCGTCCATGATTGGCATAATTAGCAATGAACGTTATATAAATTCACTGAACATATTTTTTAAGCGTTCAATCAACCCCTGCTTCTGCTCGCCTTCCGCAACGGGACTGCTGCTCTTGGTTCGGTTAGTCGGCTTCTTGGTACTACCGCCACTGTTGCTAACACTAGTCGATCTCCCGCGATAGTAACGAATAGCATTATGCAAGATACCAACTCCGCTCGTGTATCCCGGATCCCTTACACCGATAAAATCAGGTACAGCGATCCTTACGGAAGCGGCCAGTTCGCTTTGTGCCACCTGAAGTACACCAGGCATGGAGACGGTGCCTCCGGTAAGTATATAACCCCCCGGAAGCTCTGTGTAACCCAAGCGCTTAACTTCCGCCTGAATGAGTTGAAAAATTTCCTGTACCCTCGGCTCAATAATAGCAGCCAAATCCTGTTGGTTGAACTCCTTATCTACATTACTGCCGATACGGGTCACTTTAAAGACGACATCGGCTGCTGCATCATCATACCAAGCGCAGCCGTATTTGAGTTTAACTTTTTCGGCTTGATCGGTAAGGGTTCTCAGTCCGTAGGCAATATCATTGGTTACAAATTCTCCGCCGATTGGGAGTGTTGATGTGGCAACAATCGTTCCTTCCTGGAAAATGGCCACATTCGTAGAACCTGCACCAATATCCACCAGCACGGAACCCATCACCTTTTCATCCTTCGAAAGAGACAACTGTCCAGCTCCGAGAGGCAACAAGACGAGATCTTTAATCCTCAGGCCAGCTTTCTCAACGCAGCGCAACAGATTATGTATTGGGGTTTTGCCTCCAGTAACAATCGTAGCCTCTACTTCGAGACGAACACCGATCATACCACGAGGGTCCTGAATTCCTTCAAGGCCATCCACGACATACTGCTTGGCTACCACGTCAATGATTTCTCTCTCCGGTGGTACGGCAATTACTTCTGCTGCCTTCAGTACACGTTCAATGTCCTCCTCACCGATTTCACGGTCCTCGTTGGACACGGCTACTACGCCATGACTATTTTGCAGACCAATATGGTTGCCTGAGATCCCCACATACACTTCTGTTATTTGAATACCAACCATGCGTTCTGCGTGATCCACGGCGTTACGGATTGATTGCACGGTTTGATCAATGTCTACAATTGCACCTTTGCGAATCCCTTCCGAGTCGGCAGATCCAACTCCAATAATATTAAAGGTTCCATTATTCATTTCCCCAATAATAGCCCGAACTTTGGATGTACCGATGTCCAAACTAACAATGATGTCATTGTTGCTCAAGTCTGTGGCACCTCCTGACTCCAAAATGAATTTCGTTCTTTAAACACACTCTGTACATATTCAACATACTCCATGCTTTCCCTCTTTTTTCTACAAATTTTTTAGAAGCCAATTTATGGTTGCAGTCACATAAAAATTTGAAGAAAAAAGAAGGAGGCAAGTCTATTACCCATAAAATCAATTCTAGCATTTTTTCACATCACTGAGTAGTATCTTTTTCTTGGCCCTCTTCGCTCGTATCGGGTTTAAATGGAACGTAGGAATCCGCCTCCAGCATTGTGATCACACCAGGCTCTTCTGTTTCTAGCACCTGGTTCAGATAGCTGATTTTAGAGTTCAACAGTGAAACAGTTGTAATAACCTCAAACTGGGAACGCGTGTACATTTTTATACGGTCTGGAAAAGAAGGAATCGGCGCCGGAATGATTTCCGAAATATCAGCTGTCCATTCTCCCGGAATGCGTGATAAAGCATCACACAGCTTCGCTTTGTAGGGATCATCTGATTTCCATTTAGTCAAAATAGGCTTTTCAACCGCTATCCCACTGCTACCTACGCCCACGCTTGTCCCATTTGCTAGAATAGCACGCAGGCTACCGTCACTTTGTAACTCGTAAGCTACTGTAGCAAACTCCTTAATGTGAATCGTAATGATGCCCGGAAACTGCTTGTCCACTGTGACTTGCTGAATCGACTGAATTTCCCGCAGCTTCTCAGAGACGTCGGAAGCACTGACTCCGAAATATTGATCTCCGACAGCGAGACCACTTCGATTGAGAAGTTGCTCCCGGGTCGAAAATACATTACCATCAAAACGAATTTCAGAAACCTGACTCAACGAAGAACGGAAAAAGAGAACAGCGAGCAGTACAATAAACAACAAAATGAGAAGAATAGCAATCTTCCGGCTTGTTCTTTTTTTCGTTCTGTTCTTTTTAAGAACAGGTATTTGAGCATTTGGCATAGCTTCTCTCCACAAAAGCCCTTTGTCCCCCCGTTAACGGAGGGACATTATAGGCATTAATTTACGAAATCCAGCTGCTCGGGCACCGGAGACTGACGGCTCATTCGGGCACCCAATCCCTGGAAAAGACGTTCGATCCGGTCATATCCTCTGTCAATGTGATGAACCTGCTCGACAATGGTACGTCCCTGAGCGGCTAGACCGGCTATAACTAGTGCAGCCCCTGCCCGCAGATCGGTAGCCTCTACTGTAGCCCCGTACAGACGAGAAACCCCTCTTATAAAAGCAGCATTCGCATCGACCGTAATATCAGCACCCATTACATTCAGTTCATCTACATGTTTAAAACGGCTTTCGAAGACAGTCTCTTTCATGACACTGAAGCCGTCCGCCAAAGATAATAGAACCATGACCTGAGATTGCAAATCCGTCGGAAATGACGGATAAGGTGAGGTAACGATCCTCTCCACTGCTTTGGGACGACTCATACAACTTACGGTCATTATATCATTCAAGATGCCAATTTGAACACCAGCCCGCCTGAGGACGTGAATCAGAGCAGACAAGTGGGAAGGATTGCAGTGTGTCAATGACACACTACCTCGTGTAGCTGCCGCTGCAATCATAACCGTTCCAGCTACTATGCGGTCAGGAATGACCTCATACGTACAAGGATTGAGTTGGCTGACCCCCGTGATTGTAATTGTGTCTGTTCCAGCACCGATTATATGGGCTCCCATGGCATTCAGAAAGTTTTGAAGATCCTGAATCTCTGGTTCCCTCGCTGCATTGGTAATCGTTGTTCGTCCTTCGGCCAGCGCGGCAGCCATCATAATATTTTCTGTTGCGCCTACGCTCGGAAAATCCATGTGGATGTCCGAGCCGATCAGCTTACGGGCTCGAAACGTAATTTGCTCGTCTTTCTCCTCGATCTCTGCGCCAAGAGCTTTTAAGCCCTCCAGGTGAAGATCAATTTTGCGCTCGCCTATGGCGCAGCCTCCGGGCTGATAAATGGAAACTTCTCCGTATCTAGCGAGCAACGGTCCCATTAGAAAGATAGATGACCGCATTTGCTTCATCAAATCCTCAGGAATTTGGAACGTTCGGACGGACGATGTATCCACATATACCGTTTCCTCTTCATGTCGGCATGTGCAACCAAGTCTTTCTAGGATGTGCAGCATGACCTTAATGTCTAAAAGATGGGGGACATTCCGAATTTCCACCTTACCTTGTGCAAGCAAACTTGCTGCAAGAATAGGTAGTGCCGCATTTTTTGCCCCATGGATACGTATGGTGCCTGACAGGGGACGGCCTCCCTCAATCACCAATTTGTCCAATGTATCACCTCCGAGTTTACCGCTCACCCACTACGAAAACCTCCGGAATTAGCTTGATGCCGGTTTGAGATGATATTGTACTTTGAATATGCTTCATTAGGGTAAGCACGTCCTCTGCTGTCGCTTGACCGGTATTTACAATGAAATTAGCATGCTGTACTGATACCTCAGCGCCTCCCGCCTTCAAACCTTTGAGACCTGCGCTTTCAATAAGCCGGGCAGCATAGTCTCCTGGTGGATTACGGAACACGCTTCCTGCACAAGCTAACTGTAGCGGCTGGGTCAGCCTACGGCGGTCTTTAAAAGCCGCAAGTGCTGTTGAGATTTCCTCTCGGTCCCCCCGCTTCATCTGGAACACTGCCTCTGTCACCATTCCACGTTGCTCATGCAGCACGGAGTGACGATAGCTAAAGTGCATATCCTCGGCATTGTACACAGCCAATTCCCCTGTATCCAGCACAATCTCAGCGGACTGGAATATTCGTGACACATCAGACCCGTGGGCACCGGCGTTCATGTAGACAGCCCCACCGACCGATCCTGGAATACCACCAGCAAACTCAAGGCCTGACAGACCCTGCTTGCTAGCCATAACACATAGTTTAACCAGTGAAACGCCTCCACCAGCAACGATCTGTTCATCCTCAAAACGAACATAATCAAATCCTGGTCCAAGCTTGATCACCAGTCCCCGAATCCCTTTATCAGAGACGAGCATGTTGGAGCCCCGCCCCAACTGCATCCAGGGAATTCCGTGCTCGCTAGCCAGCTTCAAAATCCTTGCCAACTGCTCTTTGGTATCCGGGATCACAAGAGCATCGGCAGGGCCTCCGATCTTCCAGGTCGTATATTTGGACAGCGGCTCATGCTCCAGCACTTTTCCGATATCATGCTCCGCTAATAATGGCATCCATTGCTGCATTGTACTGAAACCTCCTTGTTGCTTGCCCCGCATCGTTATAAGGCTCTCACCTAACAACCGGCAGCCTGGGTGATGGTCACAATCTATAGGGTATCCTATGTAAATACCGTCCAGTGTGTGACAACCGCCCAAATCTGCGCTGCGGACTACCTATTATGGGCAAGACGCTCCATTTCTTTTACTAAAATATCTGCTGAGTCAGGCTTGCCAAGCGCAGATGCCAGCTCCGCCATTTGGCTCCGCCTTGCCTCATCCTTCATAATTTCCACTATAGATTGAAACAGAGCCGGGCCACTTAATTCCTTTTCTGTGATCATGACAGAAGCCCCTGCCTTTTCAAGTGTACGAGCATTAGCCTCCTGATGGTTGTTCGTCACATTCGGTGATGGAATCAGAATGGACGGAATGCCGAGCGATGTAATCTCTGCCAAGAAGGAGGCACCTGCACGATTAACAATTAAAGAGGTACAAGCCAGCACCTCAGGCATATTGTGAATATAGGGGAGCACGTGTAGATGATTGGGCAATGAGCCGATCTGATTTCGTATGCTGTCCAGCGTTTGCTCATAATAAGATTCGCCGGTTACATATACAAAATGGACGTCTTTCAGTTGCGAAAGTTGCGGAACCATTGCAATCATGGCATCGTTAATGGCCTTTGCCCCTCTGCTGCCGCCAACCACCAGGACCACAGAGCTGTTCATCGGAACCCCTATAGTTGCAAATCCCCGATCCCGGTTAGCCAGACGAACTGTTGTAGCACGCGGGTTCCCAGTGTATAGTACATTTTTAGCTTTGGGAAAAGCTCCTTCCGAACCTTCAAAGCTAACAGCCACTGTATCCACATAGCGACTCAAAAATGCATTGGTCAACCCAGGAATTGCATTTTGTTCATGAATAATGCTGGGTATTCCCAACTTGGAAGCTGCATAAACGACAGGGCCGCATACATATCCCCCGGTGCCAATCACGATATCTGGCTTAAATTTCTTTAATAATGCTTTGGACCTGCGAACTCCTTTGAAAAAGCGCATGATCGTTTTTATATTTTCCACAGACAAGCTGCGACGAAATCCTGTGATATCAATAGCCTCAAATGGAATTTTTTCCTGAGGAACCAATTTACTTTCAAGTCCTCGTTGACCGCCAATGTATAAAAATTCAGCGTCCGGATCTATTTCTTCGCACTGTCTGGCTACGGCCAGTGCTGGATATATATGTCCTCCAGTACCGCCGCCGCTCAACACGACGCGCATAAACGTTCACCTCGCATAACGTGATAAATTTAATAAAATACCCAGAGCAGTTAACATTAAGGTCAGTGAAGAACCTCCATAGCTGATTAAGGGCAGTGTTATTCCTGTCACTGGCATTAAACCGATAACAACACCAATATTAATAACGACCTGTACCGCCACCATTCCGACAATACCGACTGCAAGCAAACTGCCATAGGTATCCGGGATGGTAATAGCGACACGCATCCCTCTCCAAACAAGGACCAAAAAAAGCCCCAGTACCGTCATTCCACCGATAAAACCAAGCTCCTCCGCCAGTATAGAGAAGATAAAGTCCGTCTGTGGCTCAGGAACGTAGCTGTATTTTTGCCGACTCATGCCAAGCCCCAGGCCCGCCAATCCGCCAGGACCAATAGCATATAGCGATTGAATAATTTGATAACCCGCACCAAGCGGATCAGACCAAGGATCCAGAAATGCGGTAATACGCTGGAGTCGATAAGGAGCAGCTGCAATCAGTGCAGCAAACCCCGCTGCCCCCGACAAGGCCAGTAGACCCAGATGCTTCATACGCGCGCCTGCCGTAAATACGATCAACATGGATGCTCCCATCATTACGGTGCCTGTGCCCAAATCGGGCTGGAGCATGATGAGCCCAAAGGCCAGTCCCATGAGCCCAAGCGGAGGCAACAGCCCGCGCGTAAAAGAGCTAATATCATAGTCAGGACGACTGAGCCATTGAGACAGAAAAAGAATCATACCCAGCTTCATAAACTCGGAAGGCTGAATGCCAAAAGAGCTAATACCAAGCCAGCTTCGTGCTCCACCTCTTACTACACCAATGCCAGGAATTAAAACGGCAACCAGTAGAGCCAAACAGATCAACAATACGACCTTGGCATATTTCTGCCAAATCCGATAGTCCGTTCTGGCCGTAAAGTACATGGCTACAAGGCCGAGCCCCGCAAACAACAATTGTCGTTTAACAAAATAGTAGGAGTCCCCGTACTCGTGAAAAGCGAGGACGGCGCCCGCGCTGTATACCATAACCATGCCGATGGCTAACAAGCTTACAATACAGACGAAAAGCCATATATCTGGCGCCGGACGAGATTGCTTCATCAGGAGGCCACCCCTTGCATAAAAGTAGGGGCTTATCCAACCCCCCTACTTACAATTTATGCGCCGCCTCTTTAAAAATACGTCCACGCTCTTCATAGGATTGGAACATATCCCAACTTGCACAGGCGGGTGAGAGTAATACCACATCTCCCGTCTCAGCAAATTCAGCTGCCTTGTTTACAGCCTCCACGAGCGTAGCGGCGGCATCCTCCCCATTATCGACGACCTTGACATGCTCTATTCCAGCCTGACGGGCCCGATCTGCCAGCTTATCCCGTGTCTCACCCAAGAGCACAACGGCTTTCACACCTTCCTGCAAGGACGGTACAAGCTCCGCATAATCAGAGCCACGGTCCAATCCTCCAGCAATGAGTACGATGGGTTGCTTAAAGGAAGATAAGGCCATCATTGTCGCTTTGGAATTGGTTGCTTTGGAATTGTTGTAATAAGCTACTCCACCGTGTTCTAAAACATATTCAAGCCGATGTTCTACACCGCGAAAAGAGCTTAATGGTTCCACCAATTTTGCTGGTTCTGCGCCTGCGGCTATGGCGATTGCGCAAGCAGCTAGAGCATTTTCTACGTTAAAACGACCCGGAAGCCCAATATCGTTCACGCCTATAATGGGTTGCAGTACCCCATTTCCATCACGGTATACGATGTTTCTTTCAATATCATCCGTTACATCCGGTATGTATGGCGGGTCAGCGAACACCCCTTCCTGCAAACGTTCCGTCATTGAGAAAGGAAGCTGCTTCGCTTGAATATAGGGCACAAGTTCCCGGCAGACAGGATCATCCCAGTTCACCACCGCGGTATCCGAGGCTGTTTGATTGGCAAATAGACGTGCCTTGGATGCAACATAGTCCTCCATGCCTCCGTGGTAGTCCAAATGGGTCTCAGCTACATTGAGCAAGCAGGCTACAGCGGGCTTGAAATCCTTTGTTCCTTTTAACTGAAAGCTGCTCAGCTCCACAACCATCCACTCGTCCGACTTGGCGTCCACAGCCGCCTCGCATAACGGCGTACCGATATTACCAGCCACGATCGGATTCATGCCGGATGCCTCCAACAACTTGCCCACCCAAGTGGTCGTGGTCGTCTTTCCGTTGGAGCCAGTAATTCCGATAATCGGAGCTTTACATAGATGGTAGGCGACCTCAACCTCGGTCACGACCTCAATGCCGAGCTCGACAGCTTTCTGTACGGGAGGGGCCGTGTAAGGAATTCCTGGATTTTTGACAACCAGTTTCACTCCAGGGTGAATCAGCCCTTCCGGGTGACCCCCGCATAAAACGGAAATTCCCAAAGCCTCTAATTCAGAAGCTTCGGGACATTGTTCCCTATCTTTTTTATCATTGACTGTGAGCTTTGCCCCGGCCTGATGTAGCACCTTGGCCACTTGTACGCCGCTTTTGGCCAGACCGATAATGACGACTTCCTGATCTCGGTATGCGTCTGGATGATTCATTTGTCTACAACCCCTTGTTGAGATAAAGTCCGAGTCCTGCCAACAGCAGTCCTACAGCCCAGAATGTGATAACTACGCGCCATTCGGACCAGCCGGACAGCTCGAAATGATGATGAATCGGGCTCATTTTGAAAATACGCTTGCCACGGGTTTTAAAGGAAGCTACCTGCAAGACCACGGACAGCATTTCAATCACGAATACACCACCGATGATGAGGAACAAAATTTCGCTTTTCGTAACAATGGCAATGGCACCAATGGCTCCGCCGATTCCCAGCGAGCCTGTGTCTCCCATAAATACCTTGGCAGGATGAGCATTATATACGAGAAAACCAAGTACAGCACCAATCATGGCCGCTGCGCAAACGGCAGCCGGAAGCGAGGTTGCTTGAATCGCCACAATGGCATAAGCAGCAAATGCAATCGCACTTGTACCGGACAGCAGCCCGTCCAGCCCATCTGTAAAATTGACAGCGTTGCTGATCGCCAACATCATGATAATAATGAACGGATAATAGAACCAGCCGCCCCAATCAAATGACCATGAGGTGCCTGGGATACCGATCGCCGTGCTGTGATCATTGCTAATCAGAAGCCAGCACATAATCGCGCCAAACAATAACTGCCCGAACAGCTTTTGACGCGCCGTCAGACCGAGCGAGCGTTTGAATACGATTTTAATATAGTCGTCCAAAAAGCCGATCAGCCCAAAACCGAGCGTAGCAACCAGTAGAACGTAAAAGTCCGTATTTTTGATAGCTGAAAACTTAAGAAAGGTCAGCGTAAAAGCCAGCAAGATTACGATACCGCCCATTGTAGGCGTACCAATCTTTTTAAGATGGCTTTGTGGCCCGTCATCCCGGACCTGCTGGCCGAATTTCATTCGCCGCAGCAGCGGAATGAGCAGTGGAGCGGCAATGACCGCCAGTATAAACGATACGACGATCGTCAGCAGTAATAATTGAATATCCATGGGAGTCTCCCTCTCGTCAACATCAGTTCTGTAGCGGACCGTTTTTCAGCGCATCCACAATTTCTTCTAATCGCATCCCTCTGGATGCCTTAACCAGCACAATATCATCGGCATGGAGATAAGACCGCAAATGCTGGATCAGCTTTTGCTTATCTGTATAAGCGTGTACGTTAGCAGTTGGCATTGTTCCTTGCGCACCCTGCGCAATCGAAGCACCTAACGCACCATAGGTAAACAGTGCCTCTATGTTATGCTTTGCAGCAAAACGCCCAATTTCCTCATGAAATTGCGTTTCCTCAGCGCCCAGCTCCAGCATATCCCCAAGCACGGCAATTTTACGTCCACCCGTTTGATATGCAGACAACGTCTGAATTGCAGCCTTCATTGAAGCAGGACTGGCATTGTAAGCGTCATTTAGCACGGTAAGTCCATCCGAACACTTCACGACCTCAATGCGCATGCCCGTCAGCTTTAAAGACGACAATCCTTTACGTATATGGTCTACATCCACATTGAAATGACGTGCTACCGCCAGCGCTGCCAACCCGTTTACAACATTGTGCTGTCCAAGCAAGGGAAGCCGGAAAGCCTCTTGGCCGGATTGGGCTGTTATGAATGAGCTACCTTCTTCATCCGAAGTGATTTCAATTGGATAATCATCATTGTCCGCAGCTAACCCGAACGTGAATAATTTTAATCCTTCAGGCTTGACCGTTTCAGGTTCTGCCAACACTTGTGGAAGTAGTGGTTCATCCCCATTATAAATAAGCAATCCACCAGGTTTAATCCCACTTGCAATTTCCAGCTTTGCACGAGCAATTTCAGTGCGAGAACCAAGCTGAAGTAAATGCGATTCGCCAATGTTAGTTATGACAGCTACATCTGGCTGGGCAATATTAGCCAACAGACGGATTTCCCCGCGTCCACTCATGCCCATCTCCAGAATCAGGATATCTGTATCCTGCGGCATGGACAGTACTGTTAAAGGCAACCCGATATGATTGTTATAATTTCCTTCGGTTTTGTGTACTTTAAAAGTCGTGCCCAATAGAGCATTTACAATATCTTTCGTCGTCGTCTTACCGTTGCTTCCCGTGATTCCGACGACAGAAACGTCAGTTTCGCGCAAGTATGCGGCCGCTAGATGCTGAAGGGCTTCTAACGTATCCTCGACCTCAATAGCATTGACGGACGGAGGTGTTCCATGATCCTTTTGCCATAAATATGCTGTTGCCCCTCCCTCGCTTACGATCTGCTGAACATAATGATGTCCATCAAATCGTTCACCCGCGAGTGGAACGAACAGTCCCAGACTCTGCGGCCTGCGTGAGTCTGTAAAAACGCCCTCAACCATCCGTCCAGCGTCCGCCTCTGCGTGAAGTGTTCCTCCACACATGGATGCAATCTGACCGATTGTTCTTTTCATCACTTGGATAAACCCCTTATCGCTTCTTTGGCTACGATGCGATCATCGAATTCATGCACCGTTTTTCCGATTAACTGGTAAGTCTCGTGACCTTTTCCCGCAATCAATACTACATCGTCAGGGCTTGCCATTTCAACAGCTTTATGAATTGCAGTTCTGCGATCCACGATCAGTTCATAACGTTCGGCAGGTACACCTTCATCAATCAACCCTTGTTCGATGTCTTTCAAAATCAATATCGGGTCTTCTGTTCGCGGATTGTCGGATGTAATAAACGAATGATCGCTGTATCGTGCAGCAATTTTCCCCATCAACGGACGTTTCGTACGATCCCGATCTCCGCCGCATCCAAATACACACCATACTTTACCAATCGCAAATTCCTTTACGGTACGAAGGACATTTTCCAATCCGTCTGGCGTATGGGCATAATCAACGATTACAGCAAAGGGTTGACCCGCATCAACAGGCTCTACGCGCCCATCTACGCCTGCGATAGATTCCAGACTCCGCTTGATATCCACCAACGAGATTCCTTCCAGCAAAGCAGCTGAAATGGCTGCTAGTGCGTTGTACACATTAAACTTGCCTACCATCCGAAGCTCAATATCAGTATCTCCTTTAAAAGTGGAGACATGGAAGGATGTTCCCTTGGCACTTATAGTGATACGAGACGCTTGCACATCCGAATCCTTTTCCACGCCGTAGGTAATCACTTGGGCCGCTGTTTGAGCCTGCAAATAGGAAGAGGCCGGATCGTCTGCATTCAGAACAGCATATTTACTATTGGATGCATCACGCGAGAAGGCATTTCCCAATCTGGAAAACAAAAGTCCCTTGGCAGCGCGGTACTCCTCCATCGTGTTGTGATAGTCCAAATGGTCCTGCGTTAGGTTTGTAAATATAGCGGTACGAAAATCTGTTCCTTTGACACGGCCCTGCTCCAACGCATGTGAGGATACCTCCATGACACAGCATTGAACTCCTTGCTCTGCCATATTTCCGAGATAACGTTGCAGTTCTACCGCTTCGGGCGTAGTGCCGGACATAGGGTAAGACTGGCCGTTATAACGCATTTGAATCGTACCAATCAGCCCGGTATTCACCCCGGCGTCCTTCATAATTTTTTCAATCAGGTATGTTATCGTTGTTTTCCCGTTCGTTCCGGTTATGCCGATCATACGCATACGGCGGCTTGGCGAATCAAACATATAATCCGCCAAAACCGCCATGGCATGTCGCGCATCCTTAACGACAAGCTGCGGGACAGGCACATCCAGTTCTCTCTCTACGACCAAAGCCGCCGCCCCAGACGCAACGGCCTGCCCAGCATAGTCATGTCCGTCCACTGTAAAACCAGGCAAGCACAGAAATAAGTCTCCCGGCTGGACACGACGTGAATCCGCCCCGATTCCTCGGCAATCCACTGTACCGTCACCCACCACTCGGGAAACGGCCAGCAGTGAAGCCAATTGTTGAAGCTGCATCTTACATTCCTCCATTGCTCTCTCGTTATTCATAGTATGGTATAAAAAGAACCTATCAATCCCCCATATATATACGGATCGTTGATCCTCGTTCCAATCGAGAGCCTGGCTTCGGTGCCTGACTTACGACCGTCTTGCCTGACCCAGATTTCACGAGCATAAAGTTCATATTCATATCTTCATATAAATCAGCTGCAGTGGCACCTACCAGATCAGGTACCGTTTCAATCGGATTTTCGCCATACTTGTACTCTTTGGCAATTTGATTGGTACGAGGTGGTATTTTCAAGGCAATCAGTGCATCCTTTAAAATATTTTGCACGATTGGAGCAGCAACCACACCGCCGAATTGAATCCCTTTCGGATTATCGACAGCAGTATAGACGACGATTTGCGGATCATCCGCCGGAGCAAAACCAATAAAGGATACAATATGCTCCGAGGAAGAATAACGTCCGTTAATTACCTTTTGTGCTGTCCCCGTTTTACCTCCAACCCGGTAACCCTCAATAAAGGCAGGGCGACCTGTACCTTTAGCGACGACACTTTCCAGCGCTTCCCTTACCTGTCGAGAGGTATCCTCTGAAACAACTCTACGCACCAGTTCCGGCTCCACTTTTTCGAGAACCTTTCCAGTTCCGGGCTGAATCCAGCCTTTTGTAATGTGAGGCTTATAAAGATTGCCACCATTGATTGCTGCCGATACAGCCGTAACCTGCTGAATCGGAGTGACAGATACCCCTTGACCAAAGGCCGTAGTAGCCAGCTCTACAGGTCCGACCTGAGGTAGCTTGAACAAAATGCCATTGCCCTCACCAATCATGTCAATTCCTGTTTTGCTGCCGAAGCCGAAATTGCGAATGTACTTGAACAGTGTTTCTTTGCCCAGACGTTGTCCCAACGTTACAAAACCGGGATTGCATGAATTTTCCACCACTTGAAGAAAGGTTTGGCTGCCATGCCCGCCTTTTTTCCAACAACGCAGACGTGCTCCACCAACTTCAATATATCCCGGATCAAAGAAACGGTCATTTTTGAGATTGACCTTCTTTTCTTCCAAGGCAGCGGCAAGTGTAATAATTTTAAAAGTAGACCCAGGTTCATATGTCATCCAAATCGGCAGATTGCGATTATAAATTTCAGGCGCATATTGCTTGTAAAGCGCTGGCTCATAGCTTGGCCGTCCAGCCATGCCTAATATTTCACCCGTCTTCGGGTTCATCGCAATAGACAGCGCGGACTTCGCCTGAAATTTGACCATGGCTTGGTCAAGCTCTCGTTCCATAATGGATTGCACCGATTTATCAATGGTTAATTGTAAATTCAGTCCATCCTTCGGTTCAATGTACTTTTCAGAAGAACCAGGCATCAGACGGCCACCTGCGTCTGATAAATACGCGATGCTTCCATCGATTCCCCGAAGCTTACTGTTTTGCTGCTTCTCTACGCCTGTCAGCCCTTGATTATCGATTCCGGTAAATCCAAGAATATGAGCCGCTAGATCACCATAAGGATAATAACGTTTGTTGTCTTCAGCAACAACGATACCCGGCAGCTTCAAATCACGAATTTTCTGGGCTTTCTCCATCGTAATTTTTCGTCCACCGGGCTGAAGTTTTTGGCTTGCTGTTCGTTTGGTAATCAGCTTGAGCACTTTATCCTCACTCATATCTAGCAACGGCGCCAGCCTGCGAGCCGTTTCTTCCGGCTCCTTAATCTGTACTGGTATCGCCATGACAGTCGGCGAACTGACATTATAGGTCAGCGCAGTACCCTGTCGATCCAAAATTTCGCCACGCTTGGCGGCAAAAGGAATATTGCGGCGCCACGAATCCTCAGCCTTGGCTGAGAGCTCGCCTCCTTTACCCAATTGAACATAGGCGAGCCGGATCGACAAGGCCGCAAACAGTACAAACAATCCCAGTAGCCCCCATACCAGCCTACGCCGCATGGTCACGTTAGATTTTTTCAAACGCGCCCCCTCCGTTCCTCAAATACTCATAACATGTCTTACCTCATGAATATTCAAAAGAACGGACATTAGAACAAGCTATCAGTTATCTTCGCCTTTAATCGCGGCAGCACTTTTCTCATCTGCTACAGCAGATATTCCTCCCTTTGGAGTTCCCGCATTTGTTTCAGTATTCGCAGTAGTATCGGCTTTGGTTTTAGTATCGGCTTCCGTTTTCGTTGCATTGCCTGTCTCGTTAGCTGCAACTCCAGTAGTCGAGTCCTGTGTTTCCTCCGGCTTCACTCCGGTCACTGTTTCTTTGGCCGGCTGAAGCGTCACACTGACGACCCGCTTGCCATTTACCATTTGTGCCTTTTGAGAGACAACATACCCTTCCCCGCTTACCTGAACACCAACCTTCATAAGCGTCAGAACTTGAAGTGTGTCACGTAACGAGACACCTGTAAAATCGGGAATAGTCATGTTGGCACTATCCTCTGTCAGCAAATAGATGCGCTGTCCCGGTTTCATTTTGACGCCTGCTTCAGGATACTGACGAACAATTTTGGAGCCTTTACCTACCGTTTCGTAAGCAATCCCCTGTTTGAGCAATGCGTTTTGCGCATCCTTCTTCACTTGGCCTGTTAATTGTGGTACCGTTGGCAAATTCACCGTTTTCGCTGCAGCCCCACCTGATTTATTCGTTTTGGTTCCCGTTTTGGGAACCCCCATATATTGCAGCGATTGGGACACGATTTTTTTAAACACAGGTGCTGCTGCTGTACCGCCGCCTACCGATTTGTTAGGTTCATCCATAACTACCAAGACAGCTATTTTCGGATCATTTACTGGTGCAAAACCAATAAATGACACGACATCCTTCGAATGATCGTAAACTTTTCCGACGACTTTCGTCGCTGTCCCTGTTTTACCAGCAACACGATATCCGTCGATGTAAGCTAGACGTCCCGTACCAATTTCCTGGTCAGACACGACCTGCTCCAGATAGCTGCTTGTCTGAGTTGCAGATTCCTGAGTAATCACTTGGCGGACTTCCTTCGGTTGAATCGTCTGCACTTCGCCTGTATCTGGGTTTATAATTTCCTTCACCAGATGAGGCTGCATCAACTTCCCACCGTTAGCAATCGCCGAGATCGCTGCCACCTGCTGAATTGGCGTTACCTGAACCCGTCCGTGTCCATATGAAGCCGTTGCGACTTCGGATTTGTACTGGGTATGGAATGTGATAGCACCGGTAGACTCACTCGGAAGATCAATGCCTGTTTTGACACCAAACCCAAAGTTATTGATATACTTCTTCAGTCTCTCGCCACCCAGCTTATCCAGCCCCAAATGGACAAAACCGACGTTACTTGAACGCTTGACCCCTTGAAGATAGGTTAATGTTCCCCAGCTACGGCTTACGTCACGAATATCCCAGCCTCCGACACGAATCATACCAGATTGGTAGGTCTCATTCGGATTAAATACCTTTTCTTGAACCGCAGCAGCCAAGGTTACTATCTTAAACGTGGAGCCTGGTTCGTAGATAGACTGAGTAGCATTATTACGGAAATTTTCCAAAGGTGTACTCCCATATGTATTGGGATTAAAATTCGGATAAGTCGCCAAACCGAGAACATCCATCGTTTTGGGATCAGCCGCTACGACAGTCATCGTTTTGGGATTATACTTTGCGATAGCTTCCTGCATGGCATCCTCTATATAATACTGAATCGTATCATCAATCGTCAGCTTTAAATTTTTACCATTTTGTGCCGGCTCATAGACACTTTCCGATCCCTGAAGAGGAACTCCCTTTCGGTCCCGCTGATATAGAAGCTTTCCAGCCGTGCCGGAGAGCTCTTTATTGTAATAAGCTTCCAACCCCATACCTGCTGTACCATCTTTTCGCAAATAGCCAAGGACATGAGAAGCCAGCTTATTTTCTGGATAATAGCGTTTGGATTCCTGAACAGTGTCCACAGCTCCAACTACCTCATACTTATCCTTCAAATACTCTTTGAATGTATCCACCTGTGCCTTCACCTCAGGGTCTACCTTCCAGCCTCCATTACGAATCTCACGGTTTTTTAAATAGTTACCCTTTTTATCCTTTGCAGATAGATGTCTTCTCAGTTCATCCTCAGGCGTTTGGAGAAACTGATGCAGCTTGGCTACAACCTCATTCTCCAGATCATACTCCTGAATGATGCTAGGGTTGACAACCACCGTGTAAGCCGGTGCATCCGTAGCTAGTACATTCCCTTTACGGTCCATTATAGTTCCACGCTTGGGCTGAATCACCTGGTCTCTTTCTATCTGTGCAACTACCTGATTATGCCAGTATTCCCCACTCACAACTTGAATCCAAAATACTTTAAGTAGCAGAACAAGAAAAAAGAGGGTAATACATCCCCCTATCAGCAGTGTGCGAAGCTTTATTCTTTTGACCATAGCTCAAACCTCTCTGCAAAAAAATATACGTCAGAGCATAGCTTGATGCTATGCTCTTAACTATTTGGCAGCCTGCTTTTCCACACGAATGGGCTCTCTTGTTGGTTCGATATATCCCTGTTCCTTTGCAGTAGGCACAATCTGATTCTCCAGACGTTCCTTCTGAATCTTCAATTGGGCGATATTGGTCTGTAATTTGGAAATGTCCTTGCTGGCTGTATTAATCGCATAATTAATTTGATAAATGTGCGCATATCTGCCAATCAACGTCCCCGCAATGACAATGCATGCTACAAGTGTCAATAGATACAGCAGCTTTTCTCGAATCGGCAGCTCTCTGCGGCGTGTAACGACTTTAGTGGTCTCACGATACCGTTGTTGCTGAACCTGTTCCTGACGGGCTCTTTCTTTTACAGCCAAATTACCGCGTGTATAAGCCATGTCGCCTCTCCTTCTCCATTAAATTTACAATTTTTCGGCAACTCTCAGCTTGGCTGACCGGGATCGTGGATTAAGCTCTAACTCTTCTTCTGATGCCACAATCGGCTTACGATTCACCAGCTTTAAATCGCCTACCATTTTGTCATCCAGAATCGGCAAGTCAGACGGATAGATGCTTTTCGCCAAATACTCCTTGAAAATATGCTTGCATATCCGATCCTCCAAGGAATGAAACGTAATAACCGAAATTCTGCCCCCTGGAGCCAGACATCTTACTGCCTGATGCAAAGTATCTTCCAGTGCACCCAACTCATCATTCACAGCAATCCGCAAAGCCTGAAAACTGCGTTTAGCCGGATGTCCCCCGGTTCTGCGTGCCGCAGCCGGAATTCCTTCTTTGATAATATCGACAAGTTCCCCCGTTGTGTGAATAGGCTTGTTCATTCTACGTTCAACCATGATCTTCGCGATCCGCCTGGAGAACTTCTCTTCTCCATATTGAAACAGAATACGCGCAATCTCCGCTTCCGGCCATTCATTAACAATTTCATATGCCGTAAGCGAACTGCTCTGATCCATCCGCATATCTAGCGGTGCATCATGATTGTAACTGAATCCCCGCTCCCCCTCATCGAACTGGGGCGAGGATACACCCAGGTCGAACAAAATACCCTGGACCTGCGGGACGCCGTCTTTTTCGGGCAATCCCAGTTCGGCCAGCTTGTCCTGCAAGTGGCGGAAGTTGGATTTCACTAATGAAATCTTTCCTTCATAGGCTGACAGCTTCTCTCGTGCATTGTTCAATGCCCAGTCGTCCTGATCAAAGGCAATAAGCCTCCCCTCAGGGCCAAGCTGTGATGCAATGACGGAACTGTGTCCTGCCCCTCCCAACGTGCAGTCCACATAAATCCCGTCCTGCCTGATGTTTAGTGCCTGTGTTGCTTCTTCCTTGAGTACGGTAATGTGGTGAAACAAACGGCTGACCTCCTAAATTACAATTCAAAGTTGAAATCAACCAATTTCTCAGCAATGTCGTTAAATGCTTCTTCTGATTGGTTGAAATATTGCTCCCAAGTGTGCTTACTCCAAATCTCTACCCGGGTGGACACTCCCAATACGACGCACTCTTTTGTAAGCTTGGCGTATTCGCACAAATTCCCCGGTAAATTTACCCTGCCCTGTTTGTCCAATTCGCATTCAGTCGCTCCCGAGAAAAAAAACCGGGTAAACGCACGCGCATCAGCCTTCATCAAAGGCAGTGCTTTAAGTTTTTTCTCCATGACAGCCCACTCATCCATAGGATACACGAAGAGGCATTGGTCCAGCCCGCGGGTAACCACGAACGAGGCACCGAGAAGTTCACGAAACTTGGCCGGGACAGTAAGCCGACCCTTCTCATCAATGCTATGTTGGAACTCCCCCATAAACATTGGTTTCGTCACCCCTTACCCCATTCTCCCACTTTGGCCCACTTTCCACCACCTAAGCATAATAGATTCGCTTTAAAAAATCAAAGACCTCTTTTTCATTACGAAAAAGTGATAAACCTAGAACTCGGGCATAATGTCTGTTATTGTTGCCCCGCGTCATAAGATGCCAAAAAGCCCCTTATCCCATGAAGTCGAACCCCCGACAATATGCATCAGGTTTCGAAACAACACGGAATAAAGGGCTTATTCTCTATCCATCATGTCAACCTATACAAGTACTTGCTTAAAAATGCACCATTTCTGCAGCGGACATCGTGACCGAAAATAGATTAGGCGTTCCAGCTGTCCAGATAGACCTTTTGGTCTTCTGTTAATGTATCAATCTTGATTCCCAGACTATCAAGCTTGAATCGAGCCACTTGCTCATCAATTTCATAAGGTACATTAATCACAGCTTTACCCAGCTCGTTGTAACGATCATTCACATATTTCAAGCCAAGTGCCTGAAGAGCAAATGTCGTATCCATAATCTCTGCTGGATGACCGTCAGCGGCAGCTAGATTCACGAGGCGCCCTTCTGCGAGCAAATACATTTTACGTCCATCTTTAAAGCGGTATTCTTCGATATTGCGACGCACTGTGCGAATGGATTCGGAGCGTTTAGCAAGCTCAGGCTTGCTAACCTCCACATCAAAATGCCCTGCGTTACACAGCACAGCTCCATCCTTCATAACATCAAAGTGTTCCCCTGTAATTACAGCTTTATTTCCAGTTACTGTAATGAAGAAGTCGCCCAGTTTGGCAGCTTCCACCATTGGCAATACATGAAAACCATCCATATGGGCTTCTACAGCCTTGATTGGATCAACTTCCGTTACAACCACGTTGGCTCCCAGCCCTTTCGCACGCATTGCAACCCCCTTGCCGCACCATCCATAACCCACCACAATCACTGTACTTCCTGCCACAACCAGATTAGTCGTACGAATAATACCGTCGAAAGCTGACTGGCCTGTACCATAGCGATTGTCGAACAAATATTTACAGTAAGCATCATTTACAGCTACCATCGGAAAGTGAAGTTGCCCTTCTTTTTCCAAGGCCTTCAAACGAATAATCCCTGTAGTGGTTTCCTCTGCTCCTCCACGGATCGTAGAAATCAGATCAGGCCGTTCAGATTGCAACAGAGTAACCAGGTCACCACCGTCATCTATAATGAGATCTGGCTTAGTTTCCAGAGCCTTGATTTGCAAATTCTTGAATTCCTCTGGATCTGGATTGTATTTAGCTAATACCGTAACGCCATCTTCTACTAATGCAGCGCAAACATCATCTTGTGTCGACAAAGGATTACTACCCGTAATGGTGACCTGTGCTCCACCTGCTTGTACCACTTTAGCCAGGTAAGCAGTTTTGGCCTCCAGATGTAAACAAATCGTTACCTTCAGACCAGCAAAAGGCTGCTCTTGCTCGAATTGTTGACGTATACGGTTCAATACCGGCATATGGGCTTCTACCCAATCAATTTTCAAATGACCTTCAGGGGCCAAGTTAAGATCGTGAATAATGCTATTTTGCAGGGAATGGGAAGTCATTTGTTATTTCCTCCTAAATATTAGTTAAATTCGTTTATGATCATTATACATAAATCACACGATGCGTTCCCGACAGATCCAATGGTACGTTCATAATCATATTCATCAGGTCGAGACCATAACGATTCAGAAAATGATAGATCGTATATGCACGCTCCTGCGGCTGTCCAAATGGGAAAAGCGACCACTCGATATGATCCCAGTGGCGAAGTGCTGTTCCATTTTGCCGAAGCAGCGCTTCCTGCACCTTTGCCTCCAGATAGGAAATCTGCCCCAGAATTTTCTCGCAGTTGGTTTCTCCGAGCTGTAGCAAACCTTTCTCTATCATCCCTGTCTGCTGTATAAGCGGTTTATAGATGCGGACAAAAGCATCCTTAGCCTCGGAAAACTGATCCTGCATTCCAAGCTGATCTTGAGTGGCGATCCATTGCTTTTTCCGTTCCTCAAGCCCGTCTCTAACTTGACCAAAAGTTAGCTCGTACTTAAGCATATGCTTCTCCACACCTGGCTCCATCAATGTAAAAGACATACGCGGCAGCAGTATTGGCATCTGCATCTCCAACACTTCGAAAGCATCCCGTGTAATTGCCCAGTAGGCAATTTCTCCTAGACCCAGCACAGATGCCAGTACGGGGAACAGTGAATCCTGCATGAGAGGACGGGTTAGTACATTGTTACTAAAACGTTCGGGGTGTCTATCTATCTCTTCAAGCAGTTCATCCGCTGTAAACGCCACTAAACCGCGTCGATCTGTGAATAATCCAGCTTTTTTGAAAAGCAGTAGGCGTTCCTCTTCATGAATGTAAAAAAGGTTCGCACCACCTTCATGCACATCCGCTTGTAAATGATAACCATAGTCCACGATCCGCGTAGCGGTTGTCCTATACGCTGTCTCCAACTCATCATTGTGCTGAACCAACTGTCTAAAAACGGATGTCTCTAGCTTGCGCAGCAAAGGATCTGCAGAATCCATGAGCACCAATCCATAGGTACCAAACAAACGACCCATCAGCTTGGCAAAGGCATCACTTAGTCCATATGACTCTGTCAAACCCTGCTCAATCATGTGCATAATATCGGTCTTATGTTCTGAATCTGGCAAGCATTGCTCTATATCCGCCATAGCTTGCTTCCACTCAACCGTATCGACTTTAATAGCACTAACTGAAGAACGACGTTCAGGCTGCTTATTCAGCTTGATTTTAACTGCTTGCGGGTCTTTTGCCATTACGTATGTATGATTGACCTCGTCCCAGTCATGATCTTCACCAGCAATCCAGAAAATTGGAATAACCGGACGTCCAAGCCGTTCTTCAGCTTCTCTAGCTGCTTTAATAATCGTAGCGGCTTTATAAATGACCAGCATCGGGCCTGTGAACAGGCCACTTTGCTGTCCGCCAACTACTACTAAAGCATCTGGGCTTTCCAAACGGTCCAATGAAGTATGAACCGCCTCATGCGAATTGTGTTGCTCATTGTATATACGAAGACATGCTACGACATCCTTACGGTTTAATCGCAGATGCTCCGTCTTATCCAGCCACTTCGCCCGTTGGGCATAAGCATCGGCGTGCAGAATATCATATTCATACAAATCGCTTGCGCGTCCTGTACCCTGTATATAGTCTTCTGCCAAAGCCGACCCTCCGCGAAGCGTTTCCGGAACTATTTTCATGGGTCTGCCTCCTGTCTCCACCAAAACCTTACTGCTTGATTGTACCGAAAGCCCATGTCCACGTCAAAGCTTCCTACAAAAAAACCGCCGAATAACTCGGCGGTTGGTGTATAGAACAAAATCAAGCGTAAGGTTCAGCTACAAAATGTCCTTTAGACACTTCGATAAGCGTGGCATTTTCCAGATTATAAGCCCCTGCCTTATTATCGGACGCGTTATGAATCGGTCCGCCTTGATCATCAGGCATAATAATTCGCTTTTTGTTGGCTTCAACTTCCGGATCAGGAAGTGGAATCGCCGACAAAAGCATTTTCGTATACGGATGAATCGGATTGGCATATAATTCAGAGCTTTCAGCAAGCTCCACCATTCTGCCTCTATACATTACAGCTACCCGATCACTGATGTGCTTGACCATCGACAGATCATGCGCAATGAACAGGTACGTCAGACCAAGACGTTCTTGAAGCTCTTTCAACAGGTTGACAACTTGAGCCTGAATAGATACGTCAAGCGCTGAAATCGGCTCATCACAAATGATGAACTTAGGATTAACAGCCAATGCACGGGCAATACCGATCCGCTGACGTTGACCACCAGAAAACTCATGCGGATAGCGTGTTGCATGGTCAGGGTTCAAACCAACCAGATCGAGTAACTCCTCAATCCGTTTCTTACGTTCTGCACGGCTACCAGCCATATTGTGAATATCTAGTGCCTCACCAATAATATCAGACACGGTAAAACGCGGGTTCAATGATGCATACGGATCTTGAAAGATCATCTGCATATCACGACGCATTGCTTTCATTTTCCCCGGTGATAATTTGTAAATATCTGTGCCGTTAAAACGTACGCTACCTGCTGTAGGCTCATACAAGCGCAAAATAGTACGACCCGCTGTAGACTTACCACAACCGGATTCGCCAACCATACCCAGCGTTTCACCCTCACGAATATAGAAATTCAGGTTATCCACCGCTTTGAGCACACGGTTTTTGCCAACATTAAAATACTTTTTAAGGCCTTCAACTTCAATTAAATTGTTGCTACTCACCATGATCTCACCTCCTATTTCTTCAACTTCGGATCAAGCGCATCACGCAAGCCGTCGCCAAAAAGGTTGAACGCAAGCATAATCAAACTGATCAAACCTGCTGGGAAAAGCATCCGCCAAGGGTAATACATCCACCCTGTCAAAGCTGATTCAATCATTGAACCCAGCGATGCCTGAGGAGCCTGTACCCCTAATCCAAGGAAGCTCAGGAATGCCTCGGAGAAAATAGCACTTGGAACCGTCAAGGTCAATGTGACAATGATTGGTCCTACCGCGTTAGGCAACAAGTGACGGAACAACAAACGACCTGCACCAGCACCCATTGAACGGGAAGCAAGTACGAATTCTCGGTTTTTAAGTTGCAGCATTTCACCACGTACAATCCACGACATGTTAATCCACCCTGTTACACAGAGCGCAATAATAATGGTGGTGATACTTGGCTCCAGTACAACCAGCAACAGAATTGTAACAAGCAAGTAAGGAATGGAATACAAGATTTCAGAAAATTTATTCATGATTTCATCAACGCGGCCACCAAAGTAACCCATAATTCCACCATAAATTACACCAATCATCAAGTCAATCATTGCAGCAGCCAAACCAATAATCAATGAAATCCGAGCGCCCATCCAAGTACGTACAAACATATCACGCCCCAGATCATCTGTTCCGAACCAATGTTCCGCCGATGGAGGAAGATTGGTGCTCAACAAATCATTCGTGCGGTCATCGTATGGCGACAGCATTGGACCAATAATTGAAGCAAGCACTATGAGAACCAAAACGCTTAAGCTCGTCATAGCCAATTTATTTTTACGAAGACGCTCCCAAGCATCTCGCCAAGCGGATAAGCTTTCACGCTGAATAACTTCAGACTGCTTTTCATCCGCTCCGACCCTCTGGAAATCTTCCGGTTTCACCTGAAGTTTATCCAAGTTCACAGCATTATCTTTAACAGACATAAAGTTATCCCTCCTTCCCGCCAGTAAGCTTAATCCGCGGATCAATAAATCCATATGCAATATCCGTAATAAAACGTGCCACCATCAACAAAATACCGTAAAAAATAGTAACTCCCATAATCATCGTATAATCACGGGTTGTAATACTATCTACGAACACCTTACCGATACCGCCAATCCCGAAGATTCGTTCAATAACAACCGAACCCGTAATAATATTGGCTGTCATTGGTCCTACATAGGTAACAACTGGAAGAATGGCATTACGTATAACGTGTTTGAACATAATTGTAATGGATTTCAAACCTTTAGCCTTGGCAGTCTTAATGTAATCTGCATGGAGTACTTCCAGCATGCTGGAACGCGTTAGTCGAGCGATAAACGCAATCGGTGAAGCAGATAGAGCCGCAACTGGCAAGAAGTAATCCATCGGGCCTTCAAAGCCCATAACATTAAACCAGCCTAACTGTTGAGCAAAGAAAAATTGAATTAACGATGCCAGAACGAAGCTGGGAACCGCAATCCCCATGATAGCTAATACCATAGCGACGTTATCTATGAGCCTACGATGATACAAAGCTGCTAGCATTCCTAGCAAGATACCGACAATTATCGACACGATTATGGCAACAAAACCGAGTTTGAGGGAAACCGTAAACGTTTGTCCGATAATGTCAGTTACACTTTGATTCAGCTTTTTCATAGAAATACCAAAATCACCTGAAGCAATATCACCTAAGTATTTAAAATATTGGACATATACAGGCTTATCCAGCCCATATTGCTCCATTAACCGGGCTTGAATCTCAGGAGAAGTCGCTTTTTCACTCATGAAGGGGTTACCCGGAATTGCTTTCATGAGAAAAAACGTCGCAGAGATCAGAATGAACAAAGACAGCAACATATAGAAAAATTTACTGATCAAATAACGCGTCATTGCCCGTTTACACCCCCCATAAATTATTTTCGACACCATTCGATTTTATCGAAATAGAATTGGACTGTCCAATCTACTTATTTGCATGGTTACATGATGATGGAAAAGACTAGGACACACAAAAAAAACGGGATATATATGGTTCAATCCACATATATATCCCGAAGTAACTATCAAACTTCAGAATTAAGCTTCAGTTACTGTGTAATATACGCTCTTGTGAAATCAATTGCTCCACTAAAGTCAAGTCCAATGTCTTTAACATTCGGTTTCGTTAAAGAAACATTTGAATAGTAATAGATCGGAAGCATTACCATATCATCTTGAACCAAAATTTTCTCTGCTTTCGCAAAATCTTCCATGCGTTTAGCTGGATCAGTTTCTGTTTTAGCAGCTTTAATCAATTCATCATACGCAGGGTTAGCATAACCTGAGTTGTTGTTACCATTGCCTGTTGTCCACATATCCAGGAATGTCATTGGATCATTATAGTCAGCAGACCAACCACCACGAGCGATTTGGAAATTCAGCTTGTTACGTGTTTGGATAAATACGCCCCACTCTTGGTTTTGAGTTTTAACATCTACACCAAGATTTTTCTTCCACATATCAGCTACTGCCAAAGCAATCTTTTGGTGACTTTCACTGGAGTTGTACAGCATAGTTATTGTAGGAAGCGTAGTCATGCCTTCTTCTTTCATACCTTCTTGAAGCAATTTTTTCGCTTCAGTGAAGTCTTCTTTGAAGAAATCATCTTTATGCTCGCTACGGAATTCTTGAGAAACTCCTTTTATGCCTGGAGGTACAAAGCCGTAAGCAGGAATTTGACCGCCCATTGTTACACGTTCAACGATCGGTTGGCGTTGAATAGCCATCGCAAACGCTTTACGGATTTTAGCATTGTTAAATGGTTTTTCTGTTACATTAAACAGATAGTAGTACGTACTTGCAATTCCTTTAGCCTTAAATTCATTAGGCAATTCGTTTTTCACAGCCGTAATTTGGTCAGTAGGAATTTCACCTGTTGGCATACCTGAATAATCAAGTTGTCCACTTCTGTACGAAGCCAGTTCAGTTGCTCCACTGTTTACAAGGGACATAGTGATTTTGCTCAACTTGATTTCGTCTTTACCCCAATAGTTTTCGTTCTTGGAAACTTCGATCTTTTGACCGCTATCCCAAGCCGTTAATGTGAAAGGTCCGTTAGTAATCATGCTATCTTTCTGAACTGCCCACTTGTCATTACCTTTAATAGAAGGGTTTACAGGATAGAAAGTGTAGAAAGAAGTCAATCCCAAGAAGTAAGGAGTTGGGTGTTCCAGCTCTACTTGCAATGTATGGTCATCAACAGCTTTGACACCTACATCTTTAAAGTCTGTAACTTTTGTTCCTTTATAAGATTTCGAAGTGCTCAGGTTGTAGCCCTCAGCATTCTTGATATAGTACAATTGGTAAGCATATGGAGGTGCAGGAGCCGTTGAAGGATCCAATACCCGTTGCCAAGCGAATACGAAGTCGCTTGCTTTGACTGGGTCGCCATTACTCCATTTTGCAGTATCACGAAGTTTGAACGTGTAGGTTTTGCCGTCATCGGAGATTTTCCAAGATTCAGCAACGCCAGGGATTTCTTTGCCGTCAGGACCCATACGTACGAGACCTTCATACAAAGTTTTCAGAACCGCGTTGGTTTGACTATCCTGAGCTTGTGCCGGATCGAAGGTTGGCGGCTCGGAAGAAAGGTTAACGCGCAAAATTTGCTTGTCGGCCGGGGCCGGCGTAGTCGAGGTGTTTTCTTGTGCGCCCTTACCATTGGTATCATTCTTGCCGCCGCAACCTGCGAGCAGTGCGCCAACTGCAAGAACGAGTGTCAAAAGGACTAAAAAGCTTTTCCTTTTCATCTAGCGTTTTCCCCCTAGTTCTAAAGTGGTATATGTTTATAGATTATACAACCAGCGGTCAAAAAAATCTACATTACATTTCTTCAAATTGAGCTTTTTTTTCAAAAAAACATGATTAATTCATATTTTTTCATCATTTCATGTCATATTTCATCACATAGAGTTGAATATATTTTTAAATATACCAACAACAGTCAACAAAGTATACGCCAATGTCATCGCCATAAAAGTTAATCTCCAGACCGCTCTACATAATCTTTTACCATCAACCTTTCCTTTTATTCGGTTTTGAGCTCCTCCAATTAAACCCAATGCCAGTAACAAGAGCAGTAGAATCAAATAAAAACCGAATCGGGATGTAAATAGGACATTAAAGAGTGCTGCGACGGAAAATATCAGAAAAAAAGTGGTGATATCCATAGAAGTAAGCAATGATTTCTTCTTTTCCATTTTCAGAATGTAGCGACAAACCGCAAACACGATCAAAAACGGAAAAAAGGGAAGAATACTGAAAGTGATAATAGTACCTTGTATAAGACTCAACTGATCACCCCTCTTTTAGCCGCATTCCTTCAATTAATTGCCACAATACCTCATGAGTTGGCGCACTAATCCCAGCTCGCTTTGCCATCTGCACCAGTTGCCCGTTAATGGAAGCAACTTCGGTCATGGAATGTGCAAGTACATCAGCTAGCATAGACGAGTGATTCTCTGCCGTTGCCTGGCAAACATCCATAATTTGATCCCACCATGCGCTTTCCCAGCGGATACCATGAGCTTCATATACTTGAATGCCTTCATCATACAGCTTACGCATCATATGTATTCGAACAGGCTCCGATAGCAGCTCGCCATTCCGAACTCGCCATACGGCTGTCAGTGGATTGATCACAGCGTTAATCAACAACTTGCGATAAATCCCTTTCTCGATTTCTTTCGACAAGCAAACGTCAAATCCTGCTGCAAGCAGCCGATTTAGCACATATTGTTTGAAATCAGTGTTATGCTCTCCCTCTACTTCCTCCGAATATCCAATTTCAGTCACGCCCAATCCTGCATGCACAATGGATGCTGCGCCTTGTTTCTTGGCTCCTTCGGTTGTCACAGCAGGATATACTACAGCTTTAGGCCACGCCTGCCTGATGCGTTCTATATGACCGATTCCATTCTGCAAACAAATAATCCCTGTACCTGTTTCCGTTTGAGCCGCAGGCTGGATCTGCTCTAATACTTCTTCTATCGCCCCCTGTTTGGTCAAAAACATGATCCACCGTGCCGAAGTCTGTGAATTTAACCGTTGCCAATCTGCCAATGGCGCTACCTTTAATTGGTCCCCCGATACATGAACAGCCACCTGTCCCTCCTTATCAAGCACAGTAATCCCTTCACGAGCAATGATGTGTGCCTGCTCAAGTGTTCGTGTCCACAGCCTTACTGTAGCACCCGAGGCCGATAATCTCCCGGCAAACAGCAATCCCAGCGAACCCGCTCCAATAATATCAATCACTTTGTATCGTCTCGCTTCCATCTTTTTTTCTACTATATCATATGCACTCCAATGTAATAACAAAAAAACGCCAACTACGGCCAAGCGATAGTTGACGTTTTATTTAGATAGCTATTGTAATCTTGCTACTCAATGCGCTCCAGATTCCCATTAGCGTCCATTTTGAACCTGGATTTAAGCTCTTCCTCATCTTCAGTGATTAAAGCCAAACGCCGGGCACGGTCCATAATCTGAATCAGAGCTTTATAATCATCATTTACAACACGATAGTCGGTCTGCACATCATTCACTTCTTTGGACAGCCGGTCATTAATGGAGCGAAGCTGATTTAATTCTTCTTCCTTTTCCCGCAAATCTTTCTCCAGCATCTTAATCTGCCGATTAGTCTCCTGCACAGATCCCTTCCATTGACGCAAGAAGCGAATTACGGCATCAATAGATAACGTATCTTCACTCGTGCCATCGGTTCTGTATCCCCCTTCGACTGTATCGAGCGTGGCAAAGGCCGCTACCTGCGATACACCTACTGGGCTCTGCTTGCGAATATAACTGCGCTTCTGGCGCTGCGCTTTGGCAATGCTAATCGCTTCATCGTAACGTTTGCGCACGCAGCTATTCCAACGAAAGCCGCATGCCGCAGAGGTTCTACCTATTTTTTGTCCAACCTCCTCAAACGCAGCGAGCTGTGTTCCACCTTCCCGGATATGCCGCAATGTCACCTCCGCCAATATCAAGTCATCTTCCGCACTCCATGCATCTTGTCTTATTGCAGTCATGCCTCTAGCCCTCCTAACAACATCCTGAAATAACCGTCTTCATGAACCGATCTTGCCGGTATTTGAATAGGGTATAAAAGCTGTTTATTCATTCCTATGCCTCTCGTAGAGTTCATAGAATCTATTTGATACTAAATTGTATTTCCATTTCTGCCAGAACTCATACGTGAAGTAAACAGTTTCGGGTTTCACGCATGCTCTGACTGCTGTACAATAAAATGAATGGTTAAAGAATAAAAAAGGATCATATACATTACCATTAGTCTTTTTCTGGAATACATAAAAGGGGAAACTAAATGAATAAACGAATAAAAATCGCGATCTGCACCCTGCTGGTCCTCATAATGATGCTGACTTCCATATATGTACGTCCTACTTTGGCCGCTCCCTCTCCTGAAGAAAATCAGATTTTACAAGATAGCCTGTCTATCGTGGAGATCGACCATGAAATCGAGCGGATTAGTCAGGAACAGCAGGCTCTTTTACAGCGTCAGCAGGAACTGCGTAGTAGTCTAGCTGATCAACAGGAGCAAATGAACCTACAACGTAAGCGTGCAGGTTCTGTGCTGCGATCTTACTATATGGGAGAAAGGGACAAGCTGCTGAGTGTAGTGCTAGGGGCTAAAAGTATAAAGCAACTTCTCTCTTTGTACGATTATTACTTATTATTGATTAGTCACGATCAGGATGTGCTTCAAGAATACGAATCCAATTATCAATTTATGCGAAAAACAGAGCAGCAAGTCGCCCAAGCCACGACGGAATTGGGGACGGTTAAAACAAACCTACTGGCACAACGTAAACGGATTCTCCAACTCCAGTCGCGTGTAGATGACGGCGTTAACGCCAGTGATAACCCTGATACTCTACGCAAGTTAATTGGCGAAATGACAGCTTATTGGGAGAATGTAGGGGTATACGAGGTAAATAAACACTTTAAAGCATTAGCTCAAGCAATGCAGGATTTACCCCAATTCATTCAACAGCAGCAAGGTGCCATGATTACAAATGGAAAAATCATTACGATAAGCATTCGTGAAGAAGAATTTAACCGTTTTTTAAAGTCAGAGAATGAATTGTTTAATCACTTCAACTTTTCCTTCGTGCAGGATCAGATTGTGGTAGAAGGTCAGCAAGGAACGATGAAATTGAGGGTAGAAGGTCACTATACAGTAGAGAATGAACCCAAAAATGCCATTCTATTTCATGTAGATCGACTGGTATTTAACGGACTGGAATTGCCGGACACGACTCGCAACAAACTGGAAGAAGATTTTGATCTCGGCTTCTATCCACAGCAGCTTATATCATACGTCAAAGCTACAGAAGTACATGCTTTAAAAGGTATTCTTGAAGTTAAGCTCGAATTAAGTTTTAAGTAAGTTTTTGCTCACCTACATTGTTCTGATTTTTGATATGAACAAAACAAAAGACCTCGGGATGTTCCCGAGGTCTTCATTATTTGTAATAACGATCAGGGATTATAACAGATCAGCTGCCAACTGCGCGAGCTTGGAGCGTTCTCCTTTTTCCAACATAATATGTCCGCTAATCCCTTCTTGCTTAAACCGCTCCACCACATAGGTCAAGCCATTACTGGCTGCATCTAGGTAAGGATGATCAATTTGCTCCGGATCTCCCATCAGAATGATTTTACTTCCCTCACCTACCCGAGACACAATCGTTTTGATCTCATGTCGGGATAAATTTTGCGCCTCATCGATAATAATAAATTGCCCAGGTATCGAACGTCCGCGAATATAAGTGAGCGCCTCCACCTGAATACTGCCCAAGCCCATCAAAATTTTGTCGATATCCCCAGATTTTTTGGCATCAAACAGATACTCCAGATTGTCGTAGATTGGCTGCATCCAGGGGCGAAGCTTTTCTTCCTTTTCTCCCGGTAAATAACCGATATCCTTGCCCATAGGAACAACAGGCCGAGCAATTAACAGTTTCTTGAAGCGATGCTCATCCTCTACTTTAAGCAGCCCCGCCGCCAGTGCCAGTAGCGTTTTGCCTGTACCTGCTTTTCCAGTAATCGTCACAAGAGGGATATCATCATTAAGCAAAAGCTCCAATGCCATCCGTTGTTGAGCATTACGCGCGCTGATTCCCCACACCGATTCGTTACTTAAGTACAAAGGTTCTAATCGCTCTGCCTCCTGATTTACTTTCAGCAGTGCTGATTTTCCAGTGCCCATTTCATCTTTCAAAATAACAAATTCATGTGGATACAGCGTATAAGGTAGTTTCAGTGGTTTGATTGGTAAAAAACGGTTAGAGTAAAATTCATCTATGATGGACGGATGCACCTGTATCGCTGAGTATCCGGGGTACAACTCACTTGGATCGCCCGTTCTATCGGATAGGTAGTCTTCAGTCAGCAGTCCCAATACATCTGCCTTGATTCTGACCAATACGTCTTTACTAACCAACACCACCGAACGCGGATCAGATTGCTCCTGTTCTTCCAAATGATAATTTAAGGCAACTGCCAAAATCCGGTTATCGTTCGAAACCTCCCCGAACATCTCCTGAACTTTCAAAAAACTCCGGTGGTTTAACTCAACCTTAAGCCTTCCCCCTTGGGGAAGTGGAACGCCACTGTGAAGATGCCCCACTTCTCTCAACCCGTCCAACAATCGCGATACATTACGGGCATTCCGTCCAATCTCATCCGCGTTGCGTTTTTTGGAGTCGATTTCTTCCAGAACAACAGCTGGAATAACAACTTCATGTTCTTTGAAGGTAAAAATGGCTTTCGGATCATGCAGTAGCACATTCGTATCCAGCACAAAAATTTTCTTCATTAAATCCCCTCCAAAGCGGCGTGGACAATCTCATGTTTCATACCTATACCTATTCACTGGCTACCCAATACTTGCTGATTCCCTGAAAAAAGAACCCCAAAACAGCATAATGCAACGAAAGGTGTAGCTGAAGATAGCCTCAGAGCCTGTACATTTTTAAAATTAGACACAAAAGGCCCAGTGATTGCTCACTGGACCTAGACTGGGTTCACTTTAAATTTAGACATACCTCAATCCCCTTATGCTATATAAGAGCTTTACTCGCTGCGAGTATAACATAAGCGGGGAAAAAGATACATACTCAGGAATTGGAAGAAGCTTCAGTGCTGTCGCTTGCTTTTTTGGCTAATTCCTCTTGTAGCGCTTGTTTGGCCAAATCGAGCTGTTGCTCATCAATGTACACATAAGGGCTACGCCACGTTCCTGATACAGGATTGTATTTTACATTTTGCTTGGAAATATTCCAATAGGTTTGTACGATATTTTTCATTTGCTGTGACTCGATATCAGTCATCATATTCTTATCAACCGATTTAATAATTGCACTAAACTTGGTCAAAGCATTAAAGGATTGCATTTGGTCAATTAGGGAATGAAGCACCTGATTTTGTCGACGATTGCGATCAAAGTCGTCAGATTCAGCCGTTCTCGGACGACAATTCGACTTGCGGTAGCGAACAAAATCAAGAGCTTGGTCACCGTTCAAATGCTTGGCCCCAGCTGTCAAGTTAATATCGGTGCCATCAGCACGGTCTCGATAACACATATTTTTATCAACCGTTACATCTACGCCACCTAGATTATCTACAACATCTCTAAAGCCCTGGAAGTTAATAACCGTTACATAATCAATATTAATGTTTAAATATTTGCCGATCATCTTCTTCATTTGCTCTTCAGCAACTTCACCAGAGTCTTTCTCTCTAGCCTTAAACACCGGATAATACTCATTCAGCTTGCGTGGTTTATACCCATCCATTTCTAGACGCGTATCACGAGGCAAGGACACAATGGTAGACGATTTTGTACTAGGGTTCAATGTAGCTACCATAATAACATCTGACAAATACGTCGGATGGTCAGGGCGATAGTCGGTTCCAAGCAATAAAATAGTCAAAGGCTTAGCCTCAGCTAATTGCGTTTTGGGCACTTCCTTGTTGATTCCAGTATCCAAAACTTCCTCTACCTGATTGTAAATATAGTAGGTATAACCACCTGCTGCCAAGATACCTATAATGAGTAGAAATAAGACAAACTTCATAAACGATCTGAAAAAGCTTTTTTTCTTTTTCGTTTTTTTCGGTTTGGCGGATTTTTTCCCGCTTTGTGTCCGGGGAGGCAATCCATTCGAAAGATTACTCATGCTTCAACACCTTTTCCTGCGTTTTGAGAAATATAGCTTTCTCCAAGTTTACAATCCTAAAACACATACAGCGGCGCATCCCATTTCCGGGCGTCGCCGCTGTGGCCAAAGACCAATCCTATGAATTAACTATTTGCTTGTGCTGTTTTACGTTGTTTCTCCGCACGCTCGCGCTCACCTTTGTTCAAGATCTTTTTACGCAAACGAATGGATTTAGGAGTGATTTCACAATACTCATCATCATTCAGGTATTCAAGCGCCTGCTCCAGAGAGAAGATAACAGGTGTTTTCAATTTAACTGTATCATCTTTTGTTGCGGAGCGAACGTTTGTTAATTGTTTTTCCTTACAGATGTTAACGACAATGTCGTTATCACGTGTGTGCTCACCAACGATCATACCCTCATAAATTTCAGTCCCTGGCTCCAAGAACAAAATACCACGATCTTCTACGCCCAGCATACCATAAAATGTAGAGGTGCCGTTTTCCGTGGATACGAGTACACCTTGATGACGTCCACCTACTTGACCGCCAACAAATGGTCCATAGCTGTCAAATGCATGGTTCATTACACCGTAGCCACGAGTCAAAGTCAGGAAGTTTGTAGTGTAACCGATCAAACCACGCGCAGGGATCAGGAATTCCAAGCGAACCTGTCCAGTACCATTATTAATCATGTTGACCATTTCGGCTTTACGGGAGCCCAGGCTTTCCATAACTGCACCCATGCTTTCTTCCGGAATATCAATGAGGAGACGTTCGATTGGCTCCATTTTTTTACCGTCAATTTCCTTAACGATAACTTCCGGTTTGGACACTTGCAGTTCGTAACCTTCACGACGCATGTTTTCAATCAGGATTCCCAAATGCAATTCACCACGTCCAGATACAATAAAGGCATCCGGGCTATCGGTTTCATCAACACGCAAGCTGACATCTGTTTCGAGTTCTTTCAGAAGACGCTCACGCAATTTACGAGATGTTACCCACTTACCATCGCGACCTGCGAATGGACTGTTGTTAACCAAGAAGGTCATTTGCAGTGTAGGTTCATCAATTTTCAGTACAGGCAACGCTTCAGGATGATTTGGATCGGCAATGGTTTCACCAATGTTGATGTCCTTAATCCCCGCGATCGCCACAATGTCACCAGCGCCTGCTTGATCGGTTTCAATCCGTTTCAGTCCTTGGAAGCCGAACAACTTCTCAATACGCGCTGATTTACTGCTGCCATCACGTTGGATAACTGTGACCGCTTGTCCCTGCTTGATGATACCGCGGTTCACCCGACCTACTGCAATTCGGCCCAGGTATTCGTTATAGTCCATCAGTGTTACGAGGAATTGAAGAGGCTCATCTACTTTCTCAGTTGGAGATGGAATATGCTCTACCACTGTTTCGTACAATGCTTGCATGTTGTCATCTTGCTTTTCAGCATCCAAGCTGGAGGTTCCGTTCAGTGCCGAAGCGTACACAACAGGGAATTCTAATTGATCATCATTTGCACCCAGCTCGATGAACAGATCCAGTACTTCGTCAATGACTTCTGCTGGACGAGCTGCCGGACGGTCAATTTTATTGACTACAACGATAGGCGTCAGATTTTGTTCCAGCGCTTTACGCAGTACGAATTTCGTTTGCGGCATGCAGCCTTCGTAAGCATCAACGACGAGCAAAACGCCATCAACCATTTTCATGATCCGTTCCACTTCACCACCAAAGTCGGCGTGTCCCGGTGTATCTACAATGTTAATCAGGTAATCTTTGTAAGTGATAGCTGTATTTTTAGCCAAAATCGTAATACCGCGTTCACGTTCCAGATCGTTGGAGTCCATGGCGCGCTCCTGAACAGCCTCGTGTTCTCTAAATGTTCCAGACTGTTGAAGCAACTTATCGACAAGTGTCGTTTTTCCGTGGTCGACGTGGGCAATAATCGCAATATTGCGAATGTTCTCTCTTGCATGCATGGTTTGTATCCATATCCTTTCCGTATATCAAAATAGTGTCTCTATCCTGAAGCAATGCTCATTCAAGGCTAACAATCGTTCTTTAGGCCCACTCCCTGCCAGCCTTCTATAATGTTTCAGGCTTTATACAGACAGCTTCTCTCTCCGATTCGCGTGAAAACCTTAAAATAAGCGTCAGAAATCATTCCGACGCTCTTTTCATATCCATTATATTATAGTAGAAATATGTCATAAAGCAAGACATTATTGCCTGTTCCGTAATTTACCGCCATGAAATCTGCACAGCTTGTCGGTTTACCAGTTGCGTTTGCTACGGTTGTTTATGACCAACCAGATTCCAGCTCCAATCAGCAAAACGGCAATAATATACATGATGCCTGTACTTAGCAAGGTAATAATTAATAATAGCACCGATATCAAGCCTAATAGCACGCTCCCTGTGTATACATTGCGAGATAGCGAAATATCATTAATGGCATACTCCCATAATCCAATCGCCACACCTAGAAGGAACATAGGCCATAAGTAGACCATTAAATGCCATCCCCAAGTATTGCAGAGAAAAAAGAGGAAGCCGTATACCGACAAAATCCCTGCCGGCAGCAACATAAAGGGTGATACCTTGCGCATCATATACATTGCATGCAGCACGATTCCAGGTATTAAAATCAGCAAGGGCCAAAGGTTGCGTCCCAAGAAGGAGAACGTCCCCAATTTCCCCAACAAAATAATCAGTCCTACGGCAACAATGCCTACTCCGATCATACGCTCTTTTCCGGAATTCATCGTGGTCTCCTTTGTTTGCTGGATTTGTTTTTGAGTCATTAAATGTAGTTATTTTTAAGTACACTTTTATGAATATAGAGTTTTTACAAAAACCGAGCAAACTCCCCGGCATCTGCAAAACCCTATGTCTAGTTTAGCCGATGTTTTCCAAAAAAACCACGTTCAAATATGACGGGTCCGTAGCTGTCGATATATTCCTGCAATGACAACCGCTACGGCCAGCAAGAGCGGTAACCATGCATGTATAACCTCACCCATGACTGCTAACCATATGCCCAATTTGGGATCACGCAGTAGCATTTCTCCTGCCGTAAAGGCCAGAATGGCAGATCCCAGCAGAACAAGGATCGGGAATCGATGAAGCCAGATTGCTATCACATTGCTGCCCCAGACGACAATCGGAATACTAATTGCGATACCAATGACTATAATAGCAATGTCCCCATTGGCTAGAGCTGCAATAGCTAATACGTTATCTAGACTCATTACAAAGTCTGCTACTAATATCACTTGTATTGCCTTCCAAATGGTTGTTTCCGCTCTTACTCCTACATGATCATCATTCTCATACAGCAACTTGAATGCAATCCATAACAGAAGTAAGCCGCCCGCCGCCTGAATAAAAGGTATGCCCAGCAAAATAACAGCTACAAAAGTCAACACACAGCGCAGAAGGACCGCACCGACTGCCCCCCACCATATCGCTTGACTTCGCTGCCTTGCAGGCAAGTTTTTGCTCGCCATGGCTATAACAACTGCATTATCACCGCTTAGCACCAAATTAATCATTAATATTTTCAATAGCAAAATGATATGCTCCATATGTACAAACACCCCCATCCTACATGTATGCGAAATCGGACGTGGCTATGCTTGCAGGCATTTCAAATAAGTCATCATTTATTAATAACTGATATCCAATTTGTTGAGTATATACCTTGAATTCAATAACAAACAGCAATATAATGAATCGTATTTCCGAAAAACGGGTATTAACATAAACAACATGCAATGTTTTTGATGATGTTTAATCAGGGAGATGAGAACGATTGACATGTCTGTACTTCAGTTCTTTTGGCTATTGCTTAATGTAATATTTATTGACCTTCTACTCGCAGGAGATAATGCGATTGTAATTGGGCTTGCCGCCAGAAAGCTGCCTCCTGCAATGCAAAAAAAAGCGATTCTATACGGCACCGGGGGTGCCCTGCTCATCCGCATAGCAGCCACTATTGTGGTACTCTGGTTGCTCCAAGTACCGTGGTTGTTACTCATTGGGGGTGTGATGCTAGTCTGGATCGCGTATAAGTTACTCGTGGACCAAGAGGATCATGCCGAAGTTAAAGCAGGCACAACTCTATGGGGTGCTATCCGCACCATTATTGTCGCCGATGCGGCAATGGGTCTGGACAACGTGATTGCTGTTGCTGGCGCGGCCCAGCAGCATTTGATACTTGTAGTGCTGGGCCTGTTAATCAGTGTGCCGATCGTTGTATGGGGAAGCACTCTTTTTATCAAGCTGATCAACAAATTCCCCTGGATCATCTATTTAGGATCGGCTGTGCTTGGTTATACGGCCTCTAATATGATCACTGAAGAACGTAAGCTGGCACCATACTTTACGGAGCATCCGGCGCTGCGTATCTTGTTTATTGCCACCGTTATGGCTGGCATTTTGCTCACAGGGTATCTTCAAAATCGCAGAGCAGTATCCCGTCGAGAAAAAGCCATCTAAAAGAGGTTTCAAAAGGACCCCACCCAAATAAAAAGGCAGACCCCAACATTGTTGCGGGTCTGCCTTTTTTATTAAAACCAATCTTCCTGTATAACTTCCTCTTTACGCCCCTCTACAGCTCCACCTGCCTCAAGGACAACCGTCTCCGTTGTAGCTACAGCCTGATCGATTAAAGCATTTAAATCCCGAATAGAGGCTTCAATCTTCTGCACTACCCACAAATTCGGATTGGTCGTGGGAGATTTGGGAACAAACAATGTACAGCAATCCTCATACGGGAGAATGGATAAATCGTAGGTGCCAATTTGCTTAGCGATTTCTGTGATCTCCTGCTTATCCATCATGACGAGAGGTCGCAGCAAGGGGAGTTCCGTCGAACGACCAATCACATTCATGCTGGATAGCGTTTGACTAGCAACTTGACCCAGACTGTCGCCCGTCACGAGTGCCAATGCTCCTTCACGCTCTGCCAGCATTGTTGCAATTCGCAGCATAGACCGCCTCATTAGCGTAATAATCAAATTATCCTGCCCAGTGCGAGTAAAGGCCGTCTGCACTTCTGTAAACGGCACAAGGTGGATTTTGATTCGGCCCGCGTAGCCTGCTAATACTTTTGCCAAATCAATAACCTTTTCTTTCGCACGCTCACTTGTAAATGGATAGCTATAAAAATGTACACATTCAATTTCCAAGCCTCTACGCATGGATGACCATCCTGCTACCGGACTGTCAATTCCACCGGACAGCAGCAGCATAGCTTTGCCGTTCGTCCCTAACGGAAAGCCCCCTACAGCCATAATAACATCACTAAAAATATATGCCGCCTGCTCTCTTACCTCCACACGCAGCTCAATATTAGGTTGACGTACATCGACCCTCAGCGCCGGAAAATTCCGCAATATAGGAGAACCAATTAAATGATTCATCTCTTGTGAAGAATGGGGAAACTCCTTCCATACTCTGCGGGCATTTACCTTGAATGTCGTTCCCTCGTCTACGTTCAGCTCATGCATTAAAGCTACAGCCGTCTCAATGATAGCATCCAACTCAACAGGAGCCATTTTGACAGGACTAATCGTCGTGATGCCAAACACCTTTTGCAATACTTGAATGATCTGTTCATAAGGCTCTCCCCCGAGAACCACATAAATCCGTCCAAATTCCTTGCGCAAAGAGGCACCTGGAAAAGGCTTAAGCAGCAGTTTTACGTGTTTCAGTACAGCCTTTTCAAAACGAGCACGATTCTTCCCTTTTAATGTAAATTCGCCGAAGCGAAGTAACAGCATATCATAGTGCATTTTAACGTTTCCACCTTTCAAGGGATTCCAGCTTGGCTAAAGCCTGTCGAAGTGCGAGTATGAGCTCGTCGATATCCTGTTCCGTATGTTCATCACCAAAGCTGATACGAATGCCGCCGGCTGCTTCTGCCTCATTGCGGCCCATCGCCAGCAGTACCCGGCTGGGCTCGGCTAATTTTGAAGAGCAAGCCGATTTGGTGGACACTGCCACACCCAATTGCTCCAGCGTATGCAGCAGTACCTCGGCCTTCATGCCCGGATACGAAAAGTGGACAATATGCGGCGCTTCTTTCCCACTGTTCAGCCGCAGTTGTGGGATTGTTTTCAATTCTGCGACCACCCGTTCTCTCCACTCGATCATGCGCCGTGCAGTCTCTGCTTGTCGTTCGCCCGCCAGCCGTACCGCCTTGGACATACCGACAAGCAGTGGTACATTTTCGGTACCCGCACGAACCCCTTGCTCCTGAGAGCCGCCACTAAGCAGTGGGAAAAGCTCTACACCTTCTCGAACGAATAGCAACCCCACACCTTTGGGTCCACGTAGCTTATGCGCTGAAAGGCTATACAGATCAGCCTGCCACCCCCGGATATCAACCGGCAACTTTCCAAACCCCTGTACACCGTCAATATGAAATAGGACTCGGGGGAACCGCTTTTTCAGCGCAGCTCCGATATCATGTAGTGGTTGCACTCTTCCCGTCTCATTATTGACATGCATGATACTAACTAAAATCGTATCTTTACGAACAGCTGCACAAACCTGTTCGGCAGTCACATGACCTTCCTCATCCACAGGTAAAAAAGTAACCTCAAAACCCAAATTTGTTAGCTGTTTGCATGCTTCATACACAGACGGATGCTCTGTCGATACAGTAACGATATGTTTGCCTCTGGTCTGATACTGCAAAGCTGCTCCCTTAACGGCAAGATTATTACTTTCCGTTGCCCCGGATGTGAAGACAATCTCCGAAGGAGATACTCCCAAAGCTGCAGCGCATACTTCGCGCGAGCGCTTAATCAACTTATCCGCGTCCTCTCCATACCGATGCATGGAAGATGGATTGCCATAATGGCGTCTCATTACCTCGGCAACGGTTGTAATCACCTCTTCAAAAGGCGGAGTTGTCGCGGCATAATCAAAATATTTCATCAAACTCCCCTTTCTGCCCCACAACTGCTACAACAAAAAAAGACCAAAACAGGGAAAGGCCGCTTCATTACAGCGACACCCTTTCCCCATATTGATCCTGTCTGCGGACCTAATCGAATTGAAATTACGCACTTTTATGCTATAAGCTATAGGGCTTAGATGGTATATTTTTCACGTGCATTCTGAATTTTGGAAATATATCTTTGCGTTTCTACCGGAAGCTTGTCCAGTACAGACATCAACTGCTCATCACTACTTACGCCAAGCCGCTGCACCCGTCCGGGACCTGCATTGTACGCAGCCAGCGCCATATTTTCCTGTCCGTTAAAACGTTTGATCTGGTAAGATAAATAGCGTACGCCAGCATCAATATTTTGTGCAGGATCATAGGGGTCACTAACTCCCAGACCTTGAGCTGTAGCATCCATCAACTGCATAAGTCCTTTGGCTCCGGCCGAAGAAGTAACCGATGGATTAAATGAAGATTCCGTATCAATAACTGCTTTAATCAAAGCTACCGGAACGCCATATTTCTGACTTGCCTCATTAATCAAACTATCATACGCTGTAGCTTTTGTAGGTCCGTCCGTTGCCGCATTGGAAGAAGCAGGATAGACTTCCAGTGGCGAAGCCGTTCCCCTCGAAGGTCCCAGTTGAAGCCAGAGCAAGCCGTTTTCATCTCTGGTAACATCGCCTGAATTTTCTTGGGTGACAGCATCATCTGTTTCCAGCTGACCTACTTGTTCCAGCAATCCAGAAAAAGCATCCGCTGTACCCGTCTGGGTCGTAGCACTCATATTATTTAACAGCTGCATGTCTAACATAGATTTGGACACGCGCGGATCAATTTGCATGTGGTGTTCCCAACTTTCTATAGTTGTTATATCCCAAATAGCTTGTCGTTATTGCTATGATACAACTTTTTACTATGTACTTCCATACTTTTTAATGAAAAAAAGCTCCGTTTCTGTCGAAAAGACAGCGGAGCTAAGATATCGGAACCTTTAACCAACAGGGTTAGCGCACAAACGGGATAAAAGCAAAATAACTCAAGGTTGCCAATGCGCCAAGACCAATCGACCAAATACCAGTTGTTTTACTGCCATTTACATAAGCAAAAAATCCTAAAACTGCCGCAATGGGTCCCAGCACAATAGACCACATAAATAATGATGCGATACCAGCAGCCAGCCCAATATAGCCGGAAATACGACCACTATTGTTTATAACCTGCTCTTCACCCTTGTTCTCATGTTTGGTCACAACTGGCGAGCCAGGAGCAACCTCTGCGGCATATTCCTCACGATGATGGCGGCGCTTGGCAGAGCGCTCCTGAACGTGACGAGGATAATCTACACGTTCACGGCTAACATGCTCTTCATTCTTATGCTTATCGTTTTCATGATCTTCCATAATTCCTGCACCTCCAAATGGAAATGAATCGCGTAATAAATCTACAGAGACTTCGGCTTAAAGGTGTGGCAACAGGTTGCAGCAGACGTTGCAGCCTTATCACGTTCTTCTGAACTAAAGCTTTCCCCCGCATATTCTTCTTTAAATTTTTTCCCGGCATGACCATCTACTTCAATCATGATCAAATCTGCCTTGCAAAAGTTGTTTTCTCCCCAATAATGGCAATTGGCTACACTGCACTTTACGATTGGCTTGGCCTCTTGGCTCATGATCATCACCTCGGATTCATTGTCCCCCCGCTCGTCTGCACCTATGCGTCCATGGCATATGGCAGTTGGTGACATACGAAAAAAGCCGCTTCCCTTCGTCTCCTCCAAACTGGCAGGAAACAAGTAGAAAACGGCTTGCTTGTCTTGTTTTAGTTTTTGATTAGAAATGAATTTCTGGATTGAATGCTTTAGGCATGAGTACGACGAGTCTGCATCCGGCGCTGTGTCAAATAATCACTTTCATAATAAGTCAGATCATCACGCAATTCTTCAAAATTTTTCGTAATGTCCATGATCACTTCGCGTGCGGCTGGCACAGGCGTTTTACGGAAGCGGATAGCATCTTGTCCCGTATAAGCATAGCGTCCGTCCTCTGCGTAAGATTCATTTTTGGGATAAAAAAAGCTGTTCACGCAGTCATGGTATACGTTATACAATGCCTTTTCCGCAAAATCGACGTCAAAGTTGGCACGGCGCAAAGCCACACCCAGCTTTTCATAGGATACTTCGGAAAAAACAAGGACATGGCGGAGATCCGACAAAAAACCTTTGTAAAAAAGTACGGACTCCTCATTGCCATCCACAGCCAGTTGCGGCAGAGCATGCTCATTGAGAAATGTTTCCACACGTTTTACGGCAGTTTTCAGTCTCTCCTGCGCTGACTCACATAATTTTTGTACGTTGACTGCTGACATCAAGGCAGCTCCCCCTTATTTGTTGCTTGTTCATCAATTTGGTTACCCGAAAATAGTCCCTTCTAACCGAAAGAGCTGTAATTTTCAGTATTTATCCTACCACAAATAAGCATTGAAAGGTATAAAAACATGCCAACCTCCTCACGCTAAACCATAAATTTATGAATACTTAAGGAGGACGGTTCATGTCTCGGCGAAAATGGTTAAAACCCCTGCTTGGAGCAGCTGCCGGGGTGCTTCTGATCACACTGATGCTGCCTTCACGCGATCACCGCCACACACCACAGCCCGAATATACGACCAAGATGGTACCACAGCAGGAGAAGCAGCTTAAAAAAGGAATGTTGGCTTTGGACCTGTCCGCTACAGATACCCTCACACGGATGGACGCAAGACAGGATATTCAATACGTAATGCGGGAGCTGAATGGTAAAACTGCCGATCAGAAAAGACAGTTCACCCACACATTGCAGCAATCACACAGTCATCTTCATACGCTCGAGTGGATTCACATTAGGGACGGAAAGACTAACACCTATACAGGTAGCAAAGCACAGACAAGTCTGCTAAGCCATCCTCAAATTCAAAGCAGCTTGGCTGCAGCTCGTCGTTCTGTCACGCAAAATAAATCCTATGAATCGACTGCTTTTCAGGTTGAAGGCGGTAAATATTTCGTCATGGCTGAACCATCGGCTGACGGAACATGCGGCGTTGCTGCTCTAGTCAGTCAGCAAGTATTGCGAGACGTGGAGAAGCACCAGCGCAAAAATTTGCGTTTAATTCCCTATCCAAAAGAAGGTAGCTACAAAATCGAATCCGTACATCCCGACACATTGCACGATATCACGGTCAAAACGGGACACGACAACGAAAATGCAAGCCATTATTTTGAAAACGAAATTGTCGTTCGCTTCCGTCACAATCCTGATTCACGACAACTGCAGGAAATTGCAGCAGACTTACACTGTGAGCCAGGTCGCAAGCTTGGTTATACTTATGTATTTCATTCGGATAAGATGAACTTTAAAGAGCTAAAGCAATACTTTTCACGAAAGTGGAATCCACTTTATGCTGAGCCTCACTATATGTATCTGACTAATGAGAAAGCACCTATCAAAGCGGACAGCTCTATTCCTAATGATCTGCTTTTTTCTCGCTATCAATGGAACCTGCCTGCTACCGAAACCAACAGAGGTTGGAAACTAAGCAAAGGCAGCAAGGATGTAATTGTCGCGGTTGTAGATACGGGAGTCGATTTGGATCACCCTGATCTAAAAGGCCAAATTCTTTCTGGGCATAACGTGGTAAACCCGTCCGAAAAGCCTTATGATGACGTCGGTCACGGAACGCATGTCGCGGGCATCATTTCTGCGCTCGTAAATAATGGTGAGGGAGTCGCCGGTATGACGTGGTACAACAAGGTCATGCCGATCAAGGTACTTGACCAATCTGGCTCCGGTACGACTTACTCGGTTGCAGAAGGTATTATATGGGCAGCTGATCACGGGGCCAAGGTCATCAATTTGAGTCTCGGCAACTATGCACAAGCTTCATTTTTGCATGATGCAATCAAATACGCTTATGACAAAGATGTTGTATTAGTTGCAGCCACAGGCAATGATAATACGGAGCGACCTGGTTATCCAGCAGCATACCCTGAAGTATTTGCCGTTTCTGCTACAGATTCTTCTATGCACCGCGCATCCTTTTCTAACTACGGCGATTACGTGGACGTCATGGCTCCAGGTGCAAGTATTGCCAGTACGTATCCAGGTAATCAATATGCTGCGCTGTCGGGTACTTCAATGGCCAGTCCACATGTATCAGCGCTAGCTGCCCTGATTCGATCCATTAACCCTGATCTAACCAATAAAGAGGTAATGGATTTAATGAGAGACAGCGTAATTGATTTGGGCACACCAGGGCATGACAAATATTTTGGGTATGGTCAAATCGACGTGTATAAAGCATTGAAAGCAGCACAACGTCCGTATGTTCCCCTGCAATTCTATCCACAGCATTTCAGTGACAAGTTAAAATCCCTATTGAGGAAACTGGAAGCCTAGGATACCCCAGAAAAAGCAGCCATGTTGCTCCATGGCTGCCTTTTTAGGCTTTCTTAACGCTTGGAACTGGTACGGACAGGCCGCTTTCCATGACTGCGAGTATGACAGCATGGGTCACCAGGATCCTTGACAACCACCGGAAATACGTGGTGGGGCACAGGTATAACATGCGCCTGATTGATAATTTCAATCGGATGAACAACAGGCACCACCTGTGGGTAAAATTGATGATTTACAAATTGGATCGGCGGGCACACAACCGGGTCGTAATGGCAATGACTCATAATGTGCAACTCCTTTCGGTGAATTAGTACAGCATATTAAGAAGGCGTATGCTGTGCTTGGATGTTTACCCCCTAATACATTTATCCCTTATAAAATAGGCTTTCGTTCCACAATGACCGAATGATCAAGAATTTCGCCCAACATACGACATAGCTTGCGCAGACCTGATTTAAGTGTTTCCTTGTCCGCATACGAAAAAGAAATACGGATATGATTACTATCCATACCACCTGCATAGCACACCGCACCAGGCAAAAAGGAAATGCCTTCACGGTCAGCTACCCGCTCCAATTCTGAAATATCCACCATAGAGGGAAGTTTAATCCATAGATTGAGACCACCTTCAGGAGCATACCAGGCAACCTCTGGCGGAGCATAGCGCTGGAGCGTATTCAATGCGACAGTTAGACGATCACGAATTTGTTCTCGCAATGAAACAAAATGCTGATCAAGTCGATTTCTGATAAAGGGTAGCAGTGCTTTTTGCGTTAATAGAGGGCTTCCCAAATCCGTAGTTGACTTGGCAGCCACTAAACGATCCATTACGCTCCCAGTTGCCGCTACACAAGCTATACGGCAACCGGGAGCAACAGTTTTACTGAAGCTTTTGATATAGACAACATGCCCGGATTGATCATGCGCCTTGATAGAGAGTGGCGGTTTAGTTTTGTAATAGAGATCGGAAAATGGATCATCCTCAACAATGAGACAGTGATAACTTTGAGCCAGATCCAGTAATTGCGTGCGTCTGGCCACCGTCAAAGTTACGCCAGTAGGATTGTGGAAGGTAGGTATCGTATAGATCAATTTTGGGGGATGGGTATCACAGAGACGTGTCAAAATATCAATCCGCATCCCCTGCTCGTCCATCGGAATCATAATTACTTTGGCACCACGACTAGTGAACACATCAATGGCCCCAGTATAGGTAGGAGCTTCCATGTAGACCACATCTCCCGGGCCAACAAACGTACGCGCCACTAGGTCAATCCCCTGTTGAGCTCCGCTGGTCACAAGCAGTTGCTCTGCCACTGTAGGTATACCACGTTCACTCAAGTGGTCTGCAAACACTTCTCTTAGTTCTAAATCACCTTCAAAAGTCCCATATGCAGCCATTACATCGGAATTTTCAGAGGATAAACGTTGAGTATCTGCTATGATTTCGCGCGTGGGAAGAAGCTCCGGTTGTATTGCGGCTATATGAAAAGAATAGGTAGCCTTTCGGCTGTGGTTAAAGTTTCTCCATAATTGTGCGCGCGGCAAATAATCGATGAGCGACATCTGCCAAGACAAATCCTGCGCCCCCTCACGATAAATCGGGACTGAAGCTTCCGCCACATAGCAACCTTTTCCCTGTGTGCACGTAACCAAATTCATGGACTCTAGCTCGGCATACGCCTTGCTTACAGTTACAGGACTCACCGCAAGCAGACTGGACAGATGACGGATAGAGGGAAGCTTCGTACCCTGAGGTAGTAGCCCTGACTGAATGCGATCCGCTAATGTTTTGGTAATCTGTAAATATAATTTGACACTGCTGTTGCGGCTGAGATCAATATGCATCGGAACCCTTCCCTCCAAAAATCAACTGTTACATTTAGACGTTTACTGTTATACTTCATTATCGATATAATACAACAAATTTCTTAGCACAGTATAGAACACAGGAGATGATTGGATTGGAATACAAATTTTCGGGTATGGCTCGTACTCAGGGCTCGTCCATGGTAAGGGACATTTTGAAGCTGACACAGGGAACAGATGTATTATCTCTCGCAGGTGGCCTTCCGGCCGATGCCTTCTTTCCCGTCGAAGCGGTTGCTAAAGCCTATGAGCGGGTATTCCGCCTCGGCGGTACTACCGCACTTCAATACGGCCTAACCGAGGGATACATTCCTCTACGGGAACGTCTGGCAGCAATCATGTCATCCCAAGGCATCTCCGTCACCAGAGATAACATCCTCATGACAACAGGCTCGCAGCAGACCATTGATCTAGTTTCACGTGTGTTGCTTGATCCGCAGGATACTGTATTGGTGGAGTCCCCTACTTATTTGGCTGCTCTCCAGGTATTCAATTCCTATGGCGCTAACATTGTAAGTGTAAATACAGACGCTAACGGTATGCAATTAGATGATCTTGAGTCCAAGATCAAACAGCATCAGCCAAAATTTGTGTATGTCATCCCTACCTTCTCCAACCCAGCAGGAAGTGTATGGAGTATGGAACGCAGAACAGGCGTTGTTGAGCTATGCCGTAAATACGGAACTTTAATTTTTGAAGACGATCCTTACGGGCGACTCAAATTTGATGAGAACCTTAACTTCCCATCCCTATTTTCTATTGATCAACAGCTAGGTGGCGACGGTCATGTAATGTATACTTCTACATTCTCTAAAACTGTCGCTCCAGGTGTTCGCTCTGGATGGTTGGTAGCTGATCAAGCGATCGTCGTTAAGACCGCGAATGCCAAACAATCTGCTGATTTGCACTCCAGCAGTATTGACCAGCGTGCTTTGAATGAACTGTTGGACTTCTTTGATTTGGAGGGACATATACGTACCGTGTCCGCTGAGTATCACACTCGTATGCTGCGTCTTACATCGTTAATGAAAGAACGCCAATGGGAAGGAATCACTTGGAATGATGCACTTGGTGGCATGTTTATGTGGGTTACCTTACCTGAAGGCTTCCGTTCTGAGCAGTTGCTGCAACTCGCGATTCAGGAAGGAGTCGCATTTGTGCCTGGACAAGTTTTCTATGCTGACCTAAGCGGCAGCAACCATATGCGAATCAACTTCACGCATACCGATCCAAGCCTGCTTCCAAAAGCAGTTGACCGATTGGATCGGGCGTTGAAGATGTATATGGAGGAAAATGTAGTAAGAAACGCGCGTTAATAGAGTGCTGATTGCAAGTCTCATCCTCGCACGTTTATACGACACAGGATTTGTAAGTCAAAAAAAACAGAATGAAGCCTCCAGTGCTATGCTGGGGGCTTTATTCTATAAATGTACGGATTTTGCGCAATCCGGCTGTACATTAAAAAGGGTGCTTCATCATTCCCACAGGAATATGACGCACCCTTTTTAATGCAATAAATACATTTGGATTAAAGATTTCTCATGCAAACAGGTCATTCATTAATAAAATAGATTCATACATTTTAAGGTGTTGCAGTGGGGAAAGTTTTCCGTAAGCCGGGTTCTGTGCTATTCGTGGTACAGACGGGAACTACCCTCCCACTAAAAGCGACAATCATCTATCTAGGCCGAACATTGCTATCCAGCTCCAGCGACCAACCTAGACACGCCTCGGGCTAAGGCTGCTTCGCGAAGAAGCTGTGTCCCTTTAGGTCTTGCTCCAGATGGGGTTTACCAGGAACGAAGTCACCAGCGTTCCTCGGGGTCTCTTACACCTCGGTTCCATCCTTGCCTGTGCCGCAAGCGGCCATCGGCGGTCCATTTCTGTGGCACTATCCTTCAACTCGCGCTGACTGGACGTTATCCAGCATCCTGCCCTATGGAGCCCGGACTTTCCTCTCGTGGCTTACGCCACCAGCGATTGTCTGTTAAACTTTCCGAACAACATTACATAGTATACAGGGAACGCGTGCATGATACAACCCTGAAAATATTGTAAATTATAGAGCACTCTTTTTACTTGCTCAAATAAAACGGATGTACCTTTCTCTGTAATGAATCATCTGCCACGTAATAAGCAGACCTTCCCACGTATAACGGAATTGAAAGCTTACTAAAATCAGGAACGTCCTCATCTAGGAATAGTTCATCATCCCGGTAGGTCTGCTGTATTTCGCCGACAATCCAGTCATGATCTCCGTAGGTATGAATATCCACTACTTTACACTCATAAGCGAGATACGCTTCCAGCAATATAGGCACATCCACTGAAATTCCGTCTTCATATGCAATCCCAAACTGCTGAAACTTATCTACATCTCTACCACTAAAGGTACCTACAGCCTGAATCCATTCCGATCTGTGCGCAGGCAGAAACTGAACACCAAAGCCTCCGCTTTTCTTAATCAGTCCGTAAGAATACGTTTCCTTCCTCAATGAAATGCCATACATGCCCGGTGATGATCCGATATATGTATGCCAGCCTGAGGCCATTACATTATTTACTCTCTCATAACGGGAAGTAACAATTGCAACCATGCCTGGATAGGCATGAATCGCAGAATCGGCTATCATCGTTCGCATACAACCTCTCCCTACGAAAAAATGTAATAGTACGCCTTTATTTTCTCATAGATGTGAAGGTTTTACAAAAATTGAAAAGGATCGGTGTCTACTTCAGATACATATACTTCCGTTGAGTATCGACCTTCTGCCAAGCGTTTGCGCATCCATTCTGCGGTTTTAGGCTTCATAATCTTTTCTGCGTTATGTCCAGGGTCAATAATAGCAATGCCGGCCATCAGGGCATCGTGAGCCGTGTGATAGTCGATATCCCCCGTCACTAATACGTCAGCGCCTTTAAAAAGCGACTTATTTACATAGCGACTGCCAGAGCCTCCAAGCACGGCTGCTTTTTTGATCCAACGGTCCAAGTCACCCACCACACGTACATGCTCAACGTTGAGACCGTTTTTAACAACATCTACAAACTCCCGCAACGTGCGGGCTTCCTTGAGCTTGCCCACTCGTCCCAATCCAAAGGTACGGCCTTTCAAATCCATAGAGTAAAGGTCATAAGCCACCTCTTCATAAGGATGAGCCTTCAGCATCGCTTGGACAACTTTATTGCGTACACCCTGCGGTACAATAGTCTCAATACGAACCTCTTCACTACGTTCCATTTTACCTGGCTCACCCAAAAACGGCTGTGTGCCTTTACCCGGTACAAAAGTTCCATAACCATCGATGTTAAAGCTGCAATGGCTGTAGTTACCGATATGTCCAGCTCCCGCATTCAGTACGGCATCCAGTACACGTTGATGATGTGTTTTGGGTACGAAAACGACAAGCTTAAATAATTGCTCGGTGTGAACATCCTCCAGCGTACCTTCACTTTGAATACCCAGTGCTTCTGCCATCCAATCATTCATGCCATCCTCTGCCGTATCCAGATTCGTATGACTGATGTAGACAGCAATATCATTCTTGATCAGCTTTTCATACAATCTGCCTGCAGGCTGGTCCGTGTTCAAAGCTTTAAGTGGGCGGAATATAATCGCATGATGCGCAATAATGAGATCAGCTTTTATGCGGATCGCCTCTTCAACAACCTCATCATTGACATCCAGGGCTACTAATATGCTTTTGATTTCCTTTTGCAGGCTACCCAGTTGAAGACCAATTTTATCGTCTGGAACTGCCAAGTATTTCGGAGCCAGCTGCTCCAGATAGCTAATTACTGTCTGTCCTTTGGCAAACATGCAAGTACCTCCTTCAGCTGTTCAATTTGCTTGCGCAATTGCTCCTGCTTATGCTGCGCGGATGCCTGATCTGACCGTGCCACTTGCGCCAGCACATCCTGAAGCTTGCGAATCTCCAAATGCCATTTAGAAAAAAAGATTTCATTGGGTGCTTTGACCAATAACGGTCCGAGTAGTATCAACAAATCCTCTGTCAGCACCAGCGAACTACTAGGAAGTTCCCACGGCCGATACAGCTCGTCCTGTTTCAGTGCGCTTTCGGAAGCAGGCACTGCTGTCAGAACTTCATATATTTTACCATCTTCTTCCATAATATGTTCGTTTATTAATACCCATTGATGCTTGATTAGCCAGCGTCGTAAAATATCCTCGCCTACGTTGGGCTGTAAAACAAGCTGTTTCACTGAATCAAGCTTGTCTTTCCCTTGCTCCAAAATGGAAGCGATCAAGGCACCACCCATGCCCGCTATCGTAATAACATCTACCTCATTGACCTTAACTACAGCCAAGCCATCCCCTTTTCTAACCGCAATGCGATCTGTAAGGCCTGCTTCAGCTACCTGCTTTTGAGCCGCACGCAATGGTCCATCGTTGACCTCACCCGCTACGGCTTGTGATACTCTGCCAGAGCGCACTGCAGCCACAGGGAGTAATCCGTGATCCGAGCCAATATCAGCCAGTCTGCTACCGGCAGGAATTTGTTCCAAAATATATTGTAATCGCTGAGAAAGTTTCATGACGTCACCCACGTAATCCATTTTTTTCGAGTCCAAAATAAAATCCCTACGACAAAAGCCAACTTCAGTATGCTAAAAAACATCACTTCCCCTGCTGCTTGATGGCGCAGGACGACCGTGTCTGCTTCCGCCATAAACACAAGGGTCAGTCCTATAGTAAAATAAACCAACGCGAGACGGGGAAAGCGGCGATGTACCCACCAGCTTAATCCAATCAACAATACTGCGTGTAAAATCCAAAATACCTCAAGCTTCACTAAAGTAGCTGTAGGCCAATAGCGGCCTATAAGCACCGCATACACTAAAAGCAGCCCAGCAAGACCACAGTAATGAAGCAAGCTAATGCGCAAAGTTAATCCTACGAGACACCATATCAAACCGCACAGGCCCACCAGCACTAGAAACCAAACCTTAGCTTCACCTTGATGAAGCTGAATGATCCATACACCTGAACCCAGCATAATTGCACTGCCTAAAGTGCTCAACATTGCACTCATACTCTTTTCGGAAGACCGCCAAACCGCGGCCATTCCATAGCAAATGGCAGTAACTGCACTTGCCGAGCATATTTGCATTGCCAACGGAAAAGCGGTAAAATAAAAACCGATCAAACAAATGCAGGAAATAATGACAAAACCAAGAAGCCAGGCGATCCCATGCCCGTGTCTAAGATATGTAAGCAGCCCAGTGTTGTTACGGTTCTGGCTTTGTGCCGGATTTTCATCGTCCCGATACAGGTTGGATAGAAAATCGCAATATTGCTCAGGGAGCAGTCGACTCTGCCGCCAATGCTCAATTTCATGTAACAGTATTGTCCGTTTTTTCTCCTGGTCCAAGCTTCTTCCCCTCCACCAAGGCTGCCATGAGATAAAAAAAGACCTTCTGCGCGCTTCAAGCCGCAGAAGGTCCGCAATGTTACGCTTCTATTCGAGGAAATCCTTCAGTCGCTTACTGCGGCTTGGATGGCGCAACTTACGCAGCGCTTTGGCCTCAATTTGACGAATACGTTCACGTGTAACACCGAACACTTTACCCACTTCTTCAAGAGTTCTGGTTCTTCCGTCGTCCAAACCAAAACGGAGACGCAAAACATTCTCTTCCCGTTCGGTCAACGTATCCAGTACATCCTCGAGTTGTTCCTTCAGAAGCTCATAGGCAGCTGCATCTGCAGGCGCCAATGCTTCCTGATCCTCAATGAAATCCCCCAGATGTGAGTCATCCTCTTCACCAATTGGTGTTTCCAATGAAACCGGTTCTTGGGCAATTTTCATGATTTCCCGTACTTTTTCCACGCTTAGCTCCATCTCGGCAGCCACTTCTTCCGGCGTAGGTTCGCGCCCCAGCTCTTGCAACAGTTGACGCGATACACGAATTAGCTTGTTGATCGTTTCCACCATATGCACCGGAATACGGATCGTTCTAGCCTGATCGGCAATTGCGCGTGTAATCGCCTGACGAATCCACCAGGTTGCGTACGTACTGAATTTAAAGCCTTTTTCGTAATCAAATTTTTCTACTGCCTTAATCAAACCCATATTACCTTCTTGAATTAGATCTAGGAAAAGCATGCCACGACCAACATAACGTTTGGCAATACTTACAACCAGGCGCAAGTTAGCTTCAGCCAACCGACGCTTAGCTTCTTCATCGCCATTATTGATCCGTTTGGCAAGCTCCACCTCATCATCAGCAGAAAGCAGCGGTACACGACCGATTTCCTTCAAGTACATCCGGACTGGGTCATTAATTTTAATACCGGGAGGCAGGCTCAGATCGTCATCGAAATTAAAATCATCCCCGTCATTGTTTTCCGGGTCGTCATTTTGACGCAATCTGGTAACTTCTTCGTCGTTGTCATTCACAACCTCAATCCCCAAGTCACCCAGCTGCTCATAAAACTCATCCATTTGCTCGGGGTCCTGATCAAACGGCGACAGTTTTTCCATGATATCTTTGTAGTTCAGAGAGGAACTTTTTTTACCCAACTCAATCAGTTGATCTTTGACCTGATCCAGTGTTAATTCCGTCTCCAGTTCAGTATGCTGATCATTCGCCATCTTTCGACTCCCTCCTCCTAGAAACATCCGACCTCTGTGTGTTCATTGTCTCTCTAGGGCTATAATCTCACTTGCAATTTGTGCTGCACGCAAAAAATCACCTAAGCGCTCAGCGGTTCTCATTTCTTCCCTTTTCAAATCCAGTTGCTCCTGCAATGGAAATTTTCGCACTTGACGAATATAATCATCCAAAATGTGCGGTGCCCATACGCCTGGAGCATCCATCATCATGATCGAACTTACGTTCTTCTCCAGTCGGTCGTCTTGCAAAGATGAAATAAAACGGCTTGTATCCGGTAACTTCCCTTGCGCGTAATAGGCATATAGATAAGCAGCAATTGCTGCATGATCCTCAATATTAAAGGCGTCCCCCAGATGCTTCTCTACATACTCTGCAGCTTCTAAATCCTGCATCATCCAGTGAAGCAGCCTACGTTCAGCCACATGGTAAGCCGGCAACAGATTGGGCGTAGAAACCTGCCCTTTTTTATGCCTACCATTATTCCACCCATTTTCGTTATTATCCCCAAAGTTCTGTTTTTTTTGCAGGGTTTGGCGGAGTAAATTGCATTCTTGCTTTAAGGTTTCAAAATCAACCTTGACTTCGGCTGAAACTTCGCGCAGATACACTTCCCGCTCAGTCGGGGATGACAGAGGTGCAATGACATTTAATGCTTCGCGGGAATACGCGATTCTTCCTTCTTCCTCTTGCAGTATATGGTTTTTTTTCAGATATATAAGCTTAAATTTCACCGTTGAAACAGCACTTTCGATAATTTGGCGCTGAAATCGTTCGGCGCCGTATTGCCGGATAAAATCATCCGGGTCCATACCGTCGCTGACCAACGCTACTTTTACGTGAAGTCCCGCATTTTCCAACAGCGGAAAATTTTTAAGCGCTGCCGCTTGTCCTGCCCGGTCACCATCATAACAAATAATAACCTCGTCGCACAGTCCCTTTAACATCGTAGCATGATGCTCCGTTAGAGCAGTCCCCATGGCGGCCACTCCATTTTGTACGCCAGCTTCCCATGCCGAGATCACATCGCCATAACCTTCAAAAAGAACACTTTGACGAAGCTTGCGAATTGAGGTTTTAGCATGATGGAGATTGTACAGCGTTCGGCTTTTGTTAAATAGCTTGGTCTCCGGTGAGTTCAAATACTTCGGCTGCCCCTCGCCAAGTATACGGCCCGCAAAGGCAATAACTTTTCCGTTTCGATTCCAAATGGGAAACATGATACGATCTCTGAATCGATCTACATATCCGTCACCCTCATGTCGGGGAGAAATAAGCCCTCCCTTCTCCATCTCGACAGGATCAAAAGAACGCTTCTCTAGAAACTGAACGATCGTATCCCATCGGTTGGGTGCATAGCCAATTTGGAATTGGTCAATGATCTTGTCACTGAATCCCCGTGAACGCAAATATTCCATGGCTGGTTTGCCGTGCTCCGTATTTTTAAGCAAAAAATGGTACATCTTAGATGTTAGTTCATACGCTTGCAACAGCCTGTCCAACTCAGGATGCTGATGCGATGAATCACGTCCCTGCCATTCGCCGAGCGGAATATGACTTTCTTCTGCCATTGTCCTGACAGCTTCGGGAAAGGATAGTCCTTCGATTTCCATCATGAACTTGATGGCATTGCCTCCCGCGCCGCAGCCGTAGCAGTAAAAAATCTGACGATCCGGTGTCACGGTGAATGAAGGGGTTTTTTCGGAATGAAAAGGACAGAGGCCTTTCATATATTTCCCCTGTTTGGTCAAATGCACGTACTTGCTTACCGTATCTACAATATCATGATGTTGTAAAACTGACTCGATGATATCGTCCGGTATGTTACCTTGTCCGGCACTCATATTAACCACCTTCATCTCTTTAGCACGTAAATATAATTCGATACCGTTATTCATTCTCCTGCAAGCGAAGTAAAAGTTTTGTCAGTTTATGTTGAAAAACTTCACGATCCTCTAATGTAAACGGTTTAGGACCTTTTCCATAACGTCCTTTTTTCCGTTCTTTGGCAGAAGTGTGGCGTCGGTCCAGCATGAAGTCTATCGAATCGTTTCGATACATCGTTCCGCGAAAAGACATCACTTCACACCCTTTTGCCAAGGCAAGTGCAGCAAGACCATAGTCGTTGGTTGTTACAATATCTCCGCGGCGGATATGATTGGCAATATAGAGATCGGCACTCTGATCGCTTCGGTCTACTTTAACAACGCTTACGCCTTTGCTGCCCTGAATGAGATGATCATATGAAGATACCATAATAACGTCAATATGAAAACGGGAAGCTGTCTCTGCTATTTCACTTTTAACCGGACAAGCGTCCCCGTCAACAACGATCCGTATATCCGGGAAATTTCCGGACCCTCCCATGAACATCCCCCATCTCGCATCCGCATTCGAGTAAAATACGGAACGGCTGCAAGATCACTCTTACACCGTTCCGTATATTTATACCCATTTTTTCAAGTTGTTCATACTACCACAACCGACGTTTAAACTACAAGCTTGGAAAAATCAGCAAAACGCTTCAATTCTGAGTCAATAGCAGCCAGCAATGCCAAACGATTATTACGTACAGCATCATCCTCAGCCATAACCATAACGGAATCAAAGAACGCCGTCACCGCAGGAGTAATGGATGAAGCAAGCGTCAATGCTTGTGTCGCATCACCTTCCTGTAAAGCTGTACAATAAGACTCATAGGCGCCATACCATGCTTCATATAGGTTTTTCTCGCCCTGTTCCGTAAATTCACCCGTATTCACTGACTTATGAACTGCTTTAGCAGCCAAATTACCTACGCGATTAAAAGACTCGACTGTTGCCTTGAAGGCATCCCCTGTTTGTACAGCAGTCATTAACGCAGCTCCGCGGTTAACAACGGAAGCAACATCGTCATATCCAGCTGAAAGCACAGCATCCACAACGTCATAACGAAGTGTCTCGGACAATAGTTTCTTCACGCGTAATCCGAAAAACTCATGTAATTCTTTACGTATTTCATCTGCGGAACGTTTCATATTTCCAAAGTTGCTGTGCACATCAAGCGCGATATTGAACACATCAGACAACGTAGCCGAAAGCTTACGATCTAACAGGATCTGCACGATACCCGCTGCCTGGCGACGAAGCGCGTAAGGGTCCTGTGAACCTGTCGGAATAATGCCGATGGAGAAGCAACCTGTAATGGTATCTATCTTGTCTGCGATACTTACAATCGCTCCAGCGTTCGTTGAAGGAACCGTTTCACCTGCGAATCGCGGCTGGTAATGCTCAAACACCGCTCTTGCCACTTCTTCCTTCTCTCCAGCCTTACGAGCATAATCTTCGCCCATAACCCCTTGCAGTTCCGGAAATTCATAGACCATTTGTGTTACAAGGTCAAATTTACAAATATCTGCTGCTCGGCTAACCGATTCCTGTGTGTCTTGGGAAACACGTAGCTTCTCTGCCAGAGCATCGGCAATGCGGCGAATCCGGCGCACTTTGTCTCCAACCGTTCCCAGCTCTTCGTGGAAAACGATGCTTTCCAGCTTGGAGAGTGCATCCTTAATTTCCAGCTTCTGATCTTCTTCATAGAAGAATTTGGCATCAGACAGCCGCGCACGCAATACTTTTTCGTTTCCTTTTGCAATGACTTCCAGCGATTGACTGCCACCATTACGTACCGTAACAAAGTATGGCAGCAGCTTTCCTGTGCGATCCAGCACTGGGAAATAGCGTTGATGTTCACGCATGGAAGTAATCAATACATCCTTCGGAATGTTCAGGAACGCAGGGTCAAAGCCTCCAAACAGCACTGTTGGAGTTTCCACCAGATACAGCACTTCTTCCAGCAAATCGTCCTTGACCGCAATCGTCCAGTCTTTTTCGGCTGCAAGTGCTTCAATCTGCTTCACAATAAGCGATTGACGTTCCTCAATGTCCACAATGACATGCTGCTTGCGAAGTACTTCGACATAGTCCGCCGGGCTTTCTACAACGGCCTCCTGTCCAAGGAAACGATGTCCTCTTGTCACATTCCCTGACTGTACGCCAGCAATCTCCAAATTAACAATATCGTTGCCAAACAAGGCTACCAACCAGCGGATTGGACGAACAAATTTAAATTCATAACTCGCCCAGCGCATAAATTTAGGGAATGTCATGGCATGTAAAATGTGTAGTAAACCTTCAGACAGCACATCTGCTGTCGGTACACCTATGCTGCTCTTGGTCGCGTAAATATATTCCACGCCTCCAAGTTCTTTGAACGTGAACTGTTCAGGATCAACACCTTGGCTACGGGCAAAGCCTAGAGCAGCCTTACTCCAGTTACCGGCTTCATCAAGTGCGATTTTGCGGGAAGGTCCTTTAACTTCTTCGTTAATATCTTCCTGCTTCTCCGCTACTTCCTTAACAAGTACTGCCAAACGACGAGGTGTAGCATAAGCCTCTACAGCACTGTAAGCAATACGCGAGCTGTCGAGCCACGCTGTCATACGTTCCTTCAACTGCTGAATCGCATTCGGGATAAACCGTGCAGGAACTTCTTCCAATCCGATTTCAAATAATAAATCCTTAGACATTTGCCGCACCTCCTTTCTTCAACAGCGGGAAGCCTAGCTTCTCGCGCTCCTCTAGATAGGTCGCAGCGACCTGGCGCGCCAAATTGCGTACTCGTATAATAAAGCCAGTCCGTTCCGTTACACTGATTGCTCCGCGAGCGTCCAGCAAGTTGAACGTGTGAGAACATTTCAGCACATAATCATAGGCTGGGAATACAAGATGCTGCGCCATTGCTTTATTCGCCTCTTCTTCATACATATTAAAAAGAGTAAATAGCATTTTGACATCAGATACTTCAAACGTATACTTGGAATGTTCGAATTCTGGTTGATGGAAAACATCACCGTACGAGATTCCATTGACCCATTCCAAATCGAACACATTTTCCTTGTCCTGGATATAGGAAGCAAGACGCTCCATACCGTAGGTAATTTCAACCGCAACCGGACTGGCATCAATACCACCCACTTGCTGGAAGTACGTGAATTGGGTAATTTCCATACCGTCCAGCCATACTTCCCAACCTAACCCCCAGGCTCCCAGCGTCGGTGCTTCCCAGTTGTCTTCCACGAAACGAATATCATGCTCCAGTGGGTTAATCCCCAAACGGTTCAAACTCTCCAAATACAATTCCTGAATATTATCAGGTGAAGGCTTCAAAACCACTTGAAACTGATGATGCTGATACAGGCGGTTCGGATTCTCACCATAACGTCCGTCAGACGGACGGCGAGAAGGCTCAACGTAAGCTACGTTCCACGGCTCAGGTCCAATTGAACGTAAATACGTCATCGGGTTCATCGTACCTGCCCCTTTTTCCGTATCATAAGGCTGTACAATAATACAGTTGTGTTCAGACCAAAATTGTTGCAGCGTTAAAATCATCTGCTGAAAATTCATGGGCACACGCTTCCTTTCCAATTCCCTAAAATGTTGGTGATTTCTAAACATTAAGCTCATATGTACAGGGCTAATTTATCCCATAAGCCTTGCTAGAGACAGCAAAAAGCCCCCGCCTCTACGCCTGTACAGACGTAGGGACGAGAGCTGACTCCCGCGGTTCCACCCTACTTGATTGCGATCCTACATCACCAGTCAGATCGTAATCCTCTTTTCCGTGTCCATTCAGACGCTCCAGAGTGCCATGTTCACGAACAATTCCCACTGGGCTTACACCGTCCCCAACTCGCTAACTACAGAGAATACGTATCGTTACTTTCTCGTTCAATGCATCTGCTCCCAAAGGAGATATATAGTAGGATATTACACTTTTTCAGGGATACAGTCAAGAGAACGCCGTATTTCACATATCGTACTTATCAAGCTGATCCAGGAAATTACGGGATTTCAGCTTAACCTCCAACTGCATATCCATGAACTGACGCATGACATGTTTGATCTCCAGCTTGGTGGAGTCCTTCACGTCGATATTGCCGAGTCGATTTAGATCCATTTGGGCGAACAAGCGCAGCAACTTCAACGTACGTGGAGCAACACTCAACGCAGCTGGATCAAAATGCTTGTAGCCCCGACACAAAACCCCACCTAACCTCGGACTGATAAACATATCCTCATCAGCACATTGTTGACCGCTTGAAATACAAGCATCAAGCTGAGGTGCATATCCGGCCGCCTGCAATATTTTAAATTCATAAATACTCATGACGATCAGCGGATCCTTGCCACTCTCCAATGCCTCCAAACAGGCTTTGAGCTGCTTAAACCAAAATGCACCTGTTTCCTCATCCTGTAATACCCGATCAAGCAGTTCACAAGCATAGGAAGCGTAAGCAGCCTTTGTAATATCCTCGCGCAGTGTATGGTGGGATTGGATAATTTCACCGGCATTCAGTGTGCCTAAGCCTGTGTTACGAAAAAAAACAAATTCACCGTACGTAAACGGCTGCGTTAAAGCAGCATGACGGCTTTTAGATTTTTTCGCGCCTCTGACCAGCACACCTACTTTGCCTCCGCTTTCGGTGCAAAGCGTAATAATTTTGTTCCCCTCACCGTAATCCATGCTGCGGATGACGATTCCTTCCATCCTGTAAAGCATGCTTCTTCCCCCAAACATTCGCGAAGAAGCCAGTGGTTCGCTCTATTCACGGGCTTCTTCATGCTCGTCCGACTCTCCTTCATCCGTGTCTTGCTCCCTTGTCACGGCGCTCTCCCTGTATAACAGATACGCACCGACATCTCCAGTCATCGCAAAATACTTCCACGAAAAATCTCGCATTCGTATTCATCCTTTCTTCGGAAATGACGTCTGCATCTCAAAAATAGGATGATGCGAAGAGGGAAGAAGTATGCGATGAAATTAATGGATTACGTTGAAAAAGGCTACTGTGTACGGTCTGGTCACCGCTTCGCGAATGATTTGATCTTACGATCGCTGTTACCCCTGAATTTATTTTATCCAATGAGAAAAGGAGTAAATTCAGGAGTAAAGGCGAACGCTGACGCTTCTTCAGATTCAAATTCTTCGCTCCGCTACAACATGCATACAGTTACAATAGCTCTTTTAAAAAGCACTCCTTATTTCATCGCTGGAAGAAAGGGTAAGAGCAAGAAGTTAAGCGCCGCTTATGCGCGGCGCTTGGGATGATTAGAAGACTGATACTTATCTCCGTCGTAGAGATCGGTACGGCTTTTTTATGATACTTACAACAACTATACATATTATTTAACATCAATTTTAGCCTCAATAAACCTTTGACGACCAAAGTGATGGTAGAATCGATATCTGCTTTTAAGCGTCGCGATGGAAGCCCAGGTCACGAAGGACACGTTCCTGGTTGCGCCAGTCTTTTTTGACTTTAACCCAAAGTTCCAGGAAAATTTTGGAGCCTAGCAAATTTTGGATATCCTGACGAGCTTGTTTGCCCACCTCTTTGAGCATGGCTCCCTGTTTGCCGATAATGATCCCCTTCTGGGAATCACGCTCTACAAAAATAACCGCCATAATATGCACTACACCATTATCCTGTACTTTCATGTCTTCAATCATAACCGCAATAGAATGGGGTACTTCCTCACGTGTCATGTGCAAAATCTTTTCCCGAACCAGCTCGGCAATGACAAACTGCTCTGGATGGTCGGTAATTTGGTCATCAGGATAATATTGCGGACCTTCTGGCAAGTATTTTTGAATCTGGTCCAACAGGGTGTTTACATTATTGCCCATTTTGGCCGAGATCGGCACAATTTCCGCAAAGTCATATAACTTGCGATACTGCTCAATCAGGGGCAACAATGCTTCCGGCTCAATGCGGTCAATTTTATTCAATACCAATATAACGGGTGTTTTTACTTGTTTAAGCTGTTCCGCAATAAAACGGTCGCCTCCGCCTAAACCTTCAGCAGCGTCAATCAGAAAAAGTACCGCTTCTACTTCACCCAGCGTATTAAAAGCGGTCTGATTCATATAATCGCCTAGTTTTGACTGCCGCTTGTGAATCCCCGGTGTATCCAAAAATACAATTTGTGTGTCCTCTGTTGTGTATACACCGTGAATTTTATTCCGTGTCGTTTGGGGTTTGTCTGACATGATGGCAATCTTCTGCCCAATGACATGGTTCATCAATGTTGATTTTCCGACATTGGGTCTGCCAACAATTGCGACAAAGCCGGATTTAAACTGTTTCTTAGCCATTTTTTTTATTTCCTCCAGCGCGATTAAGCACCTAATTTTTATTTTTGCTTTTTTTCATTAAAGCAGCTGACTCATTAACGTCAACAAAGGTCTATAAAATACAAATATGCCAATAATTACAGCAAAAACCGCTGCCAGGAGCACGGCTCCGGCGGCGGTGTCTTTAGCCGCTTTGGCCAGCGGATGAATATCAGGTGAGATTAGATCCACCGCTGCTTCAACAGCGGTGTTGATCAGTTCGGCTACCATGACTATGGCAATGGCCATGCACACGAATAACCAGTCGAGCCGGGAGATGCGCAGAGTTAACCCTGCCACAATGACAAGGAGCGCCACGACCGCATGTATCCGCATATTTACTTGCGTACGCAGAGCGTATACCACGCCTTCTGCGGCATAGCGAAAGGTCATTCTCCAAGGCTGACGTCTCATTACCGTGTCAACCCCACTTGAGCCAGCACAGCTTCCTGCTTACCCATCATTTCCGCTTCACTTGCATCGTCCTGATGATCATAGCCTAACAGATGCAGAAAACCGTGAACAAACAAAAAACCGATTTCACGCTCAATTGAATGTCCATATTCTTCGCTTTGAGCTTGGGCTGTCTGTACAGAAATAATAATATCTCCTAGAACATCCGGTACATCGTTTAAAGGATTTTCTTCCGTCGGTTCGTAAATAATTTCAAGCTCTTCATCTAGTGTTTCCTTCATAGCAAAAGACAACACATCAGTAGGACGATCAATTCCGCGATAATCCCTGTTCAACTCATGTATTTGATCATCATTCACGAAAGTAAGGGCAACCTCACCGTCTATAACCCCTTCCGCTTTGCCAGCCTCCTCTAATAAGGTGTTCAGCATCGTAATCAACGATTCGTTAATTACCATATCGTTTTGTTCATTATTCCAAGCTAATTGAAGGCCCATGCCAACCGCTCCTTTTAATTCTAATGCTTTAGCTGTGCTTCATGCACAAGTAATATTAAGCTTTTCCACTTTCGGGCTTAGGTCTTTCCTCTGGATATTCAATACGGGAATGAAAAATTCCCATTACTGTTTCCTTGAGCGTTTGGGCCACGATATCAAGCTCCCTCATGGTCAGTTCACAGTCGTTAAACTGGTGATCATCAAGACGGCTCTTAATTATTTTTTCAATCATGGATTCTACCTGCTCCACCGTAGGTTTTCGCAAGGATCGAACTGCTGCTTCCACACTATCAGCAATTCCTACTACAGCAGCCTCTTTCGACTGAGCCTTCGGTCCCGGATAACGGAAATCATCCTCTGTGAAGTCAGGCTCCACCCCCCGTTCTTCCGCCTCACGCAATGCCTTGTGGTAAAAATAGTGCAGGAATGTCGTTCCGTGGTGTTGTTCGGCTATATCACGAATCGGCTTGGGTAGCTTGTAATCCAATTGCATTTCCACACCATCACGGGCATGGGCTATAATGATGGATTTACTTAGCTTGGGCTCTATTGTATCATGCGGATTTTCCATCCCATTTTGATTTTCAATGAAGTACGAAGGCCTTTTGGTTTTACCAATGTCATGATAATACGAACCAACCCGGCACAACAATCCATTTGCTCCTATAGCCTCCGCTGCGGCCTCCGACAGATTACCTACCATTACACTATGATGATATGTTCCGGGAGTCTCGGTAAGTAGCTTGCGGAGCAATGGATGATTGGGATTTGACAATTCGACAAGCTTCAGTGCCGACAAGATGCCAAAGGTAGATTCAAAAAATGGCATTAGCCCTATAACAAGGATCGCTGTAACCAGACCGCCTGCAAAAGCAAAGGCTACCCCATAGAGTGTCGTTGTTTGAGTCCAGTTTCCTTGGTCAATCAGCGCCAGAGAAAAAACAGCCAGAGCCCCGAACAGGCATACCATAATAGATCCCTTGAACAGCGTTGAACGCTGGCTGGCCCGGTGGGTAGAAAAAATCGACGCCAGACAGACCACAAGGGCAAAAAACCCAAAATTAAAATCAAAAATTTGTCCCTGACGAACATTCAAAATAACACTTGCCAATATACTGAATATAACGGCACATACGAATGCCAGCGACATATCAAGCAACAACGTTACAAGCATAGCTCCAAGTGCGATAGGTGCCAGATAGCCGAGGTAGGATCGTTCACTAGTCTGCAGTATAGAAATTAACAGCATAGCTCCCACTGTAATCACAAAGATTAACACCAGCATGAGCAACTGTGCATTATTATACTTGAAGTTTCGTGTTCGTGATTGAAATTGACGAATATACATAAACAGACCCAATGCCAGCATCATAGACAGTAACAGCAGGCCAAATTGTGGCCAATAGTTGATTTTATCCTTGAGCAGTTCATTCTCATCAAGCAGTGTATAGATTTCCTGGGTAATAATCTCACCCTTTTTAACAAGTACTTCACCCTGTTTAATGTAAACTGTCGGTGTATCTTCACGAGCCTGTACTTTAGCGTCCTTCGTAGCTGTATCATCATAAAACTTGTTGGCTGTAATCACAAGCCTTGCAAGTTCCTGAACAACCTCCCGAGAGGTACGTTTAGTAAGAGAGCTTGTACTCACCCGTTCAGCTACCTTGGCTCGAGCCGTCTGGGCATCCGTAATTTGATCATTCATCAATCCTGTTACAATCTCACGGGCTACGGGCCGCATTTCGGCAATATCCTCAGATGTAAGTCGCGGAATTTTGATGTATGTCTCCTCTGGGATTCGGTACGTTTGCTCTTTCGTTTTTTCCAGCACCTCATCCAGCAATTTATCTGGGTAGGCATCCGCATTACGGCTGTTGTTCACAAAATTTTGCACGAATTCCCGTGCACGTTGAGGAATCTCATCCTTATAAATCGAAATCTTATCTGCTCTGGAGACCTGATCATCCTGATTGAGCCGTTCAATTCGATCCAAAATACCGGTAATCAGGTTATCGTTGCGGATCGGTACAATGGTATACATGGGCTGCACGCGCTCAGCAGATTCCTCTTGGGCCTTCAAAGTCGCCTTACTGTTAGGAAGCTGCATTGGAGCGACAATTTCCTTTTCACTCGGTTGATTCACCCGGATGTCATAGCGTTCGGGAAGCAGCTTGGACGCAAAACCCACATAAAAAAGAACCACCAAAAATAAAAACAGAAGATAGCGTGTCGCCACGCTATACTTCCATCCATTCATTCTATGCTGGAACGTTTTTCCTTTAGATAATTCCTTCGAGGTCATCTAAAACAATCCCTCTCCATCATCTTTTTCAAGGCAGCTATGCTGCTCATTGTGTTCGTTTTCTGATCATACCCACTATACTCGTGCTCAAGGGCTTATGCTTGATTTTCAGCAACACGGTCATAAGCGACGATGATTTTTTGAACCAGGGAATGACGGACAACATCCTCTTCCGCAAACTGGACAAAGCCTATTTCCTCAATCCCTTTTAAAATCGCATTTGCTTCAATTAGACCGGATTTTTTGCCACGAGGTAAATCAATTTGTGTAACATCGCCGGTAATAACCATTTTGGAACCGAAGCCAAGTCGAGTCAAAAACATTTTCATTTGTTCTGGTGTGGTATTTTGGGCTTCATCCAAAATAATAAATGAGTCATCCAGCGTACGACCCCGCATATAAGCCAGTGGCGCAATTTCTATCAACCCGCGCTCCAACGCTTTTGCCGTCTGCTCAGGACCCATCACATCGTATAGGGCATCATACAACGGGCGTAAATACGGATCAACCTTTTCCTGTAAATCCCCGGGCAAAAAGCCCAAGTTCTCACCAGCTTCTACCGCAGGACGAGTCAGTACAATACGCTTGACTGAACCTTCCTTTAGAGCAGCTACGGCCAGCACTACAGCCAGATAGGTTTTACCAGTACCCGCTGGGCCAATCCCAAATACAATATCGCGTTTTTTAATCGTGGTTACATAGTGCTTCTGTCCAATCGTTTTGACACGAATCGGTTTGCCCCGAAACGTTGTCGTAATTTCTCCCTTGAACAAATCAAGCAACTGATCGGCGCGCAGATCTTTTGCCAGCTCAATCGCATAATGGACATCCCTTTCGGTCAGTATATACCCATTACGAATTAACTGGAGCAAAACATCGAACAATTGTTCGAGCACTTCCACTTCGTGAGCATCTCCAAAAACATTAATTTCCGCCTCACGAGATGCTATTTTTGCAGGAATAGCTGCTTCGATCAATTTTAAAAAGGAATCCTGCGGGCCGAATAACGCCTGACCTTCTCCCGCACTGTTCAATGCAATTTGTATGCTGCGTTGTTGTTCTGCCAAATAGCCTCATTCTCCTTGGTTATGAACTAACGGAAGTTCTTCCGCAATATCCTGTTCCACTTCAAAAAGTACTTTCATATAAACTTTACCATTCTCTCTCTTCTCATGCAAAATTTTTTGGCTCATTATTTTCGTTCCTTTGCCGTATTTAGCTAAAATATCCGCGCGTGCGCCTTCTATTCCTGACATTTTGGCTTCTGTTTCCGTTAACTTCTGCTCTTGTATCTTGGTCTCCCTCACACTTTCATTCATCCAACCCATCGGAAGTTTGTAAGAACGCCATGTTAGCGGATCATGTTCAACGGTCGTTTTATGTGTAGAATAAGATATTTTCCCATATCCCCACAATTGTATCGCACGGTTGCCTAGCACCAGATACAAGCGATCGTGGCTATTCCCCGTATATGTGCTGCTGCGTCGTACCATGGGACTACTAATTTCATATTCATGCCACACAAGCCCCTTAATCTCTCCTTTGGCTACGACCTGTTGCTGATTCTCCTCATCTCCAAGCGTTCCTGAAATGAGAATAGCTCCTTTTTTGACCCGTGTATTTTTATGCACAACAGGACGTCCCTGCTCGGCAAAAATTTCAGTGACTACCGCGTCCGCCTTACTGATGAGATGACGTGGACTGTAGAGCGGCGGGGGAGTAGGCTGTGAAGCTTCAACGACCTGAATTGTCACCAAGGTTCCCTGCCTTTCCACACCGATCCAGGATGCCTCTGGAAGCTTCTGCATGAGTGCGCGCGAAAGCTTGTCCTGGCTGGAAAGGCGAAAACTCCATTGAAACGGATAAAGCCCCTCCTGTCGGGCTGCTTTGAGAACAGCTTCCGTTGGGAGCTTGTCATTCCCCTTCACTTCAATGTCCCAGATGAGCGATGACATCAGCAGGAGTCCTATCCAGAACAAGGCCAGTCCTGCGAGAAAAAATTTACGTTTGGCGAGTCGTACAACAGTAAAGGGAAGTCCTTGACGTTTGAGAACATGCATTTTGCAGCCTGTCCTTCTCAAAAGCGGACGCAACAGGAAGACGTGCGGCAGCAGAAGGTTCATTTCTGCAAGTCTAGTACCCATCGGCCGCACGTTCCAAACAGGTATATGGTGATCAGTGAGTAAATTAATGAAAGCTTCCACACTTTCGCCCTCGACAGCTAGGGTAACCGTGCCACGCAGCTTTGCTAAAGCGGGATGTTTCACGAGCCTTCCTCCGTTCCTTCCAATTGAATATCCGTAATATGTCCCTCTACACTTACCTGGTCTGGCAGGATAGACGTAATGATTAGATCATGGCCTGACACTCTTAGCCTGCCTTGCGCAAGTGCAAGTACGAGCTGGTCTGGTGTAAAATCCACCACACCCCGGTGATTTTCTACATAAAGCTGGCGGCTGCCGATGAGGGTTAACCGCGGCAGATCAAATAGAATATCCTGCGGAAGCTCCAACGTCTCGCTGGCCCACTTTCGCAGTTTGCGGCTCATCCGGCTCATACGGCGAAATCTCCTTTCCTGTCATCAGAACAACTGTTATCCAACTGCTAATAGTTGTTTTGATGGCAGCTATGCTGCTTTTTTTATAATCTTCTGTTATTACCATTAGCACTCCATCGTTGTTACAACAGCAGCTATGCTGCTTTTTTAATCGCTTGTTATGACTATTCGGTTTATCCTATGTCTCGATCATCACTGGACACTGTTACACCAGCGTCACAGATATCTGTACTGTACATTTTATGATCCAGTCATCGCATTTATGAGGCTAAACTTACAATTCGTAGCAACTGCAATATTAAAGAGGAAAAAGACCATGCTTTATAAAAATTCACATAAAAAAAGACAACCTCGTTTTCATATCAAAACAAGGCTGTCTTTTTAGTTTCACAGTATGAAATGGTTAGTTTTCGGAATCCTGATTCAAAAGAGAGTTTTTTCGGGAGTATAAAAAGTAAATAACCATACCAATAACAAGCCAAATGATAAAACGAATAAACGTTTGACCATTTAGATTAAGAATAAGCACCCCACATGAAATGATAGCTAGAATGGGGATAAATGGAACACCAGGACATCGAAAGGCTCTTGGCAAATCAGGTTGTGTTTTTCTCATCACTATGACAGCGACTGAAATCAGAATAAATGCTGATAAGGTTCCAATGTTCACCAAGCTTGCTAACTCATCCAGCGGGATCAACCCACCCATTAATGCAGATAAAGTACCAAAAAACAACGTGTTAATATAGGGTGTTTTATATTTGGAATGAACCTTTGACAATACTTTAGGCACTAAGCCATCACGTGACATCGCAAACATAATACGGGTTTGACCATATAACATTACCAGCATGACCGTTGTCATCCCCAAGATGGCTCCGATATCCACAATACCCGCCACCCAATTCTGACCGGCAACCTGCAAAACTAATGACACCGGATGGGAGATACCTTCAAATTGCATAAACGGCACAATACCTGTCATAATCGCGCTAACGATCACATACAAAAGCGTACAAATAGCAAGCGAGAAAATAATGCCACGTGGTAAATCACGAGCTGGATTTTTGGTTTCTTCAGCAGCTGATGAAACGGCATCAAAGCCGATGAAAGCAAAAAACACAAGGGCTGCGGCTCCAAACACCCCACTGAACCCAAACGGCATAAATGGTGTCCAGTTGTCTGGCTTCACATATTTAACAGCAACAATAATAAACAATAAAACGACAACAATTTTTACAATAACCATGATGTTGTTAATTCGTTTGGATTCTTTTATTCCAAAATAAAGCAAGAATGTGATAGCCATCAAAATTAAAAAAGCTGGAAGGTTAAAATAAGTAGTTTGGTCTTTTAAAGCTCCTGGCGCAGCAGTGAATTCAACCGGGATATGAAGACCAATTCCTTTCAAAAAGGATACAAAATAACCCGACCAACCTGCTGAAACAGCGCTGGCAGCCAACATATATTCCAAAATTAAATCCCATCCGATAATAAAAGCCAATAGCTCTCCCATCGTAGCATATGTAAAAGTGTAAACAGAACCGGATACTGGAACGGTGGAAGCAAACTCAGCATAAGCCAATGCTGCGAACAAACAAGCGAGCCCCGCAATCACAAAAGACATTACCAAACCCGGACCAGCCGTAACTGCTCCCGTACCTGTCAAAACAAAAATTCCCGTTCCGATAATGGCTCCAATCCCAAGCATTGTTAAATCAAACGCACCCAATTCCCTTTTAAGTGCTTTTTCCCCACGTGTAGCAGCGATCAGTTGATCAATGTTCTTCTTTCTGAACAAGCTATTCCCCATCCATCCCATCCTCCTAAACATAAATTTTTACTTTTTGTATAACCCTGTGACATCACTTCGATATAAATCAAATTTTAGCTAAATATGGGGTAAATTTTCATAAGTTCTATCGTTGAGAACATTATATATAAAAAAGAAAAAATGAAAACGACTTTTGGAAGGCTTCGTTCATATTGTTACATTTGATCATTTTTTACATAAGTATTTTCACAAATGAGATTCTAAATTAGACAAAATGCCGTCTTTTTAGATGACAGCTAATGTGAGAAGAATGTAGCATATATGAGATCATCACATTCGTTGTTAGGTAATTTGAGCATTTGTCGTTAGGTCTTTTTTTATACCAGCAAGTTTATGTATTGCTAAAAACATCGCAAAAAAAAGATCCGCCACAGCCAAAGCCGTGACGGATCACTATCATTTTAACGTCTTCCTCCACCCATGTAACGCTTGGAACGCGGAGGGCCTAATATCTCTGCCCAAATTACACCTCTGCGTAGGTCAGCTGCATTCACGGTACCCCGCTCTTGAGAAGTTTGCTCTAGCCCATCTGTAATTTCCTCCGAATCACTCGCATTGGATATACGATCGAGTCGGGCTAAAACCTTCCTTCGCTCTTCTTCCATAATACGAATCCGATCCTCTAGAGTCGTACCGTTATCTAATGAATCTTGGTCCATCTGTTCTTCCTTTTTCAGCCCGTCCCCCACTTCTTCTATACGACGAGCTTCCATCACCGCCCGTCGCTCATTAGGAAATTGACGTTGCAGCTCTCCAGTAACATCTTGCTGACGTCGCTCTATCTCAGGTTCCGTTGTGAAAGGTCTGGACGACGTCGAGGACCCGCGCGAACCATGATCACCACCAAAGGTAGGCATACCTTGCCGCGGGGAAGATTTCCGATCTCCACCTTGAATGCTTTTCCCCAAAAAGGACACCAGTGCAAAGCCAATCACGATCAAGATATACAAATGGTCAAAGATCCAGCTGATAAAATTCATTACTCACCGCCTAACTGCTATAGTTCATCGGCCCGTCCATTAGTTAATCCCGGTTCTTGTTATCATTCCCCGAGTTCTCATTCGGTTTGCCTAAGGAACTACGCATTTGCGTATCTGCCTCAATATTTTTTAAATTCATATAGTCCATGACGCCAAGTTTACCACTACGCAGCGCTTCAGCCATTGCCAGAGGCACTTCGGATTCGGATTCCACCACGCGCGCTCTCATTTCTACAACACGTGCCTTCATTTCCTGTTCTTGCGCTACAGCCATCGCACGCCGTTCTTCGGCTTTTGCCTGCGCAATACGTTTGTCTGCTTCCGCCTGCTCTGTTTGCAGGAAGGCACCGATATTTTTACCTACATCAACGTCTGCAATATCAATCGATAGAATCTCAAATGCTGTCCCTGCATCCAAACCTTTGGATAGTACGGTTCTCGAAATGGAATCTGGATTTTCCAGCACGTCTTTATGCGAGTTACTGGAACCAACCGTTGTTACGATACCTTCACCAACCCGAGCAATAATCGTTTCTTCTCCGGCACCGCCGACGAGTCGATCAATGTTGGCACGCACCGTAACACGAGCTTTAACCTTCACTTCGATACCATCCTTTGCGACCGCAGCAACAATAGGCGTCTCAATAACACGCGGATTAACGCTCATTTGGACCGCTTGCAGAACATCCCGTCCCGCAAGATCAATCGCAGCCGCACGTTCAAATTCAAGCGGAATGTTAGCGCGCTGCGCGGCAATCAACGCATTGATCACTCGGTCTACATTCCCCCCTGCGAGAAAATGACTTTCCAGCTGATTGATATTCAAGCCCAGACCAGCTTTGGTAGCCTTAATGAGGGGATTGACAATTCGGCTTGGCGTGACGCGCCGCAACCGCATAGCTACTAGCGTAATGATACCGATCCGCACACCCGAAGCCAGCGCCGAAATCCACAGCATCACCGGGAAGAAACTAAAAAACACACTCAATATAATAATCACTACTACGGCAATCAGCAAAATACTGACAATACCCGATTCGAACACTCGCATCATCCTCCATTAATCTAATTCTTCGTTGTTAGCTTGCTAGACGCTCGCGTCTGCCTTGACTACAATTCGCCCGCCTTCTACTTTGGATACGATAATCGGCATATTCGGGGCGATAAACTCCCCATTCGTTACGACATCCACTCGCTCGTCAGCGATTAGCACCGTTCCAGCTGGACGTAATGGGGTCAGACTGACCCCCCTCTGACCTAGTAACGTTTCCCGATTCACAACCGAAGAAAACCCTTGGTCAGCCGTTAAACGTTCCTGAAGTATAAAACGGTTCCATATCCCTCGGTCCTTAAAGACAACCGCGATGATCGCCACTACAGCAACAGCCGCTGCAAAAGCAATCCCCAACGATATAAACGCATGCTGCATGTTGTATGCAGCACGGACTACACCCGCGACAAGGCTGATGGAACCCAAAATACCCAGAATGCCAAAGCTTGGAATAAACATTTCAAGTATAAGCAGTGCCAGACCGATAATGAACAACAGCCACGTCTCCGAACCTGCAAAGCCAGCGATATAATTACCAAAGAAATACAAACCAAATCCAAGTACACCTAAAATTCCCGGTACACCAAAGCCAGGTACAAGCAGTTCAATAACTACACCCGCGATACCAACAAATAAAAGCAATGTCTGCACGATCGGGTTGGTCAATATCTCGGCTGCTTTTTCAGCCCATGTGCGCTCCACATGGATTACATCATCTGTACTGTAGCCCATCCACTGGATAACTTCTTGTTCCGAAGACGCGATGTAATCCGCGTACCCCAATTTCAGCGCTTCCTCACTGGTTAAAGAAATGATCTGGCCATTTTCCTTATTAAAGTTCATCTCCGGGATAGATACAGTCGATTTGGAGTCGACCATGCCTCTAGCAATATCGGGATTGCGCCCGCCAGCTTCTGCGGCAGATGCCATGCTGCTCTTCCACCAAGCTATCGTTTTTGGGTCTGTAATAGTATTCCCCCTGCCGTCTACTAACGCTGCTGCTCCGATAATACTCCCCGGTTTCATAGCAATCTTGTTAGCACTCAACGCAATATAGCTACCCGCTGAGGCCGCTTCGCCCTTTATATAGGCTACGGTCGGAATGGGACTGTCTTTAATCAGTTTGCCCAGCTTCTCCGCTGTATCTACCCGTCCGCCGGGAGTGTTAATATCCAGTAAAATCAGACCTGCTTTGGAATCAACTGCTTCTGAAAATCCACGCTCCATAAATTTGCCCAGACCCTGTTCAATTTCCTGATCAACTGGTATAACAAACACAGCTCCACCCTTTGTTTGAGCCGCCGCTGATCCAGAATGAACTAAGGGTAACAACAGAACGGATATCATAATCCACAACGTTAAAAAGACCAATTTGCGGCTGGAGTGGTGATGTTCTCTATGCATTTCTTTCCCCCCTTTCGATCTTTCCTTGTTACAGCATACCAAACTTTGTTAGACAAACTATACAGTTTTCAGGATTTAATGTGAAATTATTGGGTATATTGCTAATCCTGACGCCTGTCAAATACTTTACGCCCCTAATGGACATCACGTTTCACACAATTACAGGAAGCGCTTTCATGAAGGCGTTTTCCACCATTCTCTTTTATGGCAGGCATCACACATATAGAAATAACACCCTCTGTAAACAGAGGGTGTTGTGTTTTCCTGTTTGTCGCAGGGTTTATTGCAGAAATTGCTGAACCGCCTGGTTCACGAGCTTACCGTCAGCACGACCTTTTACCTTAGGCATTAAGGCCGTCATTACTTTCCCCATCTCGGCTTTCGAAGAAGCACCGGTTTCCTGGATGGTCTGCTGTACAATAACTTTAATTTCTTCTTCAGAAAGTTGTTCAGGAAGGTACTGAGCGATGATCTCTATTTCTGCTTTAGTGCTTGTCGCAAGTTCATCACGACCGGCTTTTTCAAACTCATGGAGGGCATCTTTTCGCTGTTTGATCTCACGACTCAGAATATCAAGCACTTCGTTGTCGTCCAAATTCCGTTTCAAATCTATTTCAAGATTTTTAATCGTAGAACGAACCATTCGAATGGTGGAGAGTTTGAACTTGTCCTTACTCTTCATTGCTTGCTTCATATCTTCGTTCAATCGTTCGCTCAAATTCATGATTACTTAGATCCTCCTAGAACTTTCTCTTACGAGCAGCCTCGGACTTTTTCTTGCGCTTTACGCTTGGCTTTTCATAATGCTTGCGTTTCTTCACCTCAGCCAATACGCCATCCTTAGCAATGGAGCGTTTAAAGCGACGAAGTGCAGCATCAATTGTCTCGTTTTTGCGAACTTTAGTTTCAGACACCAGTTTTCCCTCCCTCCGACCAGACCGTCCAAGAGCAATAACACGGTTCATCAAATTTTATTATAGGTGAAACGGAAACCAGGTGTCAACCTATAAGAAAAAATGAGTACATAGAAGGAACTTTTTTTTCCGTCACTTCCGCATTACTGAAAAGACTAGCTCTGTCATTTTTAAGAATGTGAGTCCGAAATACCTGTCAGGGCACCTAATTTGGCGCCGCCCAGCAAGTGATAATGCAGGTGCCCTACCGTTTGTCCACTATCCGGACCACAGTTGTTAATCAACCGATAACCAGACTCAGCGATTCCCAACTTTTTCGCAACCTCAACCGCAACACGATGAATCTCCGCGATAAGAGGAAGATCCTCCTCCGTTACAGCATTCATTGAAGGAATGTATTTTTTTGGAATAATGATCACGTGTACTGGCGCCGCAGGCTGGATGTCATGAAATGCGAGCACATTGTCGGTTTCCAACACCTTTTTGCTGGGAATGCTTCCATCCACAATTTTCAAAAACAGATCGTCCATTCAAAACCCTCCTTTGGCAGTGAGCCGATCATAAGCAATTAAACATCAGCAGTCCTTGCTCTCGGCATTCAAAGTTATGTATTTTCCACACCAAACAGAAACATAACCAATCATGATTGGTTATGCCTATGTTTCTATATGTATCATAACGGAAAATGGGGCTTAATACCAGTTTCCCTTACTAACTTCCTCTATTATAGATTTAACTCCTTTATCAATTAGATCCGGCTGTGCACGCGAAATACTTATACGCAAAAATTTTTCTTGTTCCCTGTAGCTTGATAAATAAAAGCCTTTGCCAGCTACAACTTGGATGCTTCTCGCGTTAAGACTGTGTACCAAACGTTCCAAATTCACCGTCCTCGGCAGCTTAAACTGCGTATAAACACCTGAGGTTACAGCTGGAGTTTGAATGTACCCGGACTGATTGTATCGTTCCACCGCCTTGTTCAGAATACGAACGCGCTCCGAATACAGTTTGGATATCGTGTGTTTATGGCGTTCATACATTCCATTTTTAATATAGATATCAAGTGCTGCCTGAGACAAAATGGATGTGTCAACATATCTTTTATAGGTACTGAACGTCTTTAATAAGTTTTCTGGCAGTACCGCAACCCCTAATCGCAAGCCAGGGAAAATGATTTTTGAGAAGCTTTTCAAGTAAATAGTGTGTTCTGTCTGATCGTATGCATAAATGGGATCAACAAGATGATCAACTCCCAAATCAGCCATATAGTCATCTTCTACGATGTACACATCATATTTCGCAGCCAAGGCAGCTATCGTTTTTCGTTCCTCCGTGTTATATGAGATACCAAGAGGATTATGATGCCTTGACATGGTATAAAAAAATTTGATGTTACCCTGCTTAAATTGGTTCTCCAACTCATAAAAATCCAGACCTTCCGCTGTCCGCGCAATCGTATTGACGGGTATGCTCTCTTCCTCCAAAAAACGCAAATATATATCGTAGCTGGGCTGCTCGACCAAAATCTTTTCTTTGCCATTGGGAAACGGCATTTTCGCGAGTATTTCTAATGCTTGTTGAACACCTGAAGTAACGATAATCCGATCTGTTTTTGCAAACACCTGAGTATCAGCCAAATGAGAGACGAGCGTATGTCGCAATGTTTCCAATCCTTGCGAATCCCCATATGTGAACAGATGATATTTGTAAGTGTCAATAGCCTGATTTAGACAATGCTGAAAATCTAGATATGGAAATACATTCAAATCCGGGGATGCTGAAGCAAAATCAACGTAGTCGGAAATATGGCTATGGTGTACGTCACTGGGGTTTTCCACTACATAGTATCCGCTTTGCGGTATGGAATAAATGGTATGCTTCCTTTCAAGTTCAGCATAGGCTCGCAGAATTGTGCTTTTGCTGCACTTGTATAGCTCCGAAGCATCACGGACCGATGGCAGCTTGTAACCAGATCTATATTGTCCCTCGCGAATTTTAAGCTCTATATCTAATAAAACCGAAACATATTTTTTCACGATATCCTCCTGCCTGTTCAGTACATCCTCTTTATATGCTTATTCCTTCTTATGTTTCTGTACATGCTTGATGTTAACATGGTTTTTAGATAAACAGGATACCTCTTTTCACTAAACTGTACCCATACAGTTTCCATTCATAAATCATTGTAACCTCGCTAAAGGCTGTAAGCGTTATAGCTCATTAACATATTGAGACGGTAGATGTGAAAAAGAGGCTGTTTCTTCATGCTGGAAGAAACAGCCTTACTTAGTGATGATGTATGGATACACCTATATAGCCACTTGTACTGTACAAGGGCTGTAGGCGGGAGAGAGTAGAACGATGGTCAGGCAACGAAGAAGATCAGATTAGTAGTAAGGCAGTAAACTAATCGCTGTCAACGCAGCAAGTGGCAGAATCAAACGATTAAAGCGGCGACGTCCGTATGGGAATCCATACGCATAGGCGGGCACTGGGACCGGGTAAGGGTACGGATAAGGGTACGGAGGATAAGATGCATAGCCACCATAAGCACGGGAGCCGCATCCACAATTGTTGGGCGGATAGGGGAGATTAACATTCTCCATTTCTTCTCCACCCATAGGAACGGCTAAGTATATCTTTTCATCATCCACATGCTCTACAATTCCGTCATACATTGTCCCGTCCTTCACCCATACGCATACATAACGATGCATATGCTGTTGACATAGTGTTTTAGCATCCATCTGTTGCGATGCTGTAACATTTTCGGTTATCATGCTTTTTTCCATGGTTGTTTCCTCCTAGACTCTTGCATGTATACCGTATGTTATTCAAAAACGGGCTATGTGCTACATCAAATTGGGCGAATTCCGGCTACAAAAAAAAGAAGCACCCCGGGAGCTCTTGGCAGAGCCCCTCTGAACGGACGTATGACGGGAAGACTTCTTCCGCAGCATACGTCCGCCGGGGTGCTGTATGATTAACTTGTCGGCTTAGCTGTATTATAACAACAGTTTGAAACTGTATCTGTGATCCGTATCACATTGTTTCAAAATGTTTCCATAACTACACGAGAGCCTCCACCAGCCTGCTCTGCGGGAAGAACAACCAGCTTGCGTGGGAGCCGGGCCCGCAATTCAGGCACATGGCTAATCACACCAACAGATAATTGATCGTGATGCAGCTTTTCTAGCGAGGTAATTACTGTGTCAAGCAGTTCGGGGTCCAACGTTCCAAATCCTTCATCCAGAAAGAAAAATTGTAGAGGGTATTGGCCCCGCAATTGAATTTGAGCCGACAGCGCAAGCGCAAGCGACAAAGAGGTCAGGAACGTTTCGCCGCCGGACAAGGTCGATACCGGACGTTTGACCCCACCGTTGGCATCATCACTAATGACAAAACCACCGCTGGAATCTACTTCCAGCGCATAACGCTGCTTAGTCAGAAAACGCAGGCGGCGTGAAGCGGATTGGCTGACCTGCATGAGCTGCTCTTCGGCAATATATTCAACGAAAGCATTGCCTCGAAAAACAGACTGGAGCTTGGACATTTTTTCCGCCTCGCTACGCAGATGTAAACGATTGGACTCCAGCTCCATCCAGCGGACGTGCCGACGCTGCAAGTCCTCTAAATCACGTTCGGCCTTGGCGCGATTCTGAAGCGCCTCTTCGTCGCGTGCACGGCAATCACGCAGCCTCGCAGTGGTCGTTTCCCACTGTTCCTCTGTTACTGTTGCTCCATTCAACTGCTCTTCGACATGTTTTAAGCGGGAAGACAGCTCCTTCTCCCGTTCTCGGTGCAAATTCACTTCACGCTCATAGCGTGTGGCTTCTTCCGGTCCCAAGCAGCATTCCAAGACCTCTGCTTCCGTAGCAAAAGAGGAAGCTTCCAGACGGATGCCCCAACGGGATGCTGCCGTCTGCCGTCTTTCTTCTGCCGAGTCGGAGGCCTGCCGCGCTATCAGTGAAGCATGAACAGCCTGCTGCTTGCGTTCTTCCGCTTCGGTACGGCGGCGGGCAGCGGCTTCGGCTCCGTTTTTCAGTCCCAACAAGCGTGAGGTCGCTTCTTCCAGCAATGAGGCTGCTTGGCCTTCTCCAACCCACTTTCGGAGCTGTTCTTGCTTTTCACGCAGCAAATCATCTTTACTTTGCAGCCCTGTACGACGGGCAATAATGATTTTGTCCTCCTCGATGATGCTTTGCTGTATCTGCTGTACACGCGCTGCCTTTTCTTCGAGGAAAGTAACGCTCGTCTCCAGTCGGGATCGCAGCTCCTCCGCACGCCGGTCGCGCTCCTGCATGGCGCGATAACGCTCCGCAGCTTGGTCGGGGCCGACATCCGGCAGCTGCGCTGCCCATTCGGCGCGCAGCCCCTCGCTGCGCGTGGTACATGCCTCGCGCTTGCTCCGCGCCTGCGCCAGGGCTGCAACCGCCGCTTCCTGCTCGGCGGCTGCACGGATACGCCGCTGCTGTCCGGCGGCGTCCGCCTCACGCAGTGCCTGTGCCTCGGCAGGCAGCGTATGCGCACGCGCTGCCAGCTCAGCCGCTGTACGCTCCAGCGCTGCACAGCGCTCCGCCCATACGGCGACACCACGAGGCACAGCAGCCGCAGGCGTAAAAGGCTCGCCCGTGGCGGCAGCGCCGCTGTCTGCGGCGGGCTGCGCCAACAGGCTGCGCTGCTCGTGCAACTGCTGGCGCAGTGTGAGACGCAGCTCCTGCAAGCCGAGCCGCAGGCGGTGCAGCTCATCCGGCGCAGCGGAATCCGCGCCATGGGCCGCAACAGCGGCAGGCGCGGGATGATGCAGAGAGCCACACACTGCGCATGGCTCTCCTTCGCGCAGCTCGGTAGCGAGATGTTGCGCGAGACGCGCTAGCTCCTCGGCACGGAGCTCGTGACGCAGTTGCTCCTCCTCGGCAGCCAGTGCCGACACGTCGGCTGTAATTTCCGCCTCTAGCGCCAGCAATGCCTCGATGCCTTCAGCCGCCTGTGCAGCAAGGACAGAACGTCGTGTCTCGGTCTCCTGTGTCTCCTGCTCCATTAGCTTTAGACGTTCGTCTGCTAGTGCAAGCCGTTTCTCCTGAGCTAAATACTCCTGTTCAGCTTCACTCCATTGCTCATGCGCTGTCTCCAGCTGTTGTAGCCGCTGCACAGCCTCTTGCAGCATACGCCGCTCATCTGCCCGCACTTCATTTTGCTTCAACTCCTGCTGAAGCTCCTGCTGCCGCTTTAAACCTCGTGTCTGTAACTCTTGTTCCTTTGCGAGACCTGCGGCATGCTCTGCAAGGGTTTGTTCGCTATGCGCCAGTTCGGCCGCCAAACGTTCTCTTTCGGTCCACAGCACTTCCGTATCACGTTCCAGTTGAAGTGCCTGCTCCAGTTGGTCGATCCGAAGCAATAGCTTTGGTTCTTCGGCACTGAGTGCTTGCCGCGCCTGCTCATCTGCTTGCACAGATACAAGCGCCGCCTCCGCTGCGGAGGCAGCCTGGACTGCCATCTGTTCAGCATTCTTTTGCCGTTTTTCTGCTTCGGCAACGGCTTCCTTCCAATCTGTCAGTGCAGGCAGCAACGCCTCCGCTGCAGATGCTTGTCGCAGCTTGCGCTCCAGCAAAGCAATGCCTGGTTCCTGTCTTGCCATATCCTCCAGCTCACTCACTCTTTGGCTAAGCTCGATGACCAGTTCCCGTGTTTTGTTCAGCGCCTCCGTTTCCCGTGAAACACGCTCTAGTTCGCGGCGTGAAGCCTCTGCATGGTCCATCGCTTCTTTGAGGCGCAGCTTTACAAGCTCAAGCGCTTCAGCACTCGCATCCCCCAGCCCTTGCTGCTCCGCTTCCAACGACTTAAGGGCGATGTCGTTATCCTTCACACGACGGCTCAGCTTCTGAGCAAGTTGATCTCCGTACTTCTCCAGATGGAACAAACGCTGAAGCATCTGTCTACGTTCACTGCCCTTTAAGGATAAAAATTCCGCAAACTTCCCCTGCGGTAATACGACAGCGCGCGTAAAATCGTCCATTTTCAGGCCGATGTACTCCTCCACACAGCGTGTCACATCCTGTACTTTGTCAGCAAGTACTTCCTCGCCGTCTTCTGTATATGCAATAAAACGGCTAAGCGTATTATTAACCGATACGCTTCCTGCACGTTTGAAACGTCGTTCTACACGGTAACGGCGAGGTCCTTGAGCTGACATTAATTCAAATGTAAATGCTACAGACAGCGTATCCTCGGCATGATTCATGATGCCTTGTGTACCATTCACCGCCCGCTCCACTTTACCGTACATGGCCAACGTAATAGCATCTAGCAATGTTGATTTACCACTACCCGTTGGACCAAAAATTCCGAACAGCCCCGTTTCGGTCAAATCGTCAAAGCGAATTTCCTGCGACTCCCGGTAGCTTTGCAATCCCGCCAGTTTCAGAAGGATCGGCTTCATACCTCATCCTCCTCAGCGTGGTCTCTTGCATCATCCTGTTCTACCAATTCTAGAAACAACTGTACTAATCCTTCATCCGGCTGTGCTCCGCCCGTCTGTCGCTGGTAAAACGCCCGGAACAGCTCATGAACCGGCAGTTCTGAACGTTGCTGTTCCAACTGTGCCGCAGCCATTTCTGGGTACACGGGGCGAATATGAATGATGCCTTCACGGCTTTTGCGCAACCGTTGAATATCTCCCATTGACATTGCTTCATCCAGCGTAATTTCCAGGTCAATAAAGGCATCAGCATCCAGTCCTTCATCCAGCCAGCGATATACTTCCTCCAGACCTCCCCGTGCTCGCCACCTCACTAATGGGCGTCCACTGGTAATATACAGTTCCTCAACCTGTGCCGGCTTGCCGGCAATCACGTCAATTAACGTAACTGATTTGGCTTGTCCAGCTTCGGAAAAGCTATAAGCCAGCGGAGAACCACTATAACGCATCAGTCCATCGCCCTTCACATATTGGGGACGATGCAAATGCCCCAGAGCCGTATACTGCGCTCCAATGCTCAAAGCAGACGGATCTACGGTATAGGCTCCCCCGACCTGAATCGGACGTTCCGAATCCGACTCCAGCCCGCCAAGCACATAAATATGGCTCATCGACAAATTAACGGTGTCGGGTCGAAACGCTGTACCCAGCTGCGACATCAGCATCCCTACACGGCGGCTATATGCCTCACGTAATATGGTTTCGTCCCCGTCTTCAGACAATAACTCATTCAGACGAGACTCAGAGGGATATGGCAAGGCCGCAATACATGCCATTTCGCCCGTTCGCGGTGTATGGACGCGCACTGCTTCCCCATGAGGCAGTCCCAGCAATGTAATTCCACGCCCGCTCACCAGCGGGGTGACCGAGGATACTCTTTCCGGCTGATCATGGTTGCCAGCAATGACGACTAGCGGTCTTCCTCCAGCCGTAAGACGAGCAGATGCTTCATAAAACAATTGCTCTGCGGCGGCCGAAGGATTGACTGAGTCGTACACATCCCCAGCCATCATAATCAAATCAGCCTGCTGGTCGTCAGCCATTTTCACCAATTCTTCCAAAAACGCCTCCTGCTCCTTCAGACGGCTTCGACCTTCCAACGTGCGACCCAAATGCCAATCCCCTGTATGCAAAATCCGCATGCTTTTCCCCCTCTCCCTATCTATATCACTACAGCTGCACACTCTCTCCAGCTTCTATAAAATACAACCATTTCTCAGCTACCTTTTTGCCTGTAATCTCTTCAATCACACGGGCATACAGCTCCAATTGAAAACGATATTGGTCTGTTAAATGTGACAGCGTACGATATTCAGAGATCCGGTCTGTTTTATAATCCAGCAGCACAAGCCCTTCGGGAGTTTCAAACAAACAGTCAATGATCCCGTTCATCAGCACTTTATCGTCCTGCCCGCTTTCGGTAACTGTCTTCTGTTCTGGCAACACCGCAGGTAAACTGTGGTTCCAGTAATCGGTTGCCCGCATAGTATAAGTAAACGGAAGCTCACGCTGAATACGGGATGAACCCAGCATTCTCTTCCCTAGCTCACTAGAGAAAAACCGTAATATTTTATTCGTATCCAGCGCCTTTGCATGAACATCCAGTAAGATACGTTGATTCAGCAAACGAGCTTTGGTTTCCTCAATAACCTCAGCGCTCATGACTCCATCTAGGGGCACATGCAGCATCAACGTATGATAGATCGTCCCTCGTTCTGTAGGAGTCAGTCGCTGATTTCCCATAAACTTAGGTCTGCGCAAGTGTAATTGACTGCCCCTAGTGTCAGAATCTTCGCGATCCTCTGGTAAGTCTGCTTGTTGGGAGATAGAAGATAGATTCAGCCAATCATCAGATCCTATCTCCTGCATCTCCAGCCATCTTTTCATCTCTGTGACCGATGTATTGGCTGCTGTCTTGCCCGCCCGTTCATACGGATAGGTCCAGGAAAGAGCCGCAGCAATATCCGTTTCACTTTCTTCGTCTAATTCGATTAGCTCAACATTTCTCAGTGCTTCTGTTTTCTTTTGGCGTTCTTCGGCCGATACCTCTTCTCCACGATCCGAGTTCACACGAGAGCCAGAAAGTGTTTCTGAGGCTACGATTTTAAATAACCAGTCTGCCCCCGGCATGTGTTCCAGTCTGTGATAGTACCCCTCCTGATCCCCTGCCGCTTCCCTCAGCGAAGTTGCAGAAGGATGCCGAATCAATGCAGGACCTACCCAGTCCAGATAGCTGCGACCTGCCGCCAGCATATAGTCTGGCAGTACTGTTTCCGCATGTTCCTTGGCACGTGCCCAACCTGCTGCGCGGGAAGCGAGATCCTTCACGGTTCCGGTCATAATCAGCTTTTCACGCGGACGCGTAAGCGCTACGTATAGCACACGCATTTCTTCAGCCAAAAGCTCCAGCTGTGAGCGTCGACGGATCGCTAAATTAGGCAGCGTAGGGTAGCTAACGCGGTTTTGTTCCTCCACATATTTAGGACCAAATCCCAACTCCTTGTGCATAAGAAACGGCGCATTCAGATCCTGCTGATTGAACATTTTTGCCGTCCCGGCAATAAACACGACAGGAAATTCAAGTCCTTTACTTTTATGAATGGTCATAATGCGGACAGCTTGATCGGGTTCAGTCCCCCCGCTGATGGATCCTAAATCACCGCCTCGCTCCCGCAGACGGGAAATAAAGGTTAGGAATCGAAACAAGCCTCGGTTGGACGTAGAAGTCTCATACTGTCTCGCTCGGTCATATAAAGCCCGTAGGTTGCTTTGACGCTGTGAGCCGCCAGGGAGTCCACCCACCCAATCCAGATATCCTGTTTCCTCCAGCACATTCCAAATCAATACACTTAAGCTGCCTTGTCTGGCTTCCTGCCGCCATGCGTCCAAATTACGCAAAAATGAACGTAGTCGGGTAGACAACGTATTCCCGTCATTCCTATGGACTGGGTCAGGTGAAGATAGCGGGTCCTCAGTGAAAAGATCCATCTCCATAACATCAGCAGAGGTCTCTTTTAAACTCTCCTCAACTTGTTCAGTCTGTGCCGCCGCCAGCAATGCATCATAAAACATTCCATCCGGCTTCTCTAGACGAATTTGTGCCAGTTCATCTTCGGTCAAGCCGACAATTGGCGAACGAAGCACGGATGCAAGCGGGATGTCCTGCTGCGGATTATCAATAATGTGCAGCAGGGACAACATTACCTCAACTTCCGTTGCTTTAAAAAAGCCTGTCGTCTGCTCTCCAGAGGCTGGGATGCCCTCAAGCCGCAATTCTTCCACAATTAAGGGAGCCCATACGCTTGCTGAACGAAGCAATATGACAATATCACCGTAGACTGCTGGACGCATCGCTTTTAATCCCCTGTCATAAATCAACAGTGGCTGTCCAGTATCTCCAGTCAGCTCCTTAATCCGTTGAGCGATTGCACGAGCCTCCAACTGAGCCGTTTCAAGCTCCGCAAGCTCGGCCAGCTCACTTTCCTGTAAAGCCGATTCGTCCCCCGTTTCAGACAACTCCGAAACCTCAGAAAGACCACGCCCGCCTTTATCAACTAACAGCAGCTCAGGTGCGTATGCAGATGTAGCGTCCTGCTCTGTCTTTTCGGGATAGGACGCGCCATGTACAAGCCACGCTCGCTCATCGTACTCAATTTCCGCCACATCCACACTCATAATCTGGCGGAACACCAAATTAACCGCATCGACAACTTCCTCTCGACTGCGGAAATTACGCGCCAGATCAATCAAAAAGCCATCTTCCTGCTCCTGTATACCGTACCGTTGATACTTATTCAAAAACAGCCCTGGCTCTGCCAGCCGAAACCGATAAATACTCTGTTTCACGTCTCCCACCATAAAACGGTTACCCGGTTCCTCGCGCGATACCAGTCTAACGATATCTTCCTGTACGGTATTCGTATCTTGATACTCATCCAGCAGTACCTCGTCGAACTGCGCCTTGTATTCAAGTGCAGCATCGGAAGGTAACAGCTTGTACGGAGTAGATTCGGGGTGTCTTAATATTTTCAAACAATAATGCTCCAAATCCCCGAAATCCACCAGTCCTTTTGACTGCTTGTGCTGTTGAAATCGTTCCCCGAAAGCAATCACAGTCTCCACCAGTTCGTCCATCAGAGGAGCGGTCGCATGCAGTTCCTCCAAATAAGCTTCTGCTCTCCGACCGAACAGGGAAGCCTTCATATCTGTAATCATTTTCTTGGCAGCCTCGCGTAGCGTCTTAACCCGTTCCTGCAATGCAGGCTCGGTTTGATCTTTTTTGACTGGCTTGAGCTTACCAAAGGACGCTACCTGAAAATGATCATACAGGGATGCCCACGGCTGTGTCTCCAGCTCCTGCAGCAATTCCTTCACCATCGCCGCATCTTCTTGCAGCGTCATGGCATAGGGTGCAGGACCGCCAGGCTGCATAGCTGTTTCATACGCCTGCTCCAGCAAACTCGCTGCTCCGCGCAACGAAAGTGCAGCATCCGCCAAAATACTGCGAACCCAGGGCGTCTCCCCCAAAGCTGCTACATCCTGTACACGAAATGCTGCTGCCGTCTCCCGCAGCCAATGCTCCGGCCAAGGATGACTTTGCGAAAAGTCATACAACCGCTGAACAAGCACATACATGGCATCATCGGTGCGTTCTCCACTAAACCAGTCGACCAGTCTGCGGAATGTGCTGCCTTCATCATGGGCCTCATATTTCTCCTCAAACAGTTCTTCTATTAGCTCTTGGCGCAGCAATTCTGTTTCATGCTCATTCATAATCCGAAAGCCGGGATCAAGAGGAATGGCCTGATAATGCCTGCGGATGACCTCCATACAAAAAGAGTGAAGCGTCGTTATTGAAGCCCGATTCAACAACGATAGCTGTCGGCGCACATGTTCACTTTCCGGTTCCTGTTCCAGCACACGTTCCAGTGCTTCGCGTATCCGTTGACGCATTTCAGCGGCTGCAGCCTTCGTAAAGGTCGCCACCAGTAACCGATCCACACTGAAGCCGAGCCGGGGATCGACAATTTTGCGAATAATACGCTCTACCAGCACTGCTGTTTTACCAGAACCCGCCGCTGCCGCGACCAGCATGTTGTTACCAGACTCCGAAATGGCACGCCACTGATCATCACTCCACATACTTCCTTCCGGCTTCGGCAAGCCTTTAGTGTTTGACGTGCCTATCATTGCTTCATTCCTCCTTTCCCTTCCTGTGTATGACCGAGCAGATCCCAGACCTGATCCTTACCCGGTTTCCCCCATTGGTTGTAATCACTGCCTTCCAGACTGTCATCAAATTGACAAACAGGCTTAAAAGAACAGAAGGTACATGCCGTTTCTTGCTGGATGCGATAAGGTTCAATGGCAACATCGCCCTCTGTCATCCGTGTGCCAATCGTCCGAATGTTGTTGCGCACCGAAGCTAACAGGCTATCCCACTGTTCAGGCGAAGCAACGGAAGCACTGCTATAAAAACTGCCGTCTGCTTTCACCGCAACAGGTAAAATAGAGGAATATCCCTTGTCCAATGCTGTATCCATTTGCCCAACTACATCCCGATCCGCGAGCAACAATCCCTTCATCTTAAAGCGTTTCAAAAGCTCCTGACGAGCCTGTTCTGCACTAAGGCCATTAGGTGATTGCAGCATCGGATTGTGGACGTGAAAGTACAGTGTACCTGCCGGATAAGCAGTCTCTCCCAACCATTCCTCCGCCGCATTCAACAGCACGTCCAAGTACGTGAGCATTTGCAGAGATAAGCCATAATACACCTCGTGCAGCTTAAGATCCTTTTGGCTGGACTTGTAATCAATGACACGCAAAAGTAATCCTTTTTCTCCTTCTGCCACATCCACACGGTCAATCCGTCCGACAATTTCCATCACAACGCCGTTATCTAGTCGGAAGCTTAACGGAGGAAGCGGCTGACCTGGTCCGAAGTCCAACTCCAGCCCAATCGGCTCAAAGCTACCTCTCCGTGCATGTTCACCCAAAATTAGCGAAGCACGGCTCACGATGTCTTTTAACTTGCGCAAAATATAGCCATACCGCTTGGAGCTCATTAAAATCTCGCCTTGCAGACGAGGTGCCAAACGCTCCACCGTACTTTCTGCCTCTTGGCGGCATTCCTCAGTACTGAGACTTCCCCAGCTGACATTGCGTTCACGCAGATTGATCGCCATCTCACCAAGCGCTGCGTGGAACAATTGTCCGATATCCGGAGCCTTCAGACGATACATTTGACGTTCCTTCAAACGAAGACCGTGAGAGGCAAAGTGAGAAAATGGACATGCGACAAAACGTTCCATACGAGATACGCTGGTGCGCAGCTTGCTGCCATATAGACGGCGACTCGTTTCCTTCTGCATTTCGGCATGATTTTCGTAAAAAAGTGAGGTCAACAGCTGACGCAGCTTGTCCTTCTCACGCCCCTGCTGGCTGGCATACCAGTTATACACCTCCCACCAGGGAGATAAAATATCACCGCCACGCCGCCAATGCCGTAATTGCGCAATGAGCTGCGGCAATGCCTCAGACGGATGGGAAGCATACTCCCATTGCGTCGTCCAAGCGTCTCCAGGCAAAGGGTATCCGGCCAGTGGACGTTCATCCAGACCAGGAAGCAGTTGCCGCACATGTCGCACTAACTCTGACGGCAGCAATAGCTTGCCTTCTTCATCAGTCACCGCATAGCTCATCCATAGGCTTTTACCGGCTGAGGTAAGGGCCGTATAAGCGAGAAAGCGTTCGTCCAACAGACGTCTTGTCATATCTGGTGCCAGGTCTACGCCTTGTTCGTTCAATGCCGTACGTTCCTGCTCATTCAGCACACCATCCTCATGGAACACAGCCGGCATTACTCCTTCGTTCATCCCTAGCACAAAGGCATGTTGAATACCCGATACACGTGTACGGTCCGTATTTCCGACCAGTACCTGATCCAGAGCCGGTGGAACAAGCCCCATACGGAACTCAGCCAATCCCGTTTCCAGCACACCCGCAAACAAAGCAGTATCCAGTCTCTCATCACCCATCATTTCGACGATTTGATCCAGCAATTCAAGCACCGCATCCCATACTTGGCGGTGCTCCTTCGCCTGCTCAGGATTTCCTGATTCCTCTGCCTGATGAATGAAGGCGTCCAGCTTGTGACCAATTTCTGCATCCTCCAGCAACAGATACACGGCTTCACACTTCTCAAGCGCCGTTCGTGCCTTACCTATACGCTTCTCAAAAGCATGTAAAGGCGTCACAATCACATCTCGGCACAACTCCATCAAATCCAGCGTTTCATCCCGTTGACGGTTCCGTTCCTGTTCCTCCAGCTCCAGCGACAAACTGGGTACAGCCTGCCATGCCCGGCCATCTGTCCAACGGCTGCCTTGTATTCCACAGGCCAGCACATAGTTTTCCAGACGGTCCATCTGCTCGCGGCTCACTCGACCGTCCAGCGGCAATAGAAGGTCTGTTTTGACCGCACGAAATACATCCTCATATCGCCAGCGTCGCTGCACGATATCCAGTGAAGCCCGAATCAATTCCACTAAGGGATGATGAAGTATACTTCTCCGCTGATCCAAAAATACCGGGACCTGATATTGCTTGAATATCGGTTCCACCCATGGCTCATAATCTTCAATATGACGCACAAACAAGGCCATCTCCCGATAACGCGCGCCCTCTTCACGGGCCAGGCGGCGCATTTCGCGTACGGCTCCTTCCAGCTCGGCACGGCGATTTGCCGCAGCATACAGCTTTATGCCCTCCGGTTGTGTATCTGCCCATTGCTCTCGTAGCTGCTGTAGCCGCATCCGCTGTTCCTGATTCCGCAGCCCTGTACGATGTTCGAAATTAGCCTCCAAATACGCCAACGCTGGACGCTCCTTAAATCTCGGTATCGGATCGGGACGTAATAACTGTGTCTGCGTTTCAATCATCAGCTCGTCTGCCATTCCTTTAAGCTTGACGTAGGTAGCCGCCGAAGGATGAAACAAATCCAGCTCATGCGGAAGCTGGCCACTTTCGTAGCTGCGGTTACAGGTCAACGCCACCGTCAGCGAGGAGGCGTGCAGCATAAGCTGCTCCACCACCTTATATTCATGCGGTGTAAACCTTCGGTAGCCATCCATCCAAATATCTGCTCCGCGTATAAGTGAAGACTGTGCAATCTGTTCTGTTAGCATGCGAAGCGTATCTTCACCATCGATATATTTAAGCGTCAGCTCCCGTTCAAAATCCTCATAGATTAGACTGATATCCTTCAGCTTGCCTCTTAATATCGGGGCGGACTCCCCCGCAGCATGCATTCTCTCCAGTTGTTCCGGTACAGACCGAGCATCATTTCCGTACTGCTTTAACTCTGTAAACAACGTATTCAACCGATCCACAAAACCGAGTTGGTCTCCCGAATCCTTAAACAAACTCAGTTCATCCTTGCGACGACGAATAATTTTATATAAAAGCATCTTCTTGCCTTCTTCTGTTACAGGCACCAGGGCTGAACCCCCTGTTTCCTGCATGACTAAATAGGCAAGACGATGGAATCCCATCACCTGGGCGCGCACCGACCCCTGAATACCGTTTCCGGCTTCTGTAAGCAACGCATGCTCTGAAGCAAATGACGATTGCTCGGGCACAAGTAACAGCATAGGTTTACCTAGCGGCTCCTCGCGTAACATAGACGTCATTTCATTGCGGATTAACGTGCTTTTACCACTACCAGAGCGGCCAATCAATAAGCGGACCGACATGATGCGGCCTCCTTTCCAACCAAAAACATTCTATTAAACAGTATAGCATATCAGGCAAAGGAGAAAAGAACGTACGTTTGCCATGTTGTAGCAATTGATCCCTTCTCAAAAACAAACAGTCCCGCAGGATGGCTTGGTGCAAGCCTTCTCTACAGGACTGATTTATACTAAAAATGAGTTTGTTTCACCTAGTTATCTTTATCGCCTAAAAATAGATTAACTTTGACAAGGGTATGAAGTCTACAACCGTGTCCGACTGCGCACTTCAAAGATGGCAAATTTCAAATAATGACCTTCCTCCACACCTAAAATTTGAGGATGGTCCTTCCCTGCCGCTCTCCAATCTACCAGTCGGAGGGTTTTACCGGCATCTGCCGCCGCTTCCTTAATCGTGTCCAAAAACAGCTCTGGCCGCATATGGAACGAACAACTCGCCGTTACCAAATAACCGCCCTCATTGACAAGCTTCATCCCATGAAGGTTGATATCTTTATATCCACGTGTAGCTCCTTTGACAGCACTCTTCGTTTTGGCAAAAGCTGGCGGATCCAGAATAACTACGTCAAAGGTGCGTCCGCCACCCGCAGTCAGCGGCTTAGATGTATCTCCCTTGCCCCCTGCTCGCGCGGTGCGTTCCTCTACACCTTTCACCTGATTACGTAAATATTGAAAAGCATCGTCGACGACAAACTCGACGCGATCCTCAAAACCGTTCAGCTTCACATTATCCCGAGCACTTTCAATCGCATGTTCAGAAATATCCAGACAAGTTACTTTTTTCGCACCATGTTTACACGCATTGAGCGTAAAGCTACCTGTATGTGAAAAACATTCCAATACAGTTGCACCGTCCCAGAATGGGAATTCAACAACCTTACCACTTTTATTCACAGGCTTTATGACCGTTGTATCTTCATCGCCTGGGTTTGCAGCTACTTCTTGCAACGTAATTCCGCTACGCGCTCCCCAACCTGTCATCAACGGCGCGATGGCTGCACGATTTTCACGCTGGTCAAAGAAATACCCCGTCTTTTGTCCCTCTTCGATATCGACCTTGATTTGTAAGCCATTTTCCGTCACCACCACATGGCGCGGGCAATCGCCGTACAAAGGACCCTTCGTCTGTTCCAACCCTTCCAGCTCACGGATGGATACATCACTACGCTCATATATACCAACTGGCCCCATTACTTCAACAAGTGCATCTCTGATTTCTTCCCTGCGCCGATCCATGCCAAGCGTTAACAGCTGAACGACCAATACATCACCAAAACGGTCTACAATCAGCCCAGGCAAAAAATCAGCCTCGCCGTACACCAAACGATAAGCGTTTCCTCCGGTCACAAAGCGTTCGCGGTGCTCCAAGCAATTGCGGAAACGTTGGGCAAAGAAGCTTTGGTCCATCACTTCTAGCGGCTCATAGGACATCACACGCACTGTAATTTGTGAAGCAGGATTATAGTAACCTGTCGCCAAATAACGCCCCTGATGGTTCAGGATGCTGACCAAATCACCGGCTTCAGGATCACCCTCAATCTTGGCTATTTCATTTTTAAACACCCAAGGGTGTGCTTGCTCCAGCCTTTTTTTACGGCTACGCTCTAATATTACTGAAGGCAAAATCCTTCACTCCTATTCTTGGATTACTCAAAGTGTTAAAACATTTTGTTCGATAGGGGCGCGGCTCCGCCGATTCATTTGGTCTTACGATCACTGACGCTTCTCCAGCTTCAAATGAACTGCTTCGCTACTGCCCGCCTGTATGTCGACGTCACGCTTTAAAAGCTTGTGAAGATACTACAAAATGTTCGTTCCATAAAAAACTGCTCGGCCATGCTTGTCATGGCTGTCCTAGGTAGATCATAGGCTGTTACATAAGTATTCTCATTTTCACCTAGAAAAGGGGGGGCTAAAGCCGTGTTTATACATGTTATATTGCCGCTGTGCGGTGGGCTGCTTATTTTTTTAGGTGGAATGAAGCTGATGGAAGCTGCCCTCCGGCATTTGGCCGGCCCCTTCCTTACTCGCTGGCTAAACCGGGCTACGGTTTCCCCTTGGCGGGGTATGCTGTTTAGCTCAGGCATTACCGCCCTACTGCAAAGCAGCACCGCCGTAACGGTGCTGACGATCGGACTAGTCAATGCCGGGCTGTTGACCTACGGCCGCACGCTCGGCATCATTCTTGGTACCAATATTGGTACCTGCCTGACGACCGAGCTGATGGGCCTCCAGCTCGGCAAGCTGGCTGCTCCACTGCTATGTGGATCACTGCTATGCTGGGGCACAGCTGTTCTGTGGGGGGAAACGGTCACTGGCCGTCAGTATGCAGCTGCCGGAGCTTCAGCCACCTCCAATGGGCTTAGCCGCCCACAGGCTGTACAATTTATCAGCCTCGTCTTTGCCGGATTTTCGCTGATTCTCGCAGGTATCCGCGTGATGCAAGCCGTTGGCCCCTGGATTGAGCAAGCCGGACTATTCCGCTGGTTTCTTGATCATGCTGCAGCCAACATGTGGTGGGCCTTCGCTGCTGGAGCCTGCCTAACCGCACTGGTTCACAGCAGCGCAGCTGTCATTGGTATGGCGATTAGCCTGGCTGCTGCGGGTGCCCTGCCAGTTGATGTAGGGATCGCCATCGTCATCGGCTCCAATGTGGGCACCTGCGTGACTGCCCTGATTGCCGCTGTTGGCGGCAGCGTGTCTGGCAAATTTGTGGCCTGGTCCCACGTGCTGCTGAACGTAGGCGGGGCATTGCTCTTTATGCCGTTAATCCCCGGGCTGGATATGGCCGCTTCTTGGATATCTACTGAGCCCGGAGCCAAGGTAGCGCATGCCCAAACCCTGTTTAACGTCATCAGTTCTCTGCTTGCCTTGCCCCTCTGCTATTTACCTGCATGGACTCGTATAGAGGAGCAAGTGTCTTCCCATAGGGTTAAACGTTAATTCCTAGCATAGACAGCGCCTTGCTCAGAATGACATCATTGTTGTCATATCCACCCTGACGCTGGAGACGCCATGCTTCTTCGGGCGTATGCCACGCGACGCCTTTGATTTCTTCTATCTGTGCCTGCAAATTCCCATCCAGTGCCTCTACGAGATAATAATGAACTTCCTTGTCCACTTCCCCATATTCAGGGTGCTGGTACGTATAAGCAATCATATCCACATGCTGAATAATCCGCCCGTTCAGCCCTGTTTCCTCACGAATTTCACGTAGAGCAGTTTGTTCGATTGTTTCACCTGGCTCCATTTTGCCTTTAGCCAGAGATGTCTTGCCATATCGGTCGGTGATCAGCTGAATTTCAAGCTGCTCCCCCTGTTTGCGAAACACTACGCCACCTGCGGAAATTTCCTTTTTTGCTGCCATCCTGTAATCTCCTTTCCTTGCGCAACAAGGATTCCGTCCTCTCTGTAGGGAAAGGCGAAATCCTTGTTGGCCATCGCTATTGCCTGTTCAGGCTCTTTTTATTTTACAAAGCTGTTTGCAGCCCGTTCTCCAATACGCGGACCAATTGGCCTTCACTTTCATTAACGCCCGCCTTCGTCAGCTTCACGCGGCACACCTTGCCAACCAGATCCTTATTACCTTCAAACACCAGTTGAATGTAATTGTCACTATAACCATAAAGTATACCGCTATCTTCCGTCCCTTTAGGGGCTACTTCAGGAATAACCTCCAGCACCTGGCCAACAAACTTTTCAGCATATGCCAGCTGCATTTGCTCTGACAATGCAATCAGGTCACGCACACGCGCATTTTTCACGTCCTCGTCCACCTGATCCTCCATACGTGCCGCAGGCGTGCCAGTACGCTTGGAATACGGAAACACGTGCATTTCCGAGAAGCCGATTTTTTTCATCAGCTCATAGCCATTACGGAACATTTCGTCCGTTTCTCCAGGGAAGCCGACAATTACGTCTGTTGTAATTGCTACATCTGGCATCGCTTTACGAATCATGAGCATTTTGTTATAAAACTCTTCTGTCGTGTACTTGCGGCGCATCCGTTTCAGCACGGTATCGTCCCCTGCTTGAAGCGGTATGTGGAAATGGCGAACCAGCTTATTGGAGCGTTTCAGTACATCCAGCATTTTTTCATCAATCTGACTGGCTTCAATCGAGCTGATACGGATACGTTCCAGCCCTTCCACTTTCTCCAGATCCCACAGTAGATCGGACAGGTCATAATTATCCATATCGTCGCCATAACCACCAGTATGGATACCCGTGAGTACGATTTCCTTGTAGCCTGCGTGCACCAGTTGACGCGCCTGTGTAATAATGCTCGCGGCATCACGGCTGCGGGATAAGCCCCGCGACCACGGGATAATGCAGAAGGTACAGAAGTTATTGCAGCCATCCTGAATTTTTAGAAACGCACGGGTATGATGAGCAAAATCAGGCACATCCATTTCCTCAAACACACGGGTCTTCATTATATTACGCACAGCGTTTACAGGTTGACGCGACTCTTGGATCTCCTTCACAAACGGAATAATCTTATCTCGATCCTGCGTACCAATAACAAGATCAACACCTGGAATATCCATAATTTCGGCCGGAGAAGTTTGAGCGTAACAGCCCGTCACTGCCACAATGGCATCTGGATTTCGGCGAATCGCACGACGAATGATCTGACGGCTCTTCTTATCACCGGTATTCGTAACCGTACATGTATTAATTAAATAGACATCAGCAGTCTGCTCGTCAAAATCCACCTGCTCATAACCTTCTTTTTTGAACAGCTGCCAGATCGCTTCTGTATCATAAAAGTTTACTTTACAACCTAATGTGTAAAATGCCACTGATGGCATATTAAACCCCTCCCATTTCTCCTGTCTCATATAAAATGCATGCCAATGCAACCATACCTGCGGTTTCCGCACGCAAAATACGTCTTCCCAGTCCTGTAGACTGTGCCCCGGCCTGCTCAGCCTCTAGGCTTTCCGCTTCAGTAAAGCCGCCTTCCGGGCCCACCACCACCAGCACACGCGGCTTGTCTGTGGACACCCATTGTCCTGCGAAAGGCTGGATTACATCCCGTAGCTGCCGCCCCTGCTCTTTTTCATAACAATAACATATCAAATCATACCCAGCAAAAGAAGCCAGAAGTTCTTTCCACGTCAGGGGTGCGCTAATTTCCGGAATCCGATTGCGATGGCTTTGCTCAGCCGCTTCCTTCACAATCTTGCGCCAACGCTCCAGTCGCTTGCCTTCCTTTTTGGCATCATACTGTACGACCGTACGCTCGGATAAAAACGGTACGAACCCGGTGGCTCCGATTTCCGTACATTTTTGCATCACCGTCTCCATCTTGTCCCCTTTAGGAAGACTCTGCGCGATGGTGATCTGAACATGCGGTTCAGAGGTCATCTCCAGCGGTTCGATAATCGTCGCCTTCACATGGTTCTGCTCAATCGTATCCAATGCAGCTAGCGCTTCCCTGGATACCCCGTCACTGACTATAATTTTGTCACCACTACGGCCTCGCATGACTTTGGCGATATGTCGCGCGTCCTCACCCGTAACAATTGCGTGATCTTCTAGAAATTGCTCTGCCGGAATAAAATAACGCTGCATTCTCTCACACCTATTCTAAAAATAACTATTATCCACTAACGTTCCGTACAAAATCCGATGAAATCACCAAGCACCATCATATCATCTTTTGCGCCTGTATGACCAGTCTGTTCCCTTTTCCGTTTATGTTATACCAATTCTCGTAAAAAAAAGGAGCCCTTAGGCTCCAAACAATCCGGTAATGTAAAAAGAGAACTGTAAAAACTGTATATAAATCATCTGAGACAGCGTGTAAAGAGGTTCAATCGTTACAGCTCGTACTTGCGGAATTACCAGTATAAGCAGAAAAATAAAGATCGACCATTGCTCAAAGTGCTGAAGCTTGCGGCGCACAGGAGTCGGAGCCACGTCCTCCACAATCCGGTAGCCATCGAGTGGAGGCAGTGGGATCAGATTAAAGATAAACAAAAACAAATTTAAATTGATTAGCGCATTGATAAACAAATAGATTGCCTGAGCCACCCGCTGGTTCTCCATTCCCGGCAATACTTGAAAATGAAGAAGCACAGCATAGATCAGTGTAGTCACAAATGCAAGCAGCAGATTGCTCAGCGGACCAGCAGCCGATACAATAATGCCCATAAGGCGCGGGCGGCTAAAATTGTCACGATTGACCGGGACTGGCTTGGCCCAACCAAAGCCTCCGATCAACAGTAACAGCGTACCCAGCAGATCAATATGCACTGCCGGATTTAAAGTCACGCGCCCCAGTAGCTTGGCCGTAGGGTCGCCAAATTTATTGGCATAATACGCATGCGCAAATTCATGCACCGTAAACGATATGATCACAGCCAACAAGTAAAATGGAAGGACATTTAAATTTACACGAAAAATACTTTGTAAAAAATCCATGCTTACCTCTTTCTCGCCACAAACGCCAGCCAATCTTCATCCCGGTTGATTTCGGCAATCTCAAAGCCAGCAGCTTTCAATGCGGTTTCGACAGCCTCTTCTTTGTTCTTCCAAATTCCTGATGCAATATAAATACCGCCTGGCTGTAGGGCATTATATACATCATCAATGAACAACAAAATGATCTCGGCTAAAATATTAGCTACCACCAGCTTGACTGGCAGTTGAATACCCAGCGTTGGATCGCTTGCATTAAGCACGGAGAGCAAATCGCTTTCTTTAATGGTGATGCGTTCCTCCAGTCCGTTCAAACGCGTATTTTCACGCGCACTCGATACCGCCACCGGGTCGAGATCCAAGGCAAGTACATGCTTTGCTCCCAGCTTGACTGCTCCAATCGCTAAGATACCGGAGCCCGTACCAACATCAATCACTTCTTCTCCACCCTGAATCACGGATTCCAGCGTTCTCAGACAAAGGGACGTCGTCGGATGTGTTCCAGTGCCGAAGGCCATACCCGGATCAAGCTCAATAATTTTTTCATCTTCACTCGCAGGCTCATACTCTTCCCAAGTCGGTTTGATGGTCAAACGATCCGATACACGTAAAGGCTTAAAATATTGCTTCCAGGCATTAGCCCAATCATCCTCGTTGACCGTTTTCAGCTCATACCGAACCTCGCCAGGGTCAATATCAAAAGTTCTCAATTGTTCAACCCGCGGCTCAATTTGTGCACGCACGCTGTCCATGTCTACTTCTTCGGCAAAATAGCCCTTGATGATCGCTTGTCCTTCAGGGATGTCGTTCAAAGGACGATCGTACCATTGTCCATAAGACGTGTCCCGGGGCTTATTAAGCGAACCGGATTCTTCAATAGAAACCCCTCCCGCACCTGCTTCGTGCAGAAAATTCGAAATCATTTCGACGGCTTCTTCACTTGTATGTATTGTAATTTCATTCCACAACATGGTTTACATTTCCTCCTCATTTCACATGCATACATTACATTGTACTATATACTCGCATAGGAGTTCAAAAAAGCCAGTATGACAAAGACAATATTAGATTATAATGCTAGTTATTGTTACGGCTATCATCTGGTATAAATCTACTAATGAATAGAACAAAGGAGAAACATAAATAAGACGGGCTATCCCACAAATCACCTTTTTAGGTGGGATACCCGCCTTATTGTATTCTACTCGTTGTCGTTTATGATCCGTTGCTGACGGCGGTCAGCTACTTCACTACGTCGGATCGCTTCCAGATCCTCAGCATCTGCCTGCTCTGCCGAGAACTCAACATCTTCGTTTTTGGCAGATTGCATGCGTTTGATTTTCTCGGTTTTGGTCAGCACTTTATCGAACCGTTTGTTTTTAGACATCGGTCACTGCTCCTTCCAAACTTGTCACAGCATTCCACCCGCTTGTTCCACAATCGACATCGCCTGATGATGAATGGATTCGTCCACCACCGCAGTCAACAAAATATCGCGGCCTGTCGGTCCACCTTGTCCTCCATCACTCATGCCACTGGCAGCAGGATCAGCCGCAGCCAGTATCGCTGGAGACGCATCTGTAAAATCCACACCCTGTGTGAGTGAGGACAAGCTGCTAATCTGTCCTGAAAACACAGGCAGTCCGGCGTTGCCTGTAGACTGCCGCGGATACCGGCTAAAACGATCTATCGACATATCCGTTACCCGGAGAGCTTCCAGTTTTCTCGCAGCTCCCTGTGCTTCCTCAGGACTTTTGAAATACGCCAAAATATTTTTTTCGCCCATCCCAAAATCTCCCTGTGTAGTATTGAGCGCAACTCGTGTTTGAGAACATAGATCGTTACGCTTTGTTATATCCTGCTCATTGGCAAGACTTTATATTCTCCACGAAAGCTTAACGGATACAGACATTGCATTGTCATGAACAGCAGGGCAAGACGGTGAACTAAAGTTTGTGAAGAACATAACTTTTACGGACGTAAAGTAGCAGCCGGAGCTTCACCTGACATGGCTACTCCTGTCTCCCAGGCTGCGCGAATAACAGCATCCCGTACCTTTTGCACCACCTTTGGATTAAAAACCTCCGGTATGATATAAGTTTCACTTAGCTCCTCAGGGCAAATTGCATCAGCGATGGCAAGCCCGGCAGCCAGTTTCATCTCCTCGTTAATCGTCTTCGCATGGCAATCCAGAGCGCCCCGGAAAATTCCCGGAAAGCACAACACGTTATTAATCTGATTAGGAAAATCGGAGCGACCGGTAGCAAGCACACGTACATAAGGTGAAGCTATTGCCGGATCAATTTCTGGCTTCGGATTCGCCATGGCGAACACTATAGGATCAGTTGCCATGCTCTGTATGTCTTCCACAGTCAGTATATCTGGACCCGACACACCGATGAACACATCAGCTCCCACAATTACCTCAGATAAGCTTCCACTTAGATTATGCGGGTTAGTCATGTTCGCATACTCTGTCCAATGTGGGTTACTGTATTCCACATCGCGGTGAATGGCTCCTTGCCGATCGACCCCAATCAGATTACGTACCCCTGCCTTGAGCAGCATGCGCGAGCAAGCCATACCCGCCGCACCAATACCGGCAAAAACTACTTTGACATCTTCCATTTTTTTGCCGCATACCTTTAATGCATTGACCAAACCCGCTAATACCACGACTGCCGTACCATGCTGATCATCATGAAATACTGGAATGTCGAGTTCCTGCTTCAACCGTCTCTCGATCTCAAAACAGCGTGGTGAAGATATATCTTCCAAGTTAATGCCGCCAAAGGCAGGAGCGATCATTTTGACAATTTGAACAATCTCATCAGGGTCCTTCGTATTGAGACAGATTGGGAATGCGTCGACACCTGCAAATTGTTTGAACAGTACTGCCTTCCCCTCCATCACAGGCATAGCTGCCTCCGGCCCGATATCTCCTAATCCAAGTACCGCTGTTCCATCTGAAACGACTGCTACTGTATTTTTTTTGATCGTTAATTGAAACGCTTTGGCTGGATCATTGGCAATTTCCATGCAAATTTGAGCCACACCTGGCGTATAAACTTTGGACAACCCCTCCATCGTTTCAATTCGCTTCTTGGGTAAGGTCTCCATTTTGCCACCTTCGTGTAATTCTCTGATTTCATCTCTTAAACTGCCCATATATTTCTCCATCCTTTCATGACTGTATATGATATGAATTTTATAGCTTGGTCTAAAACTCATCAGCTCCATAATTGTAGTAACAAGGTGGCTAAAATGACGGTGCCTGCTCCACCAATCCGTGTTGCAATTTGGGCAAAAGGCATCAGTTCCATCCGATTGGATGCAGACAGAATGGCTACATCGCCCGTGCCCCCCAATCCGCCGCGACAACTGGTCACCAAGGCAGCTTCTACGGGATACATATGAATCCATTTTCCTGTGAAGTATCCAGTAACAATCAATGCAACCACTACAGATGCACAGGTGATCGCATAAGGAACCGTTAGAATCCCAACTACACTATCTAATGGCACATACAAAATGCCTAACCCCACCATCAAGGGCCACGTCAAACTAGCGGTTATACATTTGTACAAATGAAAAGCTCCCTGCTCCAATGTGTTCGGCATGATCTGAATGCACTTTATTAATGCGGCCGCCAGAATCATGAGAATCGGCCCTGGAATATGGAGATACGGCTCTAGCAGCTTACCCACAATAAAGAAAGTACAGGCCAACAGCAGACCACCACCCATTAATGGAAAAGAAACGGTTTGTCCCAAGTTTACCGGAGCTAACTTGTCTTCGTCTTTTTCTAGTTTTAACAACCTTCCGTTACCAGAAGTTTTTGGTTTTTTCTCCGCTAATCTCTTCAAGACCCCTGCACCTATAATTGCAACAATGTTACCGATAATGGCAGCCGGGATAAACTGGGATACGAATACCGCAGAATCCTTGCCCAGTATCATTCCATACGAAATGGACAACGGTAAAATACCTTCTCCAATCCCACCGGAAATAATCGGAATGATGATGAAAAAAAATGTATGATAAGCACTGTAGCCAAAAGCCATACCCACCACCATACCGACAGCAACAGCAGCAATAGATCCTATGATAATGGGGGCAAAAATTTTGACAATTCCATTCATCAGCATTTTGCGATCCATGCCAAGAATGCTTCCTGTTACTAGACATGCGATGTAAAAATAAAGAAAATTCGAGGTTTTCATAAGCGTGTGCACAGCCCCCATTGCAGATGGACTGAACATATTCCAAAATACCATTAACGATGGAACCATAAGGGATAAAATGGCTGGCCCGCCTATATGTTTGAGCAGTGGAAGTTTGGCCCCCAGATCACTGAGCAGTATACCTAAAATCATGATGACGGCAAACCCGCCCAATAGATCGTTCGGAAGTCTTTCTGTAATTGCAGCCGCATAAACAATTAGCGCAATCACGGCATATAGCGGAAGAGGAATAACTCCCACCTTTATCCTGCCCAGCATCCTAAACCCATCTACAGTATTTTTACTCCATCTTTGCCCCTTTTGAATGACAGGCTGGTTCGTAGCATTTTCCATAAATCTCCCTCCATAAAGTGAAGAATGATGATCATGTTCCCATTCTACATCTTGGAAAACGCTTTATTTGGTTTTAAAACTAAGAACTAACTTTAGTAACTAAAGTAATCAGAAATAGGGCTAAATATAACTATTCATGATTCCTTCTGCCTGCGGCAACACCTGGTATTGGTAAACAGGACGTCCAATGGTACCATATATAGTTTCCATAGAAAGCACTTCAATCTCTGTCATAAAAGCCAGATACTTGCGCATAGACACCCTGGAGATCCCTGCACTCTCCGCAATATCCTCGGTGGAAAACAGAACCTTATGATGCTGCTGGATACAATTCCATATCATAGCCAGCGTGGATTTCGTTATCCCCTTAGGCAACCGTGCCAAGTCTTTAGTCAAGCTTTTATGATAAATCAGTCGGTCCAGCTCCTCCTGCGACAGTAGACTACTCTCACGAACAATACTAATGTGTTCTCGGTACCCGGTAAGGGCCTCTAAAAAACGGTTAAAGTGGAAAGGCTTGATTAAATAATCCACCGCGCCAAAGTTCATCGCTTTTTTGATGCTACTCATGTCACTTGCAGCTGAGATGACAATAACGTCCACATTCACTCCAGCCTCCCGTATAAATGACAGTAAATCGAGGCCATTACTTTCTTGCATATACACATCCAGCAATATCAGATCAATGGCTTGTTCAGCTATATATTTCTTAGCCTTTTCCACCGAAGAAGCCCAACCACCACATTGGAAACCCTCTACCTGCTCCGTATATTTGCGGTTGAATTCCGCAACCATCGGATCATCTTCTACAATCAGGACATTAATCATGTTCATCATTCCCCGCTATAATGTATGGAATCTTAATCTGAAAACAGCACCCCTGCTCGACTGGGATCAACTTTACACTACCTTGTAGCCTTTTCACGCTTTGCGACACTAGGTAAAGTCCCATCCCTCGCGACTCTCCCTTGGTCGAAAAACCTTTTTTAAAAATGGCCTTCCCAAGGCCCTCCGGTATACCTGGACCATTGTCGCACATGATACAGGTCAGACAGCCATTTTTCTGGTTTTCTTCATAATAAAGTGAAAGGGTAATCCGCTTGTGCTCCAGAGATTCCATCGCCTCCACTGCATTATCAAACAGATTGCCAAGAATAGTAATCAGTTCATGAGTCGTTTGAGTTTGACTGGATTCAGGCAAGTAACTACCCGGAGTCAGTTCAAAATTTACCCCTGCCTCTCTGGCCCGGCTTAATTTCCCTAACACAAACCCCGCCATCACTGGGTCCTTAAGCTGCCGAGTAATGGAGCCAATCTCTACTTGATGATGCTCGACAGCATCCATAATATAGTGCTCCAGTTTATCATACATTCGCAAATGCACCATCCCCATAATGACATGCAACTTGTTCATAAATTCATGAGCCTGCGCGCGTAGTGCTTCCGTGTACAGAGAAACTCCTGTCAAACGTTCAGCAAGCTGTTTCATCTCCGTCTTATCCCGAAAGGTTACAATGGCTCCGACAATTTTTCCTTTGACCCGTATCGGAACACTGGTGGTCAGCAAGGTGATCCCACCCAGCTCCATTTCCTCATCCATCAGTGGAGTGCTTACTTCCAAGACCTCTTGTAATCGGAAAGCAGATAAATACACAGTAATTTCCTGTCCAGAGAATGAGAAATCTTCAATCCCCGCTTGCCTCAGTAGACGGATCGCTTCTGCATTCATCAGCATGATACGACCGCATTCATCCACCGCAATGACGCCTTCCTTGATGGACTGTAACATCGCGCTGCGTTCCTCCAGCAAACGTGCGATTTCCGGCGGCTCCAGACCGACCAGCATATTTTTGATTTTACGAGCCAGCACAACCGCTCCTCCTGTGCCAATCAACATTCCGATCCCAATGGCGATAGCAATAAGACGGGTGTTGCCTTCCTGGGCCCGCTGTACATCCTGCATGGATATACCGACAACAATCGCACCTACCTGTTTTCCCGTCACACTAAACACGGGGGAGAAGGCCCGCATGGACATGCCCAATGTCCCCTTTGCAACGGACACGCTCTCCTGACCGTGAAGTGCAGTATACTCGTCCCCTCCGACAAAGGCTTTGCCGATCCTCCTAGCATCCGGGTGGGTTTTACGAATTCCCTTCATATCCATAACCACGACAAATTGGATATGATTCGCCGTTGAGACCTTCTTCACATACTCCTGCATGGAAGGAGAAGAACCTGTCTGTTGCAATTGCTCAATAATAAGCGGTGTATGGGCGAGTGTACGCGCAATGGACATTGCCTTTTCCTCGAGCCCCTTCTCCGTTTCATGCTCAACTCTCTCGGCAAATAACAGTGTTACTGGCAGGAGCACAAGTGCCATAACCAGACATACGAGCAGCGTTATTAGACCTCTAAGCTTTAATATCGGCTTACCTCGACGCAGACTTGTCCGTATTTTTTCGATGGAACTCACCCCTTTCTAGTTGATAGAAGCTCAATTGTTAACTCTGGTTATACAAAAATGGCTATGTATGTGTTTACGTGAATATAAAAAAAGGGACTATCCCGCAATTGCGGAATAGTCCCTCGGATTCATAATTGAAGCTCCGCGATTTCGACTTTGGCTTAGTCGCCTCGGAAAGCCCGCTTCACACGGTCAAAAAAGGACTGCTCATTCTCATGTGTCTGCTCTCCACTAAGCGAAGAGAACTGACGCAGCAAATCCTTCTGTTCCTCACTCAGCTTGCTAGGCGTTACCACAACTACCTTAATATGCTGGTCACCTTGACCTACGCCGCGCAGTTTTGGTACACCCTTTCCTTTAAGACGGAAATAAGTCCCTGTTTGCGTGCCTGCTGGAACTTTCAGCTTCACTTTCTCGGTCAACGTCGGGATCTCAACTTCATCTCCCAACGCTGCCTGTGAGAACGTCAGCGGAATTTCACAGTAGATATCGTCTCCCTCACGCTCAAAGAAGTCGTGCGACTTCACGCGGAATACGACGTACAGGTCACCTGCCGGTCCTCCGTTGACACCGCCTTCGCCTTCACCGTTGATACGCATTTGTGCGCCGTCGTCCACACCCGCTGGAATGCGAATATGAATTTTACGTTTCTTGCGGACACGGCCTGATCCGCTACAAGTCGTACATTTTTCTTTGATGATTTTACCGGAACCGCCGCAATTGGAGCAGGCGCGTCGGTTAACCATGCGGCCAAACGGTGTATTCTGCACCACTTCTTCCTGTCCACTGCCGTGGCAGACGGAACAGGTCTGTGGTTGAGTGCCCGCTTTGGCTCCTGTACCATGACACGTATCACATGTTTCCGTACGTTCAATTTGAATGTCGGTTTCTTTACCAAACACCGCTTCTTTGAATTCGATTGTCATCGTATATTGAAGATCGTTCCCTCGTTGCGGTGCATTAGGGTCACGTCGACCATTACCGCCACCAAAGAACATATCAAAAATATCACCAAATCCGCCACCGAAGTCGGCACCACCGAAGCCGCCTCCCATGCCCTGATTCGGGTCTACATGACCGTATTGGTCGTATCTTGCCCGCTTCTGACCATCACTGAGGACATCGTAAGCTTCTTTAACTTCTTTGAATTTAGTTTCTGCGTCCGCAGCCTTGTTCACGTCCGGATGATACTGACGCGCAAGCTTACGGTAAGCCTTTTTGACTTCTTCATCCGAAGCGCCTTTTGCGACACCCAGCACCTCATAATAATCACGCTTATCAGCCAATGTTCCACCCCCATGCCTACAACGTGTCTGCACTACATATAAAAGGAAAGCCAAAGGCGCGGGATGACCCGGCTTTGACCTTCCCATCATTTCAAGGCAGTACAACCCGTAATATGCTTATTTATCTTGGAAATAACAGTTACCCTTAGGCTAATTGCTATTTATCAAGGCAGCTACGCTGCTAATTATTGTTCAGTATATCATAACGTACCGGTATACCGTAAAGTTGCCACTACCCGATTCGTTGCTTAGTCTTTCTTCTGATCTTCGTCAACAACTTCATAGTCCGCATCAACTACATTGTCACGGCCTTTGCTGTCTGCTGCTCCGTCTTGAGCTTGCGCTGCTTGAGCAGCTTGCTCATACAATTTCACAGACAATTGCTGAACAATCTCAGTCAGCTCTTCAGTAGCTTTTTTGATGTCTTCCAGGTTATCGGATTCCAGCGTTTTTTGCAGATTTTCTTTAGCTGCATTTGCTTTTTCGACTTCACCTGCATCCGCTTTTTCGCCCAGATCTTTAATCGTTTTGTCTACGGAGTAGATCAGTTGGTCTGCAGCGTTTTTCGCTTCTACCAACTCTTTACGTTTCTTATCTTCTTCCGCATGCAACTCGGCATCCTTCATCATACGTTCTACTTCTTCGTCACTCAAGCCGCTAGAAGAAGTGATCGTAATTTTTTGGCTTTTGCCTGTGCCTTTATCTGTAGCAGATACGTTCACGATACCGTTCGCATCCAGATCGAAAGTAACTTCGATTTGCGGTACACCACGTGGTGCTGGAGGGATATCTCCCAATTGGAAACGGCCCAGTGTTTTGTTGCCTGCTGCCATTTCGCGTTCACCTTGCAGCACGTGAATTTCTACGCTAGGCTGATTGTCGGCATACGTCGAGAATACCTGCGATTTGCTCGTAGGGATTGTCGTGTTACGATCAATCATTTTAGTGAATACGCCACCTGCGGTTTCAATACCGAGGGACAGTGGAGTTACGTCAAGGAGAACGACGTCTTTCACATCACCTGTCAATACACCTGCTTGAACTGCCGCGCCCAAAGCTACCACTTCATCAGGGTTTACGCCTTTGTGAGGCTCTTTACCTGTCAGTTTTTTGATTGCTTCTTGTACAGCTGGAATACGTGTGGAGCCGCCGACCAGAACGATTTTATCGATGTCGCTAGCACTCATGCCTGCATCTTTCATCGCTTGACGAGTAGGTCCCAAAGTACGTTCTACCAGACCTGCGGACAATTCTTCAAACTTCGCACGAGTCAGGTTCAACTCCAAATGCTGTGGAACGCCATCAGCTACTGTGATAAACGGCAAGGAAATTGTCGTTGTCAGCACGCCGGACAGTTCTTTTTTCGCTTTTTCTGCTGCATCTTTCAGACGTTGTACAGCTGCTTTATCTTTGCTCAGGTCAATACCTTGATCTTTCTTGAACTCATTTACGAGGTAATCAATAATCACTTGGTCAAAGTCATCGCCACCCAGCTTGTTGTCGCCGCTTGTTGCTTTAACTTCGAAGAAACCATCGCCCAGTTCCAAAATGGATACGTCGAATGTACCGCCGCCCAAGTCATATACGAGGATGGTTTGGTCTTCGGATTTTTCCATACCATATGCTAATGCAGCTGCTGTTGGCTCATTGACAATCCGCAGAACTTCCAGACCGGCAATTTTACCTGCGTCCTTAGTTGCTTGACGTTGACCATCATTGAAGTAAGCTGGAACAGTGATAACCGCTTGAGAAACCGTTTGGCCCAGGTAAGCTTCAGCGTCAGCTTTCAGCTTTTGCAAAATCATAGCGGAAATTTCCTGTGCGGAATATTCCTTACCGTCAATGTTTTCTTTATGATTAGTACCCATGTGGCGCTTGATGGACATGATTGTACGATCCGGGTTCGTAATTGCTTGGCGTTTTGCCGTTTCCCCTACAGTACGCTCCCCATCTTTTTTGAAACCGACAACGGAAGGGGTTGTGCGCGCGCCTTCCGGATTTGGAATAACGACGGCTTCGCCGCCCTCCATAACAGCCACACAAGAGTTGGTTGTACCTAAGTCAATACCGATTACTTTGCTCATCGGACAATTCCTCCTTCTGTATATACGAGGCCCTCAGGCCAGAATGGTTGAATCAAAATGATGTAATTCTAATGTATATAGAAAAAGTTACATGCTAACTTTTACCATCGCTGGACGAAGCACCTTGTCCTTCAGCATGTATCCTTTTTGTACCTCTTCAACGACGATGCCTTCATCATGCTCTTCGCTCTCTACCTGCATAATAGCCTGATGGAAATCAGGATTAAACGGTTGTCCCACTGCATTCATGGCCGTCACTCCCTCTGCCTGAAGCACACTCTCAAACTGGCGGAAAATCATTTCCACGCCTTTGGTGAATGACTCAGACTCCGCTCCTTGCGATGCTGTTGCCAGCGCTCGCTCGAAGTTATCCAGAACAGGCACCAACTCGGTAACAAGCTTCATAGACGCATATTTAGCAAGGTCTTCCTTTTCTTTCAGTGTACGGCGGCGAAAATTATCAAAATCCGCCTGTGCGCGCAAAAACCGCTGCTGATGCTCCTCAGCCTCTGCACGAAGTTTTGCCACCTCTGTGTTTTCTTCCTCGGCTTCCAGTGCTGCCGCTTCATTCACCGGCTCGTCCTGCTGGCTCGTTTCGGCGGCTTCCTCTGTGCTTACATTTTGTTGTTTGTCATCTTGGAACGCTTGTTCTTCCTTCAAAATGTTTCACCTCCTTCAAGTTGTAACTCCCTTTATAAAAGCACGCAACAATGCACCCGCGCAGGATACAAACCGTATCCCAGCGCGGAACATGTAGGACCGCAACCTATGCGATCTTATTTTATTTAAACCGTTGCGTTAGCATTGCGGTCAAATCCTTAGACAGGATACCCAAAATATTAATAACTCTCGCATACTCCATCCGCGTCGGACCCAATATACCTATAGTACCCAACGCTTCTCCGTCTACTGCATATGTAGCAGTAATCAGGCTGCAATTGGCAAATGCTTCATGATCATTTTCTGTGCCGATGCGGACTTGAATTTCAGGTGCTCCGGCTACAGGAGTCATCAGTTTAAGTAGCGTTGGTGTTTCCTCCAGCAGATCGAGAATATGTTTAACCTTTTCTACATCTTTAAATTCAGGCTGATTCAGCATGTTCGTCGCACCGCTTAAATATAGGCGCTGATCTGATTCATTATCGAGTGCTTTATCCAGCACCTTCATAGCGTCCTCAAAATGAGATACATGCTTCTCCATTTCCTGACCCAGCGCGGTGTAAAGGCGTGATTTAAGCTGATAAATCGGTACACCGACCAGCTTGCTGTTCAGTAAATTCACAACCTTTTCCATCTCGGAGATTGAAATTCCAGGCGGAATATCCACCGTTTTATTCTCCACCTGACCGGTATTGGTCACGATAATCGCCACAGCCGTCGTTTCGTTGAGCGGCAACAGCTGAAAATGACGCAACGAAGTATGAAAAACCTCCGGCCCAAGCAGGATGGAAGTATAATTGGTCATATGGGACAAAATGCCTGATGCATGCTGGATCACTTGCTCCATTACATTCAGCTTTTCGGCGTAAAAGGCTTTTAGTTCCCGCATTTCCATAGGCTTCAGTGTATTTAGCGGCACCAAATGGTCCACATAATAACGATAGCCTTTATGAGACGGGATGCGTCCCGCAGAAGTATGGGGTTGCTCCAGATAGCCCTGTTCCTCCAAATCCGACATTTCATTACGGATTGTGGCTGGGCTGAATCCGACATCCTGCCTTTTGGATATGCTGCGGGAACCCACTGGCTCAGCCGAACGAATGTAGTCATCAATAATCGCATTCAAAATGAGTCTCTGACGTTCGGTTAACAAGCGAATCCCCCCTTGTCATTTATCCATAATAGCATGATTGTTAAATGGAATCATTAGCACTCGTTCGCGATGAGTGCTAACTGATAATACAAAAATACCAAACCGACCTGATCATTGTCAAGTCAGATCAGTATTTTCAATAAACCAGATTTATTACATCCATTTGGATGACTACAATGAAACAGACTATTTGCATTTTTTCACGGAAAACCTCATTATTTACCATATCCAAACCATATTTATGTATAAGGATGCAGAAAACTGAAAAATTTGAGACTATGCCTACAAACTATATAACTTTATTGCCTTTAAGGAGGAATGGGATCTGAGAAGCAAGCGCCGCAATCTTTTATACGCATTAACCGCTCTTTTACCTACAATTTGTATGTTTTACATTTTAATCGAATTGTTTCCGTACACAGGACTAGGAAGAATACTTGCTTTGCCACTAGTTTTTATTCTTAACGCTGCCCTTATCATTTCGGTGATCCACTTAATTCGTAAATTAAGACCCCTATGGTGTGCCTTAATTTTGGTCCCTACAATTCTGTTAAGCATGTGGAATACCATTTTATTTTACCCACAAGAATTCAGTCCAAGCATTCCCAAGCAAATCAAATATAGTGTGACAGCCATACTGCATTATGATGATGTAACACCAGCCGATTGGGAAGGGTACACATATCATCCAAGCCGAACCGGAGAGTCTGAAAAATATGTTGTCGCCTTGTATAAATACAAGCGTCAGGTCCCGTTAGATGGCACTACATACTTTTATAATGATAAGGAATACCATAAGGACCATCCCATAAGAAGCTTGAATGATATACCTTCGGAACTGGAGCCTCATCATCAATTCATTTGGTGGTTACTCCAAACATTTGAGAAATAAACAGGGGCATAATAATGTAAGCTGTAACACATACACACGGCTACGTCCTGATAAAAAAACACTGAACTGACCTCATTATTGACAGGTCAGTTCAGTACTTTCAACACTGCGATTTCATCGCAATTGTTTTGCTTACTGCAGTGAATGCAGTCGGTCCATACCTTCTCAGGGAAAATCTCTTTGCTAACTACATCAAAACCGTTCTTTATAAAAAAGGATACCTCGTAGGTCAGTGCCATAATTTTAGGAATACGTTGCCGCCGTGCTTCTATAATAAGGCCTTCCACAAGCTTGGAGCCTATTCCCATTCCTTTATGCCCCTCAGAGATGCCAAGGGAGCGAATCTCTACCAAATCAGCCCCCAATTTGCATAAAGAACCACAGCCAACGACTTGGCCGTCCACCTCTGCAACAATAAACAGCTCCAGTTGGCGCGTAAGCACTTCCCTTGAACGTGGCAGCATAATCCCCCGCTCTGCATAGCCACTAATCATTTGATATAAAGGCTCCACATCCTCAGGAACCGCACTTCTGCACAATACATCTTTACACACTGAAGCCATCTTGCTCTCCTCCTGCCGGTTGCTGCATATAATGAATAAATATACAACATAACGCATAGAATCGCAATACTCCATTTACCCTGCTGTGGCAGAATGGTGTAATAAAATGATAGCCCAGCTTACGATGTCAAAATGTATTGTATTGAAACCTGCAACTTATGAATTTACCGTGATAGAACCGATGAACTCTGCAAATACGTCATTTCCGAATAAAATACCGCGTTCGCTCAAACGATACCCATCCTCGATTGATTCAATTAATCCCGCATTCAGCATTTTTCTGAGAGGAACTGTAAACGTGTCTTCCAATGTCTGACCAAATTGAGCTTCAAAGCGGGATTTAGACACACCTTCCAGCATTCTCAAACCGACCATGAGGAAATCCTCCATGGCTTCCGCCGTCGGCACCTCAAAACTGTCCAAACGCGGTAAACCATTCCGAGTAGCCTCCACATAAGGGTTAATGCCCTTAATGTTCATATGACGCTCTCTGCCAACATAACCATGTGCCCCAGCGCCAAGACCGTAATAATCCTCATTACGCCAATAAGTCATATTGTGCTTACTTCCCAAACCTGGTTTTGCGAAATTGCTAATTTCATACTGTTCATAACCCGCTTCTTTCATGCGACGCATGAGGAGCAAATACATTTCCAGCTCGTCATCTTCATGTGGAAGCGGCAGCTGATTTTTCTGGTACAACGTATGGAAGAGCGTATTCTCTTCAACCTTCAAACTGTAGATAGAGTAATGAGGAAGTCCCAACTCTAGGGCTCTACTGACGCTTTCATCCAGCATGTCCACCGTTTGGTTAGGCAAACCGAACATCAGGTCAATCGACAGATTGTCCAAGCCGGCCTTACGTGCGTTTTCCAAACTACGATAGACGTCATCTGTACTATGAATACGACCTATGCCTGTAAGCAGCTCATTCTGGAAAGCCTGCACACCAAAGCTGAGTCGATTGACGCCGCCTTCTTTCATCACAGAAAGTTTTTCAAAATCAGTTGTGCCTGGATTGGCTTCCATAGAAAACTCAATATCTTCCGCCCAGTTTGGAAAATAGGTACGAACACTCTTCAGGAAATATTCCATTTCCTTCGGATTGAGGGTTGTTGGGGTTCCGCCCCCGACAAAAATGGTTTTTATCTGTCCTGGCGGGTGAAGTTTGACCGTATGTTCCATCTCCCGTTCCAAGGCATACAGATATTCCATAACAGGCTGATCCTTGAGCACATAAGAGTTAAAGTCACAGTAAAAGCATTTATTCGTGCAAAAAGGTATATGCAGATAAACCGCTTGAGGCGCGGATGAATATTCATGTTTTTGTATGGATGCGGTCATACCGATCCTCCTTGTCGATTCAGGGTTTAGTGAGAAAATGAGCCGAGGTCGAGACCAACCGCTTCGTGTTCCATTTGATCTTCTGATCGCTGTTACTCCCCAATTTTCCATTATATAAGCACTCTTAGGGATAAAATTGGGGAGTAAAGGCGAACGCTACGCTTCTCCAGATTCAAATGGCCCACTCCGCTGCTGCCCACCACGAAGTCGGCCCATTTTTGTGGTGTAGGTGTTGCAGTAAAAGAGACACTGCTTTAAGAATTACTCTAAAGTTTTAATGATACTATGCTTTGTTACGCTGATTGTAACTTGAACGAGCTCTCTGTCCTGAATAGCTTGCTCAAATAAAGAACGTCCATTCTCCATGCATGGCAAATGCCCCATGAAAGAATGGACGAATACTTCAAACTGCTTTACTCATCTATCTTCAGTACCGCCATAAATGCTTCCTGTGGTACTTCTACGTTACCGACCTGCTTCATACGCTTCTTGCCTTCTTTTTGCTTCTCAAGCAGCTTCCGTTTACGGGAAATATCGCCGCCATAACATTTGGCCAAGACGTTTTTACGCATAGCCTTAACGGTTTCACGCGCAACAACCTTTGTTCCTACAGATGCCTGGATTGGCACCTCGAACATTTGCCGCGGGATCAACTCGCGCAGCTTCTCACAAATGATACGTCCGCGGTGGTAAGCTCGATCTCTATGCACGATGAACGACAGCGCATCGACCTGCTCACCATTCAACAGAATATCCATCTTCACCAGATTTGATTGGCGATAGCCTGAAATCTCATAGTCAAAGGAAGCATAGCCTTTGGTGCTGGATTTAAGCTGATCAAAGAAATCATATACGATTTCAGACAAAGGAATCTGGTACGTAATTGTTACCCGTGTTGTATCTAGGTACTCCATGTTCACGTACTCACCACGCTTGTTCTGACAAAGCTCCATAACTGTACCTACATAATCATTTGGCACGATGATGCCCGCCTTAACATATGGCTCTTGTACATGTTCAATACGCCCTACTTCTGGGTAGTTGGACGGGTTATCGATTTCGATCGTTTCCCCATTAGTCAATTGTACACGGTAAATTACGCTTGGTGCCGTTGTAATCAACGGAATATTGAATTCACGTTCAATACGTTCCTGAATAACGTCCATATGCAGCAGACCAAGGAAACCGCAACGGAAACCGAAGCCCAGCGCACTGGATGTTTCCGGTTCAAAGCTGAGCGAAGCATCGTTCAGCTGCAGCTTTTCAAGCGCCTCACGCAGATCGTTGTATTCCGATGTTTCAATCGGATACAGACCGCAATACACCATCGGATTAATTTTCCGATAGCCTGGCATCGGTTCTGGTGTTGGATTTTTGGCATCCGTTACCGTATCCCCGACACGAGTGTCGCCCACATGCTTGATTCCGGCCACGATAAAACCAACATCACCGATATTTAGCTCATCCACGATCGTCATACGTGGCATGAAAGCTCCAACCTCGATAACCTCAAACGTTTTGTCAGTCGCCATCATTTTAATTTTCGAACCCGCACGGATACTGCCGTCCACAACACGTACATATACGATTACGCCTTTATAAGGATCATAATGCGAATCGAAAATAAGCGCCTTAAGCGGATTATCCGGATTTCCTTGCGGAGCAGGCACACTTCTGACCACCTGTTCCAATATTTCCTTGATACCGATTCCAGCTTTGGCTGAAGCATGTACAGTTTCACTCGTGTCCAAACCGATAACATCCTCGATTTCCTGCTTTACCCGTTCAGGATCAGCACTTGGCAAATCAATCTTGTTAAGCACTGGCAAAATCTCCAGATTGTTGTCGAGCGCCAAATAAACGTTAGCCAATGTCTGCGCCTCAATCCCCTGCGCTGCGTCTACGACCAGCAAAGCGCCTTCGCAGGCTGCCAAACTACGAGATACCTCATAGGTAAAATCGACGTGTCCCGGTGTATCAATCAAATTCAAAATGTACTCTTCGCCGTCATCGGCCTTATAGGTGAGTCGCACTGCCTGGAGCTTAATTGTAATCCCGCGCTCCCGCTCCAGTTCCATCTGGTCAAGCACTTGCTCCTGCATTTCGCGGGAAGTGAGTGCACCGGTGTACTCCAAGATCCGGTCAGCCAGCGTGGATTTACCATGGTCTATATGTGCAATGATACTAAAGTTCCGAATTTTACGTTGTCTTGCCAAAATGTCAGTCATGCCTTACCCCCACACAATGCCTAGTATCAATCAGCTTATTATAGCAGTTGTAAGGGGGGGCAGCAATATTTCTATTCTGTTACCCCGTCAAATACAGATACAACCCAGCGAATACCTTGTCTTGACAGGTTTTGAAGCAGCCCAGCCGTTTTATCGGCCATGGTATCCACCGAAGCCTGCTGCGCCTTTACGGCTAGCAGCTCACGAGGCGTCTCTAGGCCCTGCCGAATATTGTCATTCTGAGCAGTCTTCGTATCCCATTCATGTGTCCAGCGTGCGGTCTGCTCCTCACTTCGTTCGTTTGTTTTTCCTTCATTCGTGTCCGTTTGTGGCTCAAACTCGACCTTTCCACTTGTATTATACGTACGATTATACGCTCGGGCATTAGCTGCCGGGGTATCTTCAATCACCGTCTGCTCATAATCAACTTTCTGTTGATTCACCGATGAAACTGGATTCTCGTCCCATTCCGGGCCATAGACTGAGCGCAGGCCAGAGCCTGCCAGCTGCATGCCAAGTAATACGCCTGCTCCGATCAGAAGCACAAATCCAAGCGCTTTTTTACGAAAATGTCCAGTCATTATATCCCCCCCTAACTGCTACCTTATTTAATTACCGCTGTTGTTCTTTTTGGTGTCAGATACGTTGGTACCCGCCTTCTGTGCTTTCTGATCCTCCCAATACACTTCACTGATCATGTCCGCCAAAACGTCAGAAGTTCGTTTCAACTCCTCCTCGGTGTTGTCAATCCCTCCGATTTCGATCAAAATGCTATGAGAAGACAAGCTTTGATTGTATTCACCATTGTTTCCTTTGCCGCCATCTTTTCCCCATACACCGCGCGATACGCCGTGATATGATTTTTCCAGCTTTTCATGAATGCGAGCAGCAAAAGCTTCATTTTTGCGCCAATTTTTGTTGTCATGTCCGATAATAAAATACACTTTGGCATAAGAAAGTCCATTAATCGTGGCTGTTGTTTTTCCATGACGTTGGGAATCACGATGAATATCGAGCAGATAAGTTAAACCTTTATTTTGAGCCAAAGCCTCCTTGACTGTTGTGCGTGAATATTTATAGGAGTAGTTCCAATTGTAATTTTGAACTGTGGTGGCATAATCCTTGTTTACATGCAGTGTAGATATCCCTTGCTTTTCCAGTCTCTTCTTTACAAAGTCTCCTACCCTTGATACATTAGCAGACTTAGAGCCTGAATTGGGGTTGGAACTGGTTTTGCTCAGTAAAGGGTTATATGCTTCTCTGGGATGAGAATGGTAGATTAATATACGCTTCTCCCCTTTGGCGGAATCACCTGGATCATCCTCACGTGCAGGGTCTGTTTCCGGTGTTGTCGGAATATCCGGCGTAGTAGACGGCGGGTTCTCAGCTGCGTTTGAGCTCCCAGGGGTATCTGTCGTTCCCTGATCAGGCTGATAATCCGTAGGACCCTCTACCTTGATGTTCCCCGAACCCTTGCGCAGCAAGACAGGCGCTCCAGCAGCCATGCCAGGAATTTCACGAGAAATGAGACTTTTGGGATCTTGCGGATTAATACCTGTAAGCATCTGAAAAACAAATGGCGACCATTGTTCACCCGACAACGAAGAATGCTGTTTCTTTTGTGCCAAATGAGGTACCTCCATACCTAGCATATCCGCGAAAAAACCGCTGGACACCGAGCCTGCCAATCCTTTCATCGAAGAAACAGGAGAAGTTTGCAAACGATTTTCTGCCAGCCCTCCTAGTCCCAAAACGACAAATAAAAGCGCCGAGCCCATGATGAGCAGCACAAGCGTATGTCCCATTGCCAAAATTTCGATACCTTTTCTTCTCCATCTTCCGACGTTCCAGGTCTGAATTTTTTTCATGTGAGCCTTGTCCTCCTTCGTCCCGTCGAAACCCGCTTATTACATTCAGAACACAGGGTTCCTATCTGTTTCGGAAATCTCTTATACTTCAACTCTATGAACGGGGAACAATTACTAGAACACAAAAATCTCTATCTACAGGACAAGCCCATCCCTTTTTGAAAGAGATAGGCTACCTGTTAAATAGAGATTTTCTGTCGTGTCTTAGAAAGATGGTTTTGCTAGCCTTTCATTAATGCGTATAAGCAGCGACATTGTCGGGATCAACAGCCTCATGTAGAGCTGCGTTCAAACCGGTCGCAATGATATTCGCGATATCTTCAATAAATTCATCGATCTCTTTTGGAGTCACAATCAAATCATGCCCCAGCGGTTGAAGTACCTCTCTCACCAGCCCGAGTCTCTCAGGTTCTGAAATATCATCCAACATTCCCAGAATTACTTTGGTAGAAGCCTTTTCTTTGGTAAAATGCGTTTTCATCAGTTCGATTACATTATTGACGATGGTCGAAGCATAGCATACCGTTGGAACGCCGATAGCAATACACGGAACCCCCATAATATCCTTGGTGATACCGCGGCGCTTGTTGCCAATACCTGAACCCGGATGTATTCCGATATCCGCCACCTGGATGGTCGTATTGACACGCTCCAGTGAACGTGACGCCAAAGCATCAATAGCAATAATAAGCTCTGGTTTTGTGCGGTCCACAATGCCTTGAACGATCTCACTGGATTCGATTCCCGTGATACCAAGAACACCCGGCGCAATCGCACTCACATCCCGATATCCAGGGTTGATCTGATCAGGTGTCAGTTCAAAATATTGACGGGTGACCATTAAATTTTCAACGACAAGCGGACCCAGCGAATCAGGAGTAACGTTCCAATTCCCCAGTCCTACCACCAGCACCCTTGCCACCTTAGAGATCCCTATTTTTTGTATAAAATGCTCCATTTCTTTTGCAAAGGCAATGGCTACACGTTGTTGGAGTCCAGTGTCGCCTTCACGCAAGCCAGGTACTTCGAGCGTAACGTAATGCCCTTGTACCCGCCCAATACGGTTGGCTCCTTCCTCATTTAATACATCCAGCCGCGTAATTTTAATCCCGTTATCTTCCTCCACATTCTCATTTATACCCGTCAGCGGGACAGGCTGATTCCGTTCTGCCAGCTCTCTTGCCTCTAATGCCAAATCCGTGCGTACCGCATACTTCTGCAAATCCAGATCCATCTTTTAAACCTCCTTATATACCATCTCTGGCTATAGTGTGCGAGACACCCAACAGGTTTATGCACATCCATTTTCATCCTGTAATTTGCATCGTCTCAGAATGTTTTCTTATTGCAATTTGAGGTGTGGCATGCTAAAATATTTTAAGTTGTGAAACGTTTGTGTTCATAAGTAATGCCTTTACAGGAGGTGAATGTAATGCCAAACATCAAATCCGCTATCAAACGCGTTAAAACTAGCGACAAACGCCGTGCGTTGAACGCTTCCCAAAAATCCGCGCTTCGTACAGCAGTTAAAGCTGCCGATACAGCGTTGGTAGGTAACGAAGCTGAAGCTGCTGCTGCTGCTTTCAAAGTGGCTTCCCAAAAGCTGGACAAGGCTGTAACTAAAGGTCTGATCCACAAAAATGCAGCTGCTCGCAAGAAATCCCGCTTGGCGAAAAAACTTAACGCTCTTACAGCTCAAGCGTAAGCAAGAGCTACTTTTATACGTTAATGAAAAAATCCTGACCAGCCTTGGCTGATCAGGATTTTTTAGTTTATAACTTTATGAGATTAGATTGAAGCGCCTGCCCCCATTTTCATTAAAAACAGTTCCAGTCCCAGCACCTTGTCAACGACACCTGTCTTCATATGATAGTCCAGTTCGCCCAGTTCATAGAGAAGCTGGCGCAGCTGCTCAGAACGGAAGCGTCGTGCTTGATCTCCTGCAACTTTCACCCCATAAGGATGCAAGCTGAGCTGACTGGCAATTTGTTGCTGAGAATAGCTTTGACCTGCCAGCTCTTTGACCTGCAACATAATACGAAACTGCCGTGTGATCAAAGCTGCTATCTTGATGGGTTCTTCTTTTTGCTTAAGCAATTCATAAAAAATACTGAGCGCCTTATCCAGCCGCAAATTAGCCAGATCCTCAACCATCGCAAATACGTTCTGCTCTGTATTACGAGGCACAAGGGATTCAATGTCAGCGGATGAGATCGTTCCCTGCGCTCCTGCGTACAAGCACAGCTTATCTATCTCGGCTGCCAAGGATTGAAGCCCGACACCCGTGTATTGAATGAGTCTCTCAGCCGCTCCTGCTGCCAACTGCACTTCTCTTTCTGCTGCACGCTTATGGACCCAAGCCACAAGATCATCTCCACCCATAGGGGCGAAAGCAATAACTGAGGCATCACTTTTCAGTTTCTTGACGATCTTTTTCCGTTCATCCAACTTTTCAGCCTGAACCGTAAAAACGATGACGCTATAGTCAGTCGGGTTATCCATGTAAGTCAACAGCGTCTCAAGACGGTGCTCTATTTTGCCGTTATCTTTGCCTGCTGCAAATACACTGGTATCCCGTACAATAATTAGCTTCTTTGGCACCAGAAAAGGCGCTGTTTCTGCGTCCTCTACAACCACCTCAATTGGCGTCTCGGTTAAATCATAAGAACTAATGGCGAAGTCACGATGCTCCTCCTCCACCACCTTCTCTTTTAGCATCTCAACAAACTGCTTCATTTGATATTTTTCATTGCCATATAACAGATACACTGGCGAAATATCACCTTTACGAATAGCCTTAGAGGCTGTTTTTACATCCATTTTCCGTTCCCCCCACCCACTGATCGTACCTGACATCTGACCGGAAGGCAAGTCATGACACAAACAAAGGGATCCCACCTTTAGGCAGAATCCCTTCACCACCATCTATATCAACACGGCAGCAGAAAGCTCTAGAAACTTTCGGCCGTCGGGATACGACGTCGGTTCATATAGTTTATTCTCTGTTTCTAAAAAGTGTGCCAACTTACGAAAACTATTTTCCAGTGCCACGCGGAACGGTGTACGTATATTTACTTGCAGTCCCATCCTGCTCTGTCTCATACATAAAGGTCTGGCTGTCATCTGACCAGCTTCCTTTGACCCAAGCACCCTTCAGGGTACGGACTTCCAGTGTTGTTCGGTCTACACCGTTATCGGAAAGCTTATACACTTTCAGCTTTTTGCCCTCAATAGCCACCGCATAGCTACCATCAGGCGAGTTGAACTGATCTGTAGAGGCCGACTGGGCACCATAGGTGGAAGCATTATTACTGTCCGGAGAGACCAGCGAATTAGATACAAAGCCTTCTCTACGAACCGGGTCTTGTGACACCGATGATTGCTGATCATTAGAATCGGCATTGCTGCTATCCGCCCCTAAAGAGTTCCCCTCATCCTTGGTGACACTTTTGGATGTCGCATCTTTCGAAGTTTCATTTGAGGCAATTCGACTCTGTACCTTTAATTCCTGACTAAGCGACGAAGATGCATCATTTGTACTTGTATCATCGCTATTATCCTCCTGAGCGGTACTCGTACCCGCTAAAGGTGCCTTTTCCATTTTCGGATCCAGCTGTTCATCAGGAGCAATCGTGGGTTGATCAGATTTTTTCTGTTTTAGCTGTTTGTCATCAGATGCAGGAGCATCTGCAGGCGAGTCATCCTTTGTCGCCTGACGATCGACGTTCGGCTGTCCCTGCTTTTCATCCTGATGGGATGAATGCTTAGTCGGTGCAGACTTTGTTGAAGGTTCCTCGCCAGCTTGCTGGTCATCAACCTTCCCAGCATCCTGTTTGGAAGGATTCTTTTCGCTATCTGAACTGTCTGTTCCCTGGTTGCCCAGGTCAGGTTCCTTATCTGCAGGTGTCAGTGAGGAATCAGCACCTTGTCCCTGTTCAGATGGCTGCTTGGTCGATTCCGCTCCAATGGCTGCATCACGTCCTCCACTCCCATTGGTCGTACCTGGAATTTCCGTCTGAGTCTGCTGGCTTGTCACCTCGGGTGACTGGGATGTAAGTATACCTTCCGCATCCTGCACCGTTTTAGGCTCGAAGTTGAACACTACAATCCCCAGTACAACGGCAGCAGCAGCCACGCCCATGGCAGCACGCCCTCCCACCCGGTTCCACCAAGGTACAGGCTGAGTACGTTGTCTAGGCCCTGCTCCAGATTCTGGATCAGCAGCCACAGGCTGCATTTCCTGAAGCGCGCTTCCCTGCTCTTCACGTGCGCGGTCAATGGCATCAAGCTGAGGCATGATGGAATCCACCAGGCTGAACGCCGGGGAAACCGCAGGCAATTCCTCCAGCTCGCGAGAGAGTGTCTGAAGAATATGGAATTTTTCCGCACAGTCCGGGCAAGTCGCAATATGGTTCATTAATTGGGACGTCTCTTCTTCGCCCAGTTCATGATCCACATAACGCTGCATCCAATCCATCACCTCTTCTCCACACTTCATCCTGATACACCACCTTTCTGATATTCCTGAAGTAGCCCTTGCAATTGCTGTCTTGCACGATACAAGTATGACTTGACCGTATTTAGCGGCAAATCCAGAGAATCGGCAATCTCGTTATAAGAGAAATCCTGCAAATATCTCAGGACAATTACCGTCCGGTGGTGTTCCGGGAGCTGTTGTATAGCCTCACGAACATCCTGTGCCATGTAAGAGGTTAACACCTCAACCTCCACGTTTTGGGGGTCGTTAAATATCATGTCATGCTCGTCAATGGAAACCGAAGGCTTTGTTCTTCTGAATTTGTCGATGCATATGTTCGTTACAATGCGCTGGACCCAGGTTTTAAACTGTGCTTTTTCCTCATAAGAGTTAATTTTGGAATATATTCGTATGAGGGCTTCTTGTGAAGCATCCATGGCGTCCTGCTCATTATTTAGAATGTAATATGCCGTACGGTACACATGCTGTTCTATCTCTCTTAATAGGGTAATGAGAGCGTCGCGATCGCCCGATTGAGCGGCTCGGATGAGTCCCTGCTCTACCACAAAGGATCCCCCTCTCCCTGCAATATTACAGACGTATCCCTTTTGCAAATTGTTGCAGGATAGACGTCTGACGCTAATTTTATTTTTTTAATAAAAAAAATTATAACAAAATGCCCAGAATCCCCATTGTATCCTCCCTTAGAATAACAGAAAAAGGGAAGGTAGTCACCTTCCCTCAGCCCCTACATACATCTAAATACTAGACCTATTAAACTGCATGAAACATTTTGTCACTTCTTAGAAATCAGAAAATCAGATATGAGTTCTAATCGATAAGATAGAGCAATCGGATCTTGAAAATAAAAATCGTCGATTAAGAATTGATATACCTTATCTGATTTAACGACAGGCAGGTTCTTGGCTGTTACAAGCCTGCTTTTTTGTAGTTGAAGATGATTTTATACAAAATCATTTTGAATTCGTCTGTTCACGTCTGCGTTGATACCGAACACTCAGCTTCCCTTGCTGCGCACGAATCTGTACCTCTCCCATTGTATCTGTTCGATATATGGCAGAATCAACCTCCGCCAAACGTTCCAATACTGCTTTATTTGGATGGCCATAAGTGTTGCTTGCACCAACTGAAATGACGGATACTTTAGGCTGCCAGTAGGACAACCACTCTTCCGAAGTAGAGTACTTACTTCCGTGATGTGCCACTTTCATAACGTCTACAGCTTTCCTTGCAGCTCCTGTCGCCCCCTGAGCTTTCACACTGGATGGAGAATGGGTTAATTCAGAAAGCAACAGCGACTCTGCGGCATCATCCATATCTCCTGTGAATAAAAATGAGGCCCCCTCCATCTCTAAAATCATGGCAACGGAATAATGATTCTGTTCCTTCATAACAGGCAACTGCCCAGATTCGTTCTCCTCCAGCTTAAACGGATAGAGAAAGCGAATTTTCGTATCCCGGTCTGGTTCCCACTTCATGCTATGATGTGCACCGTACAGCTTGATCTGCTTGTTCAAAGCCGTGTTTAACAACTTTCGAAATGGAGCTTTGTCTGTTAGGGTACCGTTAAAAAACAAGGTGGTTACGGGAATCTGGTCAAATATAGCCTGTAGTCCTCCGGCATGATCATGGTCTCCATGCGTTAAAATGACAGCGTCCAGCCGATGCACCCCACGTTGCTTTAGCAAAGGGACAATCGTATCCGCGCCAACCTCGTAGGGATCTGTACGCTTGCGCCAAGCATTTTTCCCTGTTGCAAAGTCCATCGTACCCCCGCCATCTACCAAAATATGTTTTCCTCCCGGCGTTGTAATTAAAATGCTATCACCTTGGCCCACATCCAGATATTGAACAACTCCCGTGTTTCTTTCACTAGGAGATTGGTACCCCATACATAGTATGCCAAGCCAGGCAATACCACTTAAAGCCAGTGCCACATGACGATATCCATCCCACTGTCGATGCGCAAATTTCCCTGCACCCTTCGGTTCATGATCCTTTTGCAAAATAGCCGCCCACTCGGCAGAAGCCGCTAGTCCTGTATGCACAGGTGAAGCTATGGGATTAGATTTCACATCGGAAATGTCGCCTGTTTGCCTTCGAGATATCAACCATGTTTTGAGCCAGTACAGAACGCTGTACAAAGCTGCGTAATATGCCAGAACCCACAGAATAGAAGAAGACGGCCAAATACTCACATAAGCATCATCCACATTCATCCATTTCACAAGCGAAAAGGTTAGATCGTTTAATTGCTCCGCTGGCCACGCAAGGATGCGAGCCCCCTCCCCCCATAAAAAGGCCATTCCCATTGCCACCGTACCTAGTGGAAGCACGATATATGTAATTAGGGGGACAAGTAAAAAATTAGCCGCAAATGATAATATCGAAAATTGATTAAAGTAGAACACCGTCATTGGAAACGAAACAAGCTGTGCCGTGATTGTGATCGCAACTTCACCACCGATCAGGAGGGGCCATTTGGCGAAAAACGGCTTCATAAGCGGCATATATATGAGCAACCCACCTGTCACCAAAAAGGAAAGCTGAAAGCTGACGCTAAGCAGGTAGTATGGATTCCATAGCAGCATAAGCAACGCAGATACACTTAAAATATTAAGTCCGTCTTTGAGCAACCCTCGCCGAGCTGCAAACAAGCTGATCATCGCCATAATCCCTGCTCTTACAACAGAGGGAGAAGCACCTGTCAGCAGCACATAAGCCGGAATCAGTACCATCACAATCGTAAGGGAGGTTTCACGGCTAACTCGTAACAGCTTGAGTAAATATAATAATGTGGCCGCATATACCGCCACATGCATACCTGATATCGCCAAAATATGCGTTAAACCAAGCTGCGTAAATTCATTATACGTTGCTGGGTCCAGCTCATCTGTAACCCCAAGTATCAGACCTTTCATATATCCTGCGTGAAGAAGTGATGTAAAAGCAGATTCCATTTTTTGACCTAGCTGCTCTCTAAGCTGATCATTCCATCTCAATAATGTGTAGCGGTTCCACAGTGAAGCCTTCTGCCTCTGTAACGAGGCGACTCCAGCCCCCTTGATAAGCCAGTGAATTTCCTGCGTGTGCAGGTACTCACTGTAATCAAAGCTACCAAAGTTCCCCGCTTTTGCTGGTGCCTTTAAGCTGCCACGTAGCAGGATTGCATCCCCACGCTGCCATGCTGCCGCAAGTTGCTGTTCCTGCTTCGCCGCCAACTTGATATGAACAATGACCTGTTCAGAAATAGACCCCCGATGTTCATCCTTATTGGAATGACTGGCAAAGTGATGAATTGAAGTAACTCTCATCTCAAACTGCGCACGATCACCATCAATCTCAACTTCTGAAGCAATAAACCCTGCTGCTTGAACAGGCATGTCTTCTATGACAGAAGAAGATACATGAAGTGCACCAGGAATACTGCTCACGTTATGCGTATCATGCCAAAACCAATGAAATCCACCACCACTCAATGCAATCCATAGCAATACCATATGTCGGATAGGAATTTTCATCAATAAAGCTATAAGCGGGAAAACCAGAGTAATTCCCGCCCACAGCACCAAAAGTATACGTCCCGAATACAGACACGCTCCCGCACTTCCTATAATCCAACAAACAGTGAGGCTTAATATAGGCCTAGTAAACACAAGTTGGGCTTGAATACAATCACCTTCCCATTAGCAAACATTGCTTTCTGTCAACATACAAAACAAAAAAAGAACCCCTGACAAAATAACATTGTCAGAGGTTCTTCCTCGTTATTATTTAATCCTTAACATCCATCAGCGTTTCCTGCGGTGGATGATAAGTCTCCAGCATGCGAAAGGCGATTCCCTTTTCCTCCATCATAGCTCGAACCTTGTCGGCATCTTTTGGATAAGGTCGGTGATATACAATCTCCACAATGCCGCTGTTCGCCAGCATATTGGCACACGTCCAGCACGGCTGGTCGGTGACATATACTGAGGAGCCTTCACGGTCAATCCGGTCAGTAAACAGCAGCAGGTTCTGCTCCGCATGAATAGTGCGAATACAACGCTGCTTCTTAACCATTTCCTCCCGTCCATCACGGTGAACGACCTCATATTCCTCCGAGATCATACAGCCTGCCTCAGAACAGTCAGGTACCCCGGATGGTGCTCCATTATAGGCCGTCCCCAATAGCTTCTTACCTTGCACAAGTACGGCTCCAACATGACGCCGCGAGCAGCGCGAGCGGGTGGATACCATATAAGCGATATCCATGAAATAGGTGTCCCAGTCCTTGCGTACATCTGCACTCATTTCCATCTCTCCCGTATAAACAAGTTAAACGTAAAACATATCCGTTACAGCCACTCTCAAAGCCTACACCGTAAACTTAAATAAGTTATAAGCTAACATACGGCTTCATTTTCGCTAACATTTTAGCTCCGATTCCCTTTACATGATCCAAATCGTTCACACGTTTGAACAGCCCGTGCTGATTACGATAGTTCAAAATAGCCTCGGCCTTTTTAGCCCCAACTCCCGGCAGCTCCATTAACTCGGCAGCAGTCGCTGTGTTAATGTTCACCTTTTTTTCACCGGAAATGGATGGAATAGCCGAATCATTCACCGTATTTGTCCTACTCGTCGTTGCAGCATTCGAACTGGCAACAGCTGTGTCTGATCTCGAATCCGCAACATCTGACTGCTTTACGGTACTTGAATTCCCCGCCATGGAGTGTTCAGAGTTTTCACTTAAATCAGCAGATACACCCGTAGAACTCTGCTTAGTATTATGCTTCACATTGTCAACAGCTTCGTCATTCGCACTGCGTTCAGCTTGGTCTGAAGCCTCTTTTACAGCATGCTTTCCTTCGGCATACTCACTGCTGCGCTGTGACTCAATTGGCTGCGACTCTATCGCTAAAGCCTGCTCCACCTTATGGTTAAGCAAACTCCACTCTTCTTGTGGCTCAGTTCGCTGCCCTCCAGCAAACAAAATAAGTCCACTCCCGATTACAGCAAGCGTTATTGCCGTTCCTGTCCATACGCGTTTCATTTTTCGTATCGTCCCCTACTCCACATGGATTTCGAGAATTTGAGCCGACTGAAAACACCGTCTCAATTAAACAGAGCAAGTCTGTTCAATTCCCGTCAAAACGGAGGTTCTAAGCACCTCCATACGGTCTCGCTGTGAGTATTTATACAAAGAGTGGTACGACCCCAGGCACGATCTAATGTGCTCAGACATAAAATTCGTCATGTCGGCCAAGACCAAGTGCATACACTAAGAAGAATGACAGCACAGCGTCTATACCGCAAAGTATGAAAGGAGGACGTTGAACAATGAAAGTTGGATTTATCGGGACTGGCAGCATGGGAAGTCTGCTAATCGAATCTTTTATTCATTCGGACGCACTTAAACCGCAGCAAATATTAGCAAGCAACCGAACGTATTCCAAGGTAACAGAGCTAGCCCGTCGTTATCCAGGTTTGCATGCAGCCCAAAGCAACCGTGAGACGGCAGCGGAAAGCGATATCCTATTTATCTGCGTGAAGCCGCTGGAATCAAAAACCGTAACGGATGAAATACGCAACGTCATTACAGAAGAGCAGATCGTCGTTTCTATCACAAGTCCAGTACAGATCCGTATTTTAGAGCATGCACTGAAAGCCAAGGTGTCCAAAATTATTCCGAGTATCACTCACCAGATTGGAAGCGGAGCCTCACTGTGCATCCATGGAAACCGGATTACAGAGGAGGATCGCTCCCTTCTGGAAGAGCTTATGTCCCACATCAGCAGGCCAATTCGGGTTAAAGAGTCTCATACACGGATCACATCGGATTTTTCGAGCTGCGGCCCTGCTTTCTTGGCCTTTTTTATGGACCAATGGATTCAAGCCGCAGTTCAAGCTACAGGTATAGACCGTACAGAACTATGCGCATTGGCCGGTGAAATGATCATCGGCACTGGAAAGCTGCTCACGGAAGGCGGGATGACACCAGCCGAGTTACAAGCAAGAGTAGCGGTTCCCGGAGGTATAACCGCTGAAGCTCTTGCGTTGTTAGACATCAGCCTGCATAGTGTCTTCCCTGAGCTAATACGGGTCACGCACAACAAGTATGAAGAGGACATGCAAAAGATAGATGCCTCCTTCGGCTTAAAGCCGATTAACCGGCAACAATATTAACCAGCTTACCCGGAACAGCAATTACCTTGCGAACCGTTTTACCAGCCAGTGCTTCCTGAACGCTGTCCAGCGACAATGCAAAAGTTTCCATCGCTTTGGCATCAAGATCTTTGGCAATCGTTGCACGCTGTACGATTTTACCATTCATCTGAATGACAATTTCCACTTCAGCGTCTACCGTCCATGCTTCATCATAGGCAGGCCAAGCCGCGTAGGTAATGCTCTCGTTGTGTCCCAGCAGCTGCCACAGTTCCTCGGCTAGATGCGGTGCAAGCGGCGACAACATTTGCACGAAGTTTTCCATCGCTGCACGCGGCAGAAGGTCTGCTTTGTATGCATCATTGGTGAAGATCATCAGCTGGCTGATCGCTGTATTGAAACGCAATGCATCCAGGTCCTCGGTTACCTTTTTCAGCGTTTTATGCCAGGTCCGTTTGAACTCGTCGCTACCGCCGTCATTTTTAATTTTTTCGTTCAGGCTACCATCCTCGGAAACAAACAGGCGCCATACGCGGGACAGAAAACGATGCGCTCCCTCTACCCCATTCTCATTCCATGGCTTGGTCGCTTCCAGCGGCCCCATAAACATCTCATAAATACGCAGCGTATCGGCGCCAAACGTATTAACAATATCATCTGGATTGATGACATTACCGCGTGATTTACTCATTTTTTCATTATTGTTGCCTAGAATCATACCCTGGTTGACCAGCTTATAGAAAGGCTCTTTCGTTTCCACTACGCCGATATCATACAGCACCTTGTGCCAGAAACGGGCATACAGCAAGTGAAGAACCGCATGTTCCGCTCCGCCAATATACAGGTCAACAGGCATCCATTCGCGCTGTTTCTCTTTGGACACAAGCTCTTTATCATTTTTTGGATCAATAAAGCGCAGGTAGTACCAGCAGCTTCCTGCCCATTGCGGCATCGTATTTGTCTCGCGACGTGCTTTCATACCTGTTTCAGGATCAACGGTTTCTACCCAATCTGTCGCATTCGCCAGTGGGGATTCACCTGTACCTGAAGGCTTGATATTGTCCATCTCTGGCAGTACGAGCGGCAGTTGATCCTCAGGAACTGTTTTAATCGTTCCATCTTCTAGATGAATTACTGGAATGGGCTCGCCCCAATAGCGTTGGCGGCTGAACAGCCAGTCACGCAGACGATAGGTTACTTTGCCCTGCCCCTTACCCTCAGCTTCGAGCCATTCAATCATTTTCGGAATAGCTTCCTCATTGGTCAGTCCATTCAGCAGGCCTGAATTGACATGCGGACCATCCTCGGTGTATGGCTCTTTGTCCACGTCCCCACCTTGAACGACCTCAGTGATTTTCAATCCGAACTTCTTGGCAAATTCCCAGTCACGTGTATCATGGCCCGGTACTGCCATAATTGCACCTGTTCCGTAGCCTGCCAGTACATAGTCGGCAATCCAGATTGGCAGCTTTTCGCCGTTCACCGGGTTCACTGCATAAGCTCCTGTGAATACGCCTGTTTTATCTTTGGCCAGATCCGTACGCTCCAGGTCACTTTTCCGAGCAGCTTGTTCACGATACTGTTGTACAGCGTCCTTTTGCTCAGGTGTAGTGATCATATCCACCAATTCCTGCTCTGGGGCCAGCACACAGTAGCTTGCACCGAACAATGTATCTGGACGGGTTGTAAATACTGTGAGTTGTTCGTCATAGCCTTCAATTGGAAAATGAACCTCTGCCCCGGTAGACTTACCAATCCAGTTCCGCTGCATATCCTTAATGCTTTCGGACCAGTCCAGTTCCTCCAGATCGTCAAGCAAACGATCGGCGTATTCCGTAATTTTCAGCATCCATTGACGCATTGGTTTGCGGATAACCGGATGACCGCCACGCTCACTCTTACCATCAATTACTTCTTCATTCGCCAGTACCGTTCCCAGTGCTGGGCACCAGTTCACGGGCACTTCAGCTACATAAGCGAGGCCACGCTTGTACAGCTGGATGAAAATCCACTGTGTCCATTTGTAATAATCAGGATCAGTTGTGCTGATTTCACGATCCCAGTCATATGAAAAGCCAAGTGATTTGATTTGACGGCGGAAGTTATTTACGTTCTTCACCGTAATTTCACGTGGATGCTCACCCGTATCCAGCGCATGCTGCTCGGCAGGCAGACCGAAGGCGTCCCAACCCATCGGATGCAGTACGTTGTAGCCACGCATTCTTTTATAACGTGAAACAATATCTGTAGCTGTATATCCCTCCGGGTGGCCTACATGCAGACCAGCTCCAGACGGATACGGAAACATATCCAAAGCATAAAACTTCGGTTTACCCGGTTCTTCCCCAGTGCGGAACGTTTTGTTCTCATCCCAATATTTCTGCCATTTTGGTTCAATACTTTGCGGTTGATAGCCGTGCTTCGGCTGTGTGTCTGTCATTGTCTTTTCCTCCTCAAACGGTATGCAACAAAAAAACCTCTGCATCCCGTAGCGTGTCAGCGCTAGGGACGAGAGGTTATATTCCCGTGGTACCACCCTAGTTAGCAGAAAGCGTTCTTCGCATTCTACTCCCTTTGCACCTGATAACGGAGGTGATCCGATGCGTATTAATAACAGGATACTGACACCTATATAGGTGCTTTCCTGCGTTGGACGCATATCTCCGAGGTGAGTTCGCTTTGCACTGTCAACCGGCTTGCACCACCCGCCGGCTCTCTACATGTCCAGACAAAACTACTATTCCTCATCAGCGATTATTTAACCGTTAATAATGGCACTATTATATTGAAAACCGCGAAAAAAGTCAAATAAGGACTACATTTGATACGAAGCGCCATCTTCATACTAGTTGTCCATGACACATGAATACGAATGTTTTATAATAACTCCAAGTTGCATGGTTCAAGTTGAGATGAGATAAGAAAGGTGAGTGGAGACATGGCACAGATTAAAATTTTCGGGACAAAAGAGAAGCTAAATCCGATCAAAAAGCAACTTTCAGAGGTGATTCACTCTGCCGTGGTGGATGCGTTCAATTATCCTCCAGACAAGAGGTTTCATCGTTTTTTCCCTATGAATCATAAAGATTTTATATATGCAGATGGTCGCTCCGACGCATACACCATTATTGAAATCAGTATCTTCGAAGGCAGAACGACAGAAGCTAAGAAGCAACTCATCAATCTGTTATTTCAAAGAATTAACGATCTTTTGGGTATTTCTCCACAGGATCTTGAAATTACTATATTTGAAACCCCGAAACAGAATTGGGGCATTCGGGGTGTACCGGGTGATGAACTTCAGCTGAACTATAAAGTGAATATATGAGAGCAAAAAGACGCCCTTCATGACTTCATGAAAAGCGTCTTTCTTTTTCTATATTAGCTCAATGAATCCTAGCTATTTTACAGCGACATAAAAAAGTCTCGCCGCGTCATCTGCTGCTTCTACCCATTCAAAATCTGCATATACCTTCACATCACGAAAACCCGCTTTGGACAACTCTGCCTTCATCCAGGCTGGATTATAAGCACGCTGTACATGAATTTCCTCAAAACGCTGGTACAGATCGCGTCCTTCATGTTCTGCTTTCGCAAAGATACTGAGATGATGCTCAATTTCACAACGGGGAGTGTCCAATGCGCATGTCCAGATATACGAAATAGAGCGTTCATCCAGTACGAATGGTTGTTCTTCATCATAACGCAAAAATGTCTGGGGATGATGTACATCAAACAGAAAGGTTCCACCAGGCTTCAGACCAGCATACGTTCTGCGAAAAGTAGAAATGATATCTTCTTCCTCAAGTAAATAATTCAGGCAATCGCAAAAAGAAATGACAGAATCCACGGGCTCCGGTAAAATCCATTCTCGCATATCCTGCTGTATCCAGCGAACGCTCCCCTCACGAAACAATCGCTGCCCTTGAGGAGTAGCTTCCATTTTGCGACGGGCTACTGCCAGCATGTCAGAGGACAAATCGATGCCAGCCACCTCGAAGCCTGAGTTAACCAGTGGAATCGTAATTGAGCCCGTTCCGCAGCCCAGCTCGGCCACTGTATGTGGCATACCATATCGATCCCAAGCTTGCCGAGCAAAGCGCAACCAGTCCGGGTACGGCATGTCCTGCATTAGCTCATCATACACATAGGCAAACTTGCGGTAAGAAGCCATCTTTATTCCCCATTCCCGTCCTTCGGTTTAGGCATCTTCTCCACCAGGTAGGTCCAGTTTTCTTTTTGTGTAACCAGTCCTTCCTTCATCAGCTTGCCCATCGCACGCTTGAAGGCGGATTTACTGATACCAAACCGTTGCTTAATAATATCCGGCGGCGTTGCGTCAGAATATGGCATGCCGCCACCCGGACGTTCCTTCAGAAATGCAATCAACCGATCCGCATCCTCATCACGGCCTACTTCCTTGCGTGGCGACATCGCCAGATTGACCCGACCGTCTTCACGAACAAGCGTGATCCGTACCTTAACCTCCTCGCCCAAGCGAAGCATGCGGTTACGTTCCGACGAATGAATCATTCCTATTGCACCAAAACCAAGCACACCTCCGTCCACTAGGACGAATGTGCCCATCTGAAGCGGCTTGTACACCGTCGCCTGCACCCATGTATTAAGCCACGAACTAGGAGCATGGAAGCACAATGGAGCCAGTTCCTGCTCCCCTGCCAGTTTAGCTCGCAGTCTGCCTTGTTTGTCATGCTCCATAATGGCATACACGTAGTCACCCACCCGAGGATGCAGATCACGGTTTTCTGGCAACTCACGAATCGGCAGCAAAAGCTGACGCCCCAATCCCATCTCCAGGAAGCATCCCAACCGCGGATGCACATCGGCCACCTCAAGCTTTGCCATTTCTCCCAGAGACAAGAATGGCTTTTTCATAGTTGCAGCCAAACGGTCCTCTGTATCGTGGAAGATAAATACTTCCAGCCGTTCACCCACCTCGATTTCACGAGTCAGCTCCGTATAATGCAGCAGCACATCCTGCTCACCGACGGTAAGAAAGTAGCCGAAAGGAGATACCTCACGATCCACCATAATGGTGACATAAGTACCAGCGATCAAACTCATACCTTCTCCACAACCTTAGCATCCGACCAAAGCCGTTCAATGTTATAATATTCGCGTTCGTCGCGATGGAAGACATGCACTACAACATCTCCCAAATCCATTAGAACCCAGCGAGCAGAATCCATTCCTTCGATTCCTTTGATGGTTACACCTTCATCATGAGCGCGTTTGCGAATTTCTGTTACAATCGCCTGTACTTGTGTATCCGAATTACCGTGGCAGATTACAAAATAATCCGCAACTAGCGATACTCCACGCAAATCCAGTGCGACAATATTCATTGCCTTTTTATCATTAGCGGCCTCAACCGCCGTTTGCATTAATTTCTCATTCGTTAGGGTCATTCATGAACCTCCGTTTTTTTCTGTTTTAGCTGTCGAATCAAGTCATTGCGCGACAAGACCGTCAGCGGAAAAATAACCTTTTGCTTTTCCAGCAACAATGAAATCGTAGAATCAAAGCCAGCGATAAGGCCCTGCTCCAAACTTTTCTTTGCCTGTTTACGAATATGTTCAACCCCGGGAAAATCCCGCCCCGGTTCGATGTAATCAGCCAGACACACGACTTTATCCAGCAGGCTCATACCTACGCGGCCTGACGTATGCCAGCGGATCGCATTCCTTATTTCCGGATCATCCACTCCGTAATCTCTTGCCGCAACGCAGTACCCTACCTCTGAATGCCAGAGCTGCTTGTCATGCTCCAATAGCTCCTGATCACATTCGGGATAGTTACGAATCACTTCCTCCATCTGCTGAACAGGCCAATATTTCGCTACATCATGCAAAATAGCCGCCAGTTCTGCCTTATCCGGGTCTGCTCCATAACGCTTCGCAAGCTCCACAGAGGTATGCATAACACCCAGCGTGTGCTTCCAGCGTTTTTCAGGCATCTGGCCAGATACGACTTCCATTAGCTGCTCACGGCTGTACTTCATACAAACCGCCCCTTGTAATATAGTCATGAACACGATCAGGCACAAGATAACGAATAGTGCGGCCTCCTGCCACACGCTCTCGTATATCCGTCGAAGAAATGTCCACCACTGGCATATCCGCCAGCAGTACCTTGTCCTGCAAATAATATGGCAACTCATCCAGCGCAAGCTCGAAGCCCGGTCGCCGCACCCCAATAAAACAAATCCGATGCGCCAATTCCTCAATCCCCTGCCAATGAGGCAAGTAGTTCACCATATCTGCACCAATAATAAAATAAAAATCTACAGCAGGATGCAGCTCCTGAAGCTTCTTGATCGTGTCAATGGTATAGGATACCCCCCCGCGAAGCACTTCAATATCCAGCACTTCAAAAGCAGGATGACCCGCCACCGCTTCACTCGTCATCTCCAGACGCTCCTTGCCGCTTGCCCCCGCTTGATGCTTGTGCGGAGGAATATGAGAAGGCATAAACCATACTTGATCCAGCCCATAGGCATCTCTTGCCGCTTCTCCAGCCAGCAGATGTCCAATATGAATGGGATCAAATGTACCACCCATAATACCGATTTTCATAATTTTCTCCCCGCGTATTATCCTCTAGGCAACTCGATCTGCTTATGATCACGAGATTCCTTGTACAAAATAATGGTGCTCCCAATAAGCTGTACAAGCTCGGAACCCGTCTCTGCTGCCAGTTCTTCCGCAATTTCATGTTTGTCGTCTAAACAGTTGTTCAAAATTTGTACTTTCATCAGTTCACGCTTTTCAATCGCATCATTGATGTGACGCATAAGATGCTCATTCGTACCGTTTTTACCTACTTGAAAAACTGGGTCCAAATGATGCGCCATGGAGCGCAGATATCTTTTTTGTTTACCTGTTAACATGTATATTTAACCCCTTCGTCGCCACATATACAATGCAGCATTTCCATAATTTTAATGTATATCCGACTTACGTTAGGCTTCTCAGCACAGCCGCTCTCATTTGGTCTACTGCAGGGGCCACTCCCGTAAAATACTCAAAAGCCACTGCCCCTTGGTACACAAACATGCCTAAACCTCCATGTACAGTGCAGCCACGCTGTTCACGACTTTCGCGTAAAAGCCTCGTTTCCAGCGGGTTGTAGATCAAATCGCTCACAATGATTCCCTGCGGAATCAGATTCGTTTCCAGTGGAAGCTCATCAGATAAAGGAGACATTCCCACCGAGGTTGTATTAATCAATACATCCACTGTCGTGAGCACATTCTTGGCTTCCTCGTTGGAATAGCCCATTACTGGAATTGCTTCTGTCGTCCACTCCAATGCCAGTTGTTCAGCTTTGTCACGAGTTCGGTTCAGAATAATGACCGATTCAGGTCGCTCCTCCAACAAAGCATGAATCACCCCCCGAGCAGCCCCACCGGCTCCTAGAACAGCAATTCTTGCACCCTTTAACTCAACAGAAGTCTCTTCTTTAAGGGAACGCACATAGCCAATTCCGTCCGTATTATAGCCCTTGAGCCGTCCATTGTCATTCACTATCGTATTGACAGCGCCGATGAGCCGGGCCCCTTCATCAATCTCATCCAGATATTTCATAACCTCAACCTTATGGGGAATCGTCACATTGACTCCGCGGAAATGCAAAGCCCGAATCCCCTTCACAGCATCCTCCAGCTGATCCGGTGTGACATGAAGAGGTACAAAATCTCCCTCAATCCCCGCTGCCTGTAAAGCTATTTTATGCATAAGAGGCGATTTGGAGTGCTTGATCGGATCACCCAATACGCCCAATAGTACAAGATCTCGTTCGGTCGCTCCAGACTCCCCGCTGTTCATCGTTGCTCTCCCCCATATTGCAAAATATTAGGCCGCTCAAATACATGAATGGCGGCAGGAACCCGTATGTGTTCCTTGCCGCCCTATAGCTTGGTTACAGCATTGTTAAATCAACGCAGGCCGCAAAAGCACACGGACTCCCCGAGGAGCATGAACCGCTACCAGAGCTCCGTTCTCACTATTCACCCTAATCCATCCCAAACCGGATATATAGATGTCCGATGGAGATTTGCGTGGAACACGGAACTCATGTCTGGTCCATTCTGGCATCTCTGCCAATTGATCGCGTGTTGGTGGAGACAATAGCTCCCCGGCATGATCAGCGAACAACTGATCAGCTCGCTCCAGCTTCGTGCGATGTATTTTAAGACCACCGTTAATGTAGCAGGTAAAAGATTGGTGCTGACCGTCTACAAAATCAAATCGGGCCATACCGCCGAAAAACAATGTTTGTCCGGCATCAAGCTGATATGCAGCAGGCTTCAGCGGCTTGTCCGGCATAATAGCACTCAAGTCCTGACGGGAGACAATTTCACTGAACCGCCAAGGGTACACAATACCCGGAGTATCAATAATGTGCTTGCCGTCGTCGAGCGGAATATTCACCATATCGAGTGTAGTTCCTGGGTAACGGGATGTTGTAAGTTCCTGCTCCATATCGCTATAATCACGAATCAAGCGGTTAATGAGCGTGGATTTACCCACATTTGTGGCTCCGACTACATATACATCACGGTTACCACGCAGTTCAGATACCACATCCAGCAGACGGTCAAAGCCCTGATTTTTTTTAGCAGAGCACAGTACGATTTCTTCCGTGCGTAGCCCTTGCTCCTTCGCTTGCTTTTGTACCCAGTTACGTACCTTGTTCCAGTTTGTGACCTTAGGCAACAAATCAGTCTTATTGACTGCCAGTACAACCGGATTCGAACCTACAAAACGCTGTAGGCCGGAAATCAAGCTGCCTTCAAAATCAAAAATATCTACAATGTGGATGACGAGCGCATCCTTGTCCCCAATCTGACTAAGCAGCTTCAAGAATTCATCTTGATCTACCGTCACCGAAGAGGTTTCATTATAGTTTTTGATCCGGAAGCAACGCTGACAGATGACCGGTTCACGAGTTAATAATTTTTCCGGAATATATCCCGGAAGGTCCGGGCTAGTGGTCTGCATGGCGATACCGCAACCACTACATTTGACGGCAGTTCCACCGTCAGGTCTTTCAGTCATTCTTCTTTTCCTCCTCAAGCCATAAGCCTTTCTTACGTAACCTTGTGAGCGCGATTCGCTCCAACCGTCGATTAAATCGGGTCATGACTCCTTCATCATGAATGGATATCGGCAGCACCAAAACGGTATGCAAACCCATTCGGTTGCCTCCCAATACGTCCGTCAACATTTGATCCCCGACCATAATAGTCTCTTCCGGAGTAAGCCCCATCATACGAATGGCTCTACGAAAGGACGAGTTGGATGGCTTCCGGGCGGCATGTATAAATTCAATGTCCAAAGGCGTAGCAAACACGGATACACGGTCCATATTGTTATTAGACACGATGACAAGCTTAAAACCCGCCTGTTTGACCTTTTCAAACCAGGCCACCAGCTCGGGAGTTGCGTTCGGCGCTTTTGCACCGACCAGCGTGTTATCCAGATCCGTAATAATGCCGCGATATCCTTGAGCATACAAGCCTTCAAGATCAATATCAAAGACGGTATTCACCCGTAATTTGGGCATCAGCATTTCAAACAACGTCGGTCACCTCAGTTTCATACGACAAACTATACCATATTACTATGGCTTAGTAAAAAGCTATCCGCAACAAACGGACAGCTTTTTACTAAACATATAGACTAAGATTAAAAATTGCGACACCAAACCTAGTAAAAATGACTAGCCTTCATCCTTCTGGTCAGACTTGGCTCTTCGCCCAGCCCATCGTTTTATCCATGGTTCTTTTTGCAACAGGGAAGCTTGCTGGCGAACACTGCGCCAATCCTCTGCGTTTACCGACGAAGGACTATAACGTGCTTGTTCAAAGCGTCCTAGCAACTGATGTAAAATCACAGCGCGCTCCGGTGCTTCTTGTGACCATCTGTCGACTGATTCCCTCAGTGTCTCATGGCTTGCGCGGACATAGCCTTTCCTTCGCATGTACCGTAACCAGTGTTCCGTTTCGACGATCACCTTTTCATCTGGGGTCAGCGGTTTACCTGTGCGTAAACGCAGCAGGTAAAAGTGAATGTCTGCCCGATTACGCCAAATGATATAAGCAGCCCACAGCAGAAGAATGGCAACAGCAGAGCTTATGATTACAGGATGAATCTCTAAGCCTTCCCCTGGATCCGTCTGCGGAGTCTGCTCAAGCTGCTCTGATTCTGGCTGATCCTTGACCTCTGGGGCGTCTGGAGTCTTTGAATCCTCCTGCTCTGTAAGTAACGGCATATCAAAGCCAGGCGTAGCTTCTACCGGAACCCAGCCATATTCGCCTAAATATACCTCTGCCCAGGAATGAGCGTCCGCGTTTGTCACGGAATAAGAGGACATGTTTTCGTCACCATCGCCCGTGGTTGCATCATCTGAAAACGTCTGCTGGCCAGGAGCATACCCTTTGACCCAACGGGCTGGAACCCCAACGGAGCGAGCCATCATGACTAATGAAGTGGAATAATAATCGCAATAGCCCTCCCGAATCTCAAACAGAAAGGCATCCACGAAATCCCTGCTTCTTTTCCGTGAGAGATCCGGATTGTTCGTATATGCATAATTTTGCTGTAGATACTGCTGTAGCAATCCGACTTTTTCATACGGCGTTTTGGCCGTCGCCGTTACATTGCGAGCCAAATCACGAACCCGCTGCGGCAATTCCTTTGGAATTTGTAAGTAGGCTTCCTGTTTATTTTTTCCATACAACTCATTAAAACTTTTTCTACGCAGCTCTTTCTCAGGGATCACTGGAACATGCGATACCAAAGTATACGTTTTAGGATAAGCAGTTCTTCGAGAGGATGGATTCCAAAGCAGCTCTGCCTGTTCCGGATTCCAACGCAACCCGTTTGCCCGTGAATCTCTATCCACCGATTGAACACGATGCACCGAATAGGCGCCAAACAGAACGGGATAGCTCTGATCATTTTGCATGGTAACGGTCTGCACGACCTGCTCTGTAGAGTGCCTCGTTTCTTGTACGTTTTCAAGCTCTGCGGTCATCGACACCTCATTTGATGCTGGATCATCGTTGCCCACGTCAACCCAGCCTGTACCGGAATAGGTTCGTTTCGTTTCTCCTCGCCAATAGCTTCGCTGATTAGTTGTGATGGTCATGACAGGCGAATAATCAAAATTAAAACCTCCACCCAATCGATTATCCTGGCGACTATAACCAGATGCGGTGTTCATGCGCTGATTCAGTGCCCCAGATCCATTGGTGGTTCCAGCGGTGGTTGAGCTAATGCGCTGGGTCCACGCTGTATAGGGGTCCGTCAAAGCTGGCTGTACCTCGGGCATATTCACACCCGCCATAATAATAAGCGCAAAAATGACAGCAATATTGGCCGCAATTTTATACGGATAACGCCGAATATGCTTCCATCCTTGAGGATAATGCTGACGAAAATACTGCAGATGCTGTGTCACTAGCCATCCCATACCAGCAAAGACGATCCAGGCAACCTCCTCCCACAGCACAGTTGGTGTGAAGGAATCAAGCACCGCCAGAGCTGCAACGTTGATGCCCACAAAAACTAGAATCCGCTGCTTCGTGGTAACGATGAGCGGCACCATTTCAATGACTAGCCAAGCAATGAGGGAAAACCAAACATAAGGAGACATATTAGATATAAACTGATCCAGACGATTGGCTGCCCCGCCAAAGGGGATAATGATGGAGTAAGACACTAATGTCCGATACAAAATAAAGAACAGCGTTACCGCCTTAACGACAAATTCAATCCATGGACGGAATGGTAGTAAAATCTTCACCAGCGCCAGCATTGTAATGGTCATCAGTACAAGTGCCCTCGTCTCTTCCAGCCATAATTCAGAAGCAAAAGACACCCATTGCATAGCAATAATAATAATCCACAAGAACGTAAAGGCGGGAGCCCAGGAGCTCTTTAACGATTGTAACCAGCTTTTCATTGTGTCCCTCCCCCCATTACAGCCGGGAGCTCTTCGAGGCTCTCAACATCGTAGCCCTTAATTCCCCTTGCACGAAGCATACTCATCCACTTTTCAGCTTCTCCCTCGGCAGAGCCTTCGCCGATATAGACATGGCACGGAGTCATCCCCCGGGTATCGGCCCAGCGAAGAAGTTCCAGCGCCTGATGATCCTTCAGCGGACTAATCAGTATAAAATAACAGCCTTGCGGAAACTGGCGCACACAGCTTTCTACAGCAGTCATCAAGCTGCCTTGCGAAGTGGTGTGGATGTCTACCAAGTGATGCATCATTCGTTGTCGTTCCATCATCTGCTCACTTGGCTGAAAAACAGTCCCCTTCCCTCCAGCTGTACACAGTCCGACTCCCATCCGCTCCCGTCCACCATATTCCAGCAATGAAGCGGTAGAAGATACAGCTAGCTCAAACTGGTCGGCGTTTACATAATGCTTTGTTTGTACGTCGAGCACGAGCATCGTTTTGGGAACCGTCTCATGCTCAAATTCCTTGGATTTCCAACTACCTGTACGAGCCGTCGCATTCCAGTGGATGCGTGAAAACCGATCTCCATATACATAATCCCGTACACCGTTAATTTGCGTCGTTTCACGACGCGTTCGAGTTTGAACGGTCTGCGGTCCAGACATCCTTGAGCGGCGATCATTGATCTGCCAATATGGAATGAATGCCGTGCGAGGAAGCACCCGAAATTCACCGCGTGCATTCAACCTGCCCTTGTGCTCCAACAGGCCAAAGATGTCCTCACTCACACATTCGGTTTCCTCAAAATAGTAGCTTCCTCGTTCTAAAGCAGGGGTTTGAAATGTAAGCTGGCCGCCACCTTTCATACTAGGGATAACACTGTCTTCAAACGACCAGGATTCCCCCGTATGTCGCTTGAGCACCTCGCGAACAATGACATAGGGTAACGGAAGAAAGCCAGGAATGCTCAGACTGAGCTTTACGTGTACCTGATCTCCCGCATGCAGCAGCTCGCCAAACTCCGAGCCTTGCGAAAGCTGACGATGGCCCTGGACGCGACGAACTCCACTCAGACCAACCATCCATAAATAAACGATTAACAACGTAACCATAGAAAACAGCATGACCGATGTCTTTCCACCCTGAAACAACAAATAAAGCAGGCACACTACCCATATACATAGCATAAGCCAGATGCGACTTGATAGCCGGGGAAGCCTGCGCTTCCTTTTGACCATGTTCATTCCTTAAGAACGCTCCATTCGTACGGGTACATGAACCTGTCGGAGCACGGACTGCAGCACGGACTGGGCGTTGGAGCTATCGAGGCGTGCTTCGGGACGCAGCAACAAACGGTGCGTCAGCACATAAGGTGCCAGCGACTTCACATCATCAGGCAACACATAGTCACGGTTATCCTGAAAAGCGAATGCCTTGGCAGCCATGACAAAAGCAAGTGCGGCCCGTGGACTAGCTCCCAGTAGCACTGATGGATGTTCTCTCGTCGCACGCACGATATCGAGTAAATAGGAAGTCACCGCTTCGTCCATATAGATATCTCTGATTTCCTGCTGGATGTCAGCAATCTGTTCCATATGCGCTACAGCCTCCAGACGATCTGCTGGCTGGCCCGTCTGATGATGAAGCAGCATGTTGCGCTCTGTCTCCAAATCAGGATAGCCCAGGCTGATTTTGAGCATAAAACGATCTAATTGTGCTTCCGGCAGCATATAAGTGCCTTCAAAATCAATTGGATTTTGAGTGGCACACAACATAAAAGGATGAGGCAACATATGAGTGTCCCCATCCACCGTCACACTTCGTTCCTCCATAACCTCCAGCAGAGCTGACTGGGTTTTCGTCGTCGCTCGGTTAATTTCGTCTGCCAGTAAGATGTTAGTCATAACCGGACCCGGACGGAAATAAAAACGCTCATCCCGTGGATGAAATATAGATACCCCTGTAATATCACTCGGTAGAATATCAGGATTACATTGAACACGGCGATAATCACCACGCATGGATTTTGCAAGAGCCTTGATCATTTGCGTTTTCCCCGTACCCGGAACGTCTTCGATCAGAATGTGTCCACCCGCCAGCATAGCCGTAAGCAATAATTTTATTTCAAAGGATTTCCCTAATATGCAGGATTCCAGATTAGAACGGATTGCAGATACAATCTGCACAGATTCTTGACGCACGGGCATAACTCTGTAAACCTCCTAGATAGCAACATGTTTCCTATTATTGTACATGAAGGTGGACATAGAGTACACTTAACTCCTTGCCCATATTATTCAAGCTCCATCTTCTCTTATAGGTACATGTTTTTCGGGACAGTCAAAAACCCTTCGGTTATCAAATCCGAAGGGTTCACGTATACAATTTATTTTACTTTTTATCCTATTTAAAGCACCCTGCTTTATATGCTTCCTTTTGGACGAACAAACAAGCATGCCAGAAAAGAGAAAATAATCGCTGAGGAAATCCCTGCGCTTGTCAGGCTAAAGATCCCTGTAATAACACCAAGCCATCCGTCCTTTTCCAATTCAGTTAGTGCACCATGTACGAGTGAGTTACCAAAGCTGGTAATTGGAATCGTCGCACCCGCTCCAGCAAATTTGATAAGGGGATCATATATTCCGACAGCGTCGGCAATTGCACCTGCTACCACCAACGTACTCATTGTGTGTGCCGGGGTCAATTTGATTACATCCATCATTAACTGACCCACGACACAAATGGCACCGCCCACTAAAAAAGCCCATAGAAATATCATACTTTTCCTCCCGCTTCAAAAGCTACAGCATGTGCAACACATGGAATGCTTTCACCCTGCTGTGTAGTCAAAGGAGACAATAACGCTCCGGTCGCCACGACCAGCACCTTTTGTAGTTCTCCCTTTTCGATCCGCTTTAACAGATGTCCATAGGTTACAACAGCTGAGCATCCGCAACCACTTCCACCTGCAATGACCTTCTTTTGCTTATTGATGTCGTAAATCAGTAAACCGCAATCATTAAATTCCGTTTGATTCATATCGAATCCATCTTTTTTAAGCAGCTCCTTGGCAATCGGCAGCCCTACGGAGGCTAAATCCCCGGTTACAATAAGATCATAGTAGCTCGGGTCCCTGCCTGTATCTCGAAAATGAGACAAAAGCGTGTCCGCCGCCGCTGGAGCCATGGCTCCGCCCATATTAAAGGGGTCTTTAATGCCCATATCCATTACACGCCCAATAGTGGCACAATCTACCACCGTACCTGACTTCGCATGTCCCACAATGGCCGCACCGGAACCGGTAACAGTATACTGAGCTGTGGGGGGCTTCTGTGCTCCGTATTCATTAGGATAGCGGAATTGTTTTTCCACAGTACAGTTATGGCTGGTTGTACCCGCCATCACGTAGTCGCCCGCCTCTGAATCCACAATAAGTGCTGCTAAAGCCAAGCTTTCCATCGACGTTGAGCAGGCTCCGAAAACACCTAAATAAGGAATAGCAAGCTTGCTAGCCGAAAATGAGCTGCTGATAATCTGATTCATCAGATCACCACTTATGAAAAATTGCACTTCCTCTTTGTTTAAATTGGAATTAATTAACGCAAGCTCTGTAGAATGCTCAATTAACCTTCGTTCCGCTTTTTCCCATGTTTTCTCGTTTATTTCGATATTGTCATAAATATAATCGAAATCTGTGGACAACGGCCCCTCTCCTTCATCCGGGCCTACAACAGTTGCACTCCCAATGATGCGCGGTCTCGACTCGAACTTCCAGGTTTGTCCTCCCTGTCTTCTCATAAGTGATTGCCCCCCACACCGAGGATTGCGTATATAACGCCCACGATAAATGCGGCCACAACACCAAATACAACAACGGAGCCTGCCAGCTTGAACATATTTGCACCCACTCCAAGTACCAATCCCTCGGAACGATACTCCAATGCAGCTGAACACATTGAGTTCGCAAAACCTGTGATGGGTACAGCGGTTCCCGCTCCTGCCCATTGGGCAATCTTATCGTAGACCCCGATGCAGGTTAATATAACAGACAAGAGGATCATCATGGATGCAGTTGGTGCCGCAGCTTCTTTGGCTGGAATATGCATCCCTGCCATAAAGGCTTCCTGAATCGCCTGCCCAATCACACAGATGACGCCACCAACCAGAAAAGCACGCACACAATTGGCAAATACTTTTCTGGAAGGTTCATGCTTTTGGGAAACACTTTGATAGTCTTTCTCATTTATGGACAACGGCGACGAATTGGTACGAAAACCGCGCTGTCCTGACTTAGCTGGCATCATTCACCACCCCTTATTCAAAAGTTCCGCGCTTGGCGGTTCAGATTGCTTGGCTCCTTAACATTATGAGCTTTTTGGGGAAATGTTATGTCAGGAAAATGATATCGTGGACATTCCGTACAAATCCATTCATACTGAATACATGACGACCACTGGTTAATTAATAAGGAGTGAGGTATACATCATGGAAGCAAAAACATTGGAATTGTTTAAAACCTTAACAGAGTTCCCTTCCATTTCTGGACATGAGCGAGAGCTGCGGGCATGGGTTAAAGAACGAATATCCGGTTATACGGATGAAATCGTGCAGGACCGTTTGGGCAGTCTTTTTGGTGTACTGCGCGGGCAAGAAAGTGGCCCACGTGTAATGGTGGCAGGACATCTGGATGAAGTTGGTTTTATTGTGAATGGCATTACGGAAAATGGAATGATTCGTTTTCAGCCGGTTGGAGGCTGGTGGAGCCAAGCCATCATGTCACAACGTCTTCAAGTATTGACCCCAAATGGCCCAATCATTGGTGTAGTTGGATCTGTCTCACCACATTTGCTTGATGAAGCGCAACGCAGCAAACCGATGGACATCAAGCATATGTACCTGGATATCGGCGTAGACAGCAAACAGGAGGCGCAAAATCTGGGGATTGTACCCGGAACGGCTATCGCTCCGATCTGTGATTTCACTCCACTTGCGAATCCCAAAAAAATCATGGCTAAAGCATGGGACAATCGATATGGTGTAGGCCTGGCGCTTGAGCTGTTGGAGGCATTACATAAGGAAAAAGACCAGCTTCCAAATACATTGTATGCAGGAGCTACGGTCCAGGAGGAAGTGGGACTGCGCGGTGCACGCACAGCTGCCAATCTGATTCAGCCGGATATTTTCTTTGCACTGGATTGCAGTGCTGCCAACGATATGGGTGGAGATCCGAACGCATACGGACAGCTTGGTAAAGGCGCACTGTTGCGGGTATTTGATCCAGGTATGATTACACACCGCGGAATTGTGGAGTATGTGCAGGACATGGCGGAAACTCACAAAATCAAGTACCAATATTTTATCTCCACTGGGGGAACGGATGCTGGTCAAGTGCACTTGAGCGGAATTGGTGTGCCATCTACCGTCATCGGCATATGTGGACGATACATCCACACTTCCTCGTCCATTATTCACACCGATGATTATGATGCGGCCAAGGAACTGATCATTAAGTTGGTTCAAAATCTGGATCGCACAACACTGAATACCATTATTGAACGAGCTTAAGAAGTAACAGAGAATAAGAATCTATAAAAAAACAGTCAAGACACATACGTGTGCTTGACTGTTTTTTAATTTAATAGAAGAAAAAATAGAAGTTCTCAAATTAAATGCTTGTACCGAAGCAAAGCAATCACTACAAGTACAGCTGTTAAGGTGATACAGATATTTTCTACCTTTGCTCCCTTCCGGGTTCCGGTGCTCATTAATCTAAATCTTAGCTTCCATTTGAATGGCGGCAAAGGCTTAATTCCGTTATTCGTCAAGGAATCTGCCAATAAATGTAGCAAGTACGCTATACCTCCAGCCAGCCATATGCTGTCGCCATGCAAACGTGTCGTGCCGTAAAGCAGCGCGGTCCATGCTACTGTCCCATATACCGTATGCGTCAATCCTCGGTGCGGAACAAGCGTACATATGATCAGCAGACACCCGGCGATATAATTCCACGGTGCATATGATTCCCCATACCAGGCAAGGCCGATACCAATTAGAAAAATGATAACTTTACGCATAGACCGTGACGGCATAAAAGAAGCGCTGATCATCAGCAAAGCCAAAACAAGATTCCAGGGTGGCGGAGCCAAACGGGTGAAAAACACCCAACCCGCAGCCCCAATCATTAGAAGCTGTATGAGCCTAAGCATTTTGTTCGGTAACGCACGGCTCACAAGCATTGAGTTAGGCTCGTCAATATCCGGCAGCAATGAACCAACCACAGCGGCTGCCACGGCAGCCGGAGTCACTTCGAATCCACTTAAGGCTAATACCGATAGGGAGACCCCGGTTCCAATAATTAAATGGGCTCTTCCCATCATGATGCATAACATCCTTTCTTGCAGTATACACAGAGTCGACATTACTCTATTTGAATCAGCATGATTCGATTGTATACGACAATCAAAACGAGAACAATAGTTCGCTTATTCTATTTAAAAGACTTCATCCAAAAGTCCTAGTTTCGCCCCCCATTACTTGACCCTCCCCTTATTCTTTATCTGTACAGCTATTTCTCAAAAAACACGCCATATGACCTATGGGTATGTTGACAAATATCTTCAACATTTTCTTTTTGCCTCAAAGTCCTATTGTACAATTTGGAATATTAGGTAATATAGTGTTTATATTTACTATATAAATCTATTAAATGAACAAGGAGGAAATGATTATGCAAGAAAAATCTCTGTTCCGAAAGTTCAAAACGATTGGTCTGACGTCGTTGCTAAGTGTCGTATTGTTCGCACTTCCCGCTTCAGCTGCTTGGAATGATACATACACGGGGTACGCCACATATACAGGATCAGGTTACTCTGGAGGAGCATTACTGCTTGATCCTATCCCTTCTGATGCCAAAATTACAGCGCTTAACCCCACACAATTGAATTATAACGGAATTAAAGCCGCATTAGCTGGAGCCTATTTGGAGGTTCAAGGCCCCAAAGGAAAAACAACCGTCTATGTAACAGATTTATACCCTGAGGGTCCGAGTGGCGCACTTGATCTGTCTCCGAATGCCTTCAACCTGATTGGCAATCAAAAGGATGGAAAAATCAATATTTCATGGAAAGTTGTCAAAGCTCCGGTTAGTGGTAATGTCTCCTACCGCATTAAAGAAGGCAGCAGCCAATGGTGGGCAGCCATTCAAGTACGCAATCATAAATATCCAGTCTTAAAAATGGAGGTCCAACAAAACGGGCAATGGCTCAATCTCGAAAAACAGGATTACAACCACTTTCTGGGTACTAACTTAGGAAAACAGCCTCTGAAAATACGGATTACGGACATTCGCGGTGTCGTACTGAATGATACCATCCCAGCTCTAGCGGAAAATGGCACAGGCCAAGCCTATATCGTTAAAGGTAATGTTCAATTTCCTGACTAATTGGAATGCCGCCTCATCTTTGCTTCTTTTCATTTGAACCAATAAAACAGGCCGGGAACCGACGCAATCTAGTTTGCGTATCCGTGTTCCCGGTCTTTTTACGAAAAGATCATTATTTTTCACAAAGAATCGGTTTGTTCACTGTCCTGTTCATAAAATCATACGTATAATGAATACATAAATAGGGTGTACTTTACAGCTACGTTCACACAGACAGGAGGCCTGTTCATATGAGCAATTTCAAAAAGCATCACAAGCTACACAGCAAATTGCTGGTCAGCATTACGTTATGTACAACACTAACGTTGCTGGTATCCACCACTGTATATTATTTCTACTATATTCGCGTGGAAAAGGAGCAGGCATTCGAAGCCAATCACAATAGCTTAACGTTGAGAAGCAAAGAGGTCATCAACATGACATCTATTGCTCAATCGTTGGCATTTCAAATGTATCGCAGCAGTACCCTATCCAAGCTGTTGTATTATCCCAAGCCCAATGTATATGATGTAACCGCTGCCATGACCGAATTAAATAATTATCTCAACTCCATGCCTTATATTGAATCCATCTACGTGTATAACCCTAAAAGTGACACCTTCTACATTGCGTCCTCACAAGGCCAAAACGGGTTATTCAGCAAGCATGAACTGGCTGATACAGACATCATTCGCGTGCTCGATCACTATCAGGACTACAAACCCTTTACGCCTATTCCACGCACGTATCCGTTGCTGTCTGCCTCAGACTCCGAAGCTGGCGTAGAGCAAGCAAGCCCAGACATCGCAGCCTATACGTATTTATGTTATGACGCAATCAACTCGAACGAAGCGATAAATTCGGCTGTGATTGTGAACGTGTCAGCGGCCTGGATGAACAAGGAAATGGCGTCGACCCCCATCTCAGGTGGGACTGCTTATATTTTAGACGATCAAGGCAGATTGTTATCTGGTACAACGTTGGCAGACGAAGCTTTGAACGAAAAAGAACAGCTATGGCTGCACACTAGAGTCAAAAAACAGGAAACAGGCTATTTTGTAGAAGACTTTCATGGTAAAAGATCACTGATTTCCTATACTTCCCCGGATGGACTAGGTTGGCAGTATATTAGTGTCACACCTTATGAAAGCGTTATCAAAATGGCGAGTGTTATTCGTAATGCCATGGTACTGATCGCGGCCATCATCGGAATGGCAGGATTTGTAGCTTCCTGGCTGCTGTCCAAAATGCTGTATACACCTATTGGTCAAATTGTTGTGCATATGAATTCACTGGAATCGGAGAAACGCAACAGTATGTACACAATCCGGCAAAACATTTTACGGAATGTGATTCGCGGCATCCGAAATCTTCCTGCCGGTGAAGAACCGGAAAGACTGCGTGAGCTTGGGATTACATTCCAGTTCGATAAAGATTATCGGCTTGTACTCCTGCGCATAGATGAATATGCCCGCTGGCAAAGCGAGCGCGGACCTGATCTGCTACCCTACAAGTTTGCCATCATGAATATCGCTTCCGAAATATGCGGGCAGACATACCGGGTGGAAACCGTTGATATGGATGAGGATAGCGTCCTGCTGATGCTCAACATTCTAGACCCCGCAGAACATACAGACACGGTGCTACTGGAAACCCTATTACGCCAAATACGCGAAGCTTGTTTCGAATATTTGAAGCTAAGTGTATCACTAACCTACAGCGTAATTACAAGTCAACCAGAACGGCTGCATTTGCTGTACCGCCAGGTAGAGAACGCATCTATGCATCGTTTTTTTCAGGGTCATGGCTGTATTATTAATGCGCGAAGCACTACAGATGAAGATGTCCAAAATACTTATGTATTTCCATCGGATAAAGAAAAAAAATTGCTGGATACGCTGCTATCTGGTCATACGGAGGATGCACACCGGATGTTCAAAGATCTGTTGATGCATATGGAGAAATATCCGTTTTCCTCTGTCCGGGTGGCAATATCCCGGCTCATTATGAGTGTGAATAATGCCGTTCGGCATATAAGTGAGCTCAATGGATTTGCTATCGAATCTAAACCTGAATTACCATCCGCAGATCGATTAGAGACCGCCGAGGATCTTATTGCTCATTATCAATTGGTCTTTGAACAGGTTCGCTCCAATCTGGCGGAAAAACGAAATACAAAGCAAGAACGATTGGTACAACAAATCAACGAACGAATGGAGCAAGCTTATACGGACCCTAATTTCTGTCTCAATCAGATTGCGGAAGAGCTGGATATGTCGCCAATTTATGTCAGCAGGCTTTATAAGCAACAAACCATGTCCACCATCGTAGACGTCATCCAGCAGCTTCGTATTCGCAAGGCCTGTGAGCTGCTGGAACAGACCGACTGGTCGGTGGCTGACGTGGCAGAACAAACCGGGTTTGCGAGTAGCTCTTATTTCCACCGTATGTTTAAACGCAGTTTAGGCGTGACACCCACAGATTTTCGCCGTTCTAAAGCGAATGCGCAATAGGCGATATCAAAAAAGCAAGCCTCCAACTTTCTGGAGACTTGCTTTTACTTTAGATCACAGCTCTTAACGTTTTACTTGATCCCCTTCTCCTTCACATAAGCTTCCCATTGTTTTGTATATTCGGTTTGAATCTTCTCCAAACCAGCTTGGTTCGCCTTTTGCATGAAAGTCTCAAGACCTTGATCAACGTTGTCGATCAGTCCAGCTTGGAGCGGGTACAGGTATTGCTTCTCAACCTGTTCCAACGCCGCTTTTTCTGCTTGGTAGGTCGTATAGTCCTCTGCAAAACCAGTAAACAGGTCAGGCTTCTGGATTTTATCCAGCTCGGCAAAAATCTTCTTCACACGGTCGAAGCCTGAATCAAACAGCATGTATTCCGGGTTACGCCAAGCCCAGCTGTTCATGCCTTCCCGTGAAAATCCATTCGTACTACCGCTACCTATCATTTGATAGTAACCATCCTTGACTTCGTAGTTTTTGCCTTCAATACCATATTGCGTAAGCAGGTTATAGCGTTTGTCCGTTACAAGCTTTTCATAAAAGGCCAGCGCGCGGGCTGGGTTCGGGCTACTTTTTGGAATTGCAAAGCCATTATGAATCGGATGCACCGGAGTTGCATAGCCCGTTGTCAGCGGGAATGGATAGTACTCAAGCTTCCAGTCCGGGTGGGATGCTTTGAGCTTAATGACCATATCATTAAACCGGGTTGGGTTGTCGCCAAAAATACTCGCAGCTTTACCAGAAGTGACTTGATCCTGAAGCGTATCTTTTACGTTTAATACGTTTTTGGGAATAAACCCTTTATCAGCCCAGCGTTTGTAGGTGCCCAGCTCTTCTTTTTGTTCATCTGAGCCCCAATATTTGTATACTTCTGTTGGTTTTTCATATTTGATGCCAATGCCATAAGGCAAAGCACCTACACTCTTCGTTACTAATTCGGTATAACGATCATGCAGATTTCCCTTGATATCACTGTTCAAAGATACCGTTTTCATATTAGGCTCATGCTGACGTATCCCGTCCATGTAAGCCTCGTAACTTTTGATGTCTGTCGGTTTAGGCAAATTGTACTTTTCGCGTAAATCCTCACGCCATACAAAACCGTTTGTGACATATTCTTTATACGTGCCAGGCACGGTATAAATTTTGCCTCCGATTTTAACCCCATCCCACATGTCCTGAGGCACGAATTTTTGCAAGGCAGGTGCGGCCTTAGGCAGCAGATCGTCTAGCGGCAGGAATGCCCCCTTCTTGGCATAGGCCTGATACTGCGTCCAATCTGCAGTGAAGATCAGGTCGATAGGCTGACCCGAAGACAATAACAGCTTATATTTTTGATCCCAGTCTGTCCACGTCGTATAGTTAAATTTGACGGTGGCATTCAGATCTTTTTCTGCCAACTTATTAATCTCTGCCTCAATGGTAGACAGATCCTTAGGAGCATCACCCAGCATATAAAATTGCAGCTGTACTTTCTGGGCTTTATCATCCTCTCCATTTGCTTTTTGTGCGCTGTTTCCGCTACCGCCCCCACATCCGGCTAAGAGCGCCATGATAACCATTACTGCAATCAGGATGGACATGCGTTGTTTTCTTTTCTTTGTGAATGTCATGTGAATCCTCCCTTTGAAATGGTAGTCCGTTTAAATAAAACGCTTACAAAAAATGCTGCTTGGATGGCACAATGTCAGCACATTATGCCATCTCAGCCTTTAGTGCCGCTTATCCTTTTACCGCACCAATCGTCAGCCCCTTGACAAAGTAACGCTGAATGAACGGGTACAGGAGTAAAATGGGACCCGTAACCACGATCGCCATTGCCATTTTGGTCGACTCTGTCGGCATATCGTTGGACAGGGACACGCCGGTACCTGCACCCATTTGAGCAATAAATTGCATGGAGTTAATGACATTATACAGATAGTATTGCAACTGGTATTTATGCGGGTCATTAATAAAGAGTGAGGATGAAAACCAGTCATTCCAGTAAGCCAAAGCCAGAAACAGCCCCACAGTGGCAATACCCGGTGTAGATAAAGGCAGTACAATTCGGTAGTAAATTTTAAAATCACCCGCACCGTCTATTTTAGCGGACTCGAACAGTTCTTCCGGCATAGAGGAACGAATGAAGTTTTTCATCAAAATGATCAGAAATGGAGTCATTAATCCCGGGAAAATAAGCACTGTATACGTATCTAGCAGCCCCAAATACTTTGTGAGCATAATGTACCAAGGTACTAATCCGCCTCCAAACAACGTCGTAAAGTAAATATAGAATGAAAACGCGTTGCGGTATTTAAAATCTTTGCGTGCCAGCACATATCCGGCCATCGTCATCAGGAACAGGCCTAGCGTCGTACCTACAACCGTGGTAAAAATCGTCACCCCATATGCCCGCAACACCTCTTCAGGAAAGGTGAACACCGTCCGGTATCCTTCCAGCGAGAATTGCTGTGGAATGAAGTGATAGCCATCCCTGATAATCGATTCATTACTGGTTAGTGAAGCCGAAATAATAAGTAGGAACGGGAGTAAACAAGCAATGGATGCCACAATGATAATCACATAAGAGATAATTTTAAAAAGTCGAGTGTATACATCCTCTTTGATCGCCATCCGTTTCGGTCCTCCTTTCTAGAATAAGGCATATTCGTCGTTCAGCTTGCGAATGATATAGTTCACGGTCATGATCAGTACAAATCCAAACAGGGATTGATACACGCCTGCGGCCGAAGCCATACCCACATCAAAAGTTACTTTCAAGGAACGATACACATAAGTGTCCAAAATATCCGTCGTATTGTACAGCACACCGTTGTTACCGATTAACTGATAGAACAGATCAAATTGTCCTTTCATAATACTACCCAGTGCAAATAACAGCAGCACAACGAATGTTGACTTGAGCATAGGAACGGTAATGTACCAAATTCGTTGAAAAATGTTAGCTCCGTCTATTTTAGCTGCCTCATAATACTCGTCACTGATCCCTGTGATCGCTGCCAGGTAGATCACCATACTGTAGCCGAGATTTTTCCACAAATAGAACAGGATAATCAGGAAAATCCACACCCATGGTTTGTTATACACATCCACGCGTTCACCACCGAATTGCACCAGCAACGTGTTCAGAAAACCATTATCATAATTAAATATGTTGTACACGATGACACTTAGAATAACGAAGGAAACAAAATATGGAAGAAACATCACAGATTGAGTGATCTTTTTAAAGTAGCGACCTCGCAACTCATTCAGCAAAATAGCGAGGACAATCGCTAACACGTTGCCGAGTAAAATAAACGCTGCATTATATCCAACTGTATTCAATGTCAATTTGGTCAGCGTGCCGGATTGCCATAGAAAGCGAAAATTCTGGAGTCCGACAAACTGGGCCTCAAATAGGCTGGTATTAAAGTCAAACTGGGTAAATGCATAATAAATGCCGACCATAGGAATGTACGAATTTATGAAGAAAAAAATTAAAGTGGGCAACAACATCAGAAATAATACTCGATTGCGGATCAGTTCATAGAAAAAACCGCGTTTCTTGCCTGTTCCCAGCCTACCGTTCAAGCGGGAATCCGTCGTAAGCATTGCAGAATTTTTGGGCATAGGCTGATTCAATGTGAGTCACTCCCCCTCTATATACATTACCGACTGCAAGGTTTGTAGCATCGCCGCCGTATAACTATATATTATGTAAGCGCATTCAAAATGAAAAGTGAAGCCTCTCATGCTTCATGAACAAAGGAGTGTCCAGAGGAGTGAACAATTCTGATATTTGTGAAGTTTTATGTGATATGAGGCGCCTGATCGACGCCTTCAGCCCATTCGTCAAGCATATTTGGACGATCTGCTCTATTCCTTTTGCCCACCCTGAAAAATGGTTTCATCCTGTTTTACTCGAAATCCGTTTTTCTTGGCCTGCTCCAGCAGCTCAGCGGCATTATCCTGCGGCTTATATCCGATTAGTTCTTCCAAGTAACCAATGTCATAATAATTATCCGTATTGGCTGACGTACCGTACAAATTAAGATAACTCATCTCCGAAGGGGCCTCGATACAGCAGACGGTCAGATGGATCATATCGCGCTCGGAGATCCATATATGAGCAGCACGCTCCGAATGCGGCCGATCATCCCCAGGAAAATTACCGATGCGGATATTCATTGAAGATATTTTGCCCTGATCGGCATACAGCCGTCCCAACAGTTCAATATAGCACTTACTCAATCCATAAAAGCTATCCGGTCGGTAGGGATCTTCTACATCTATCGCTTCGCCTACTTTATAAAACCCTGTGGCATGATTGGAACTGGCAAAAATAATGCGCTTCACCCCATTTTTGACCGCAGCTTCATACAGCTTATACGCTCCGCTTACATTGCCAGACAGCACTTTGCCGAGGAAATCCCCTTCATCCTTAATCCATGCAAAATGCAGTACCGTATCCACTCGATGTGTAAGCTCAGCCAACCTTGCAGTATCATGTATATCCAGTTCGACAATCCCTGCTTCTTCATCCCTCATTACATCGGCAGCGGTTATTTCATATTTTCCTTCCGCTTTTAGCCCTTCATAGAGTACTTTTCCAATTGTGCCCGCCGCCCCTGTTATCAATAATTTCCGTGCCATCGTCCGCATCTCCCTTCTTTATGTGACAGTGTGCTGTCATCCATAGCTTAACCAACTCCCTAAAGAGGGAACCTTGATACCATCGTTCGCTGCATTCTGTCAGCTATAAAAAAGGACTCTGCTACCTAAGCAGAGTCCTTACTTATTACTTTTTTAAGATATTAATTTCAAGCTTGCTGTACTACCCTCACTCTGCGATTAACCAGATAGATGCTAAAACCGATCAATACCAGACCGATCAGCAGAAAAGCCGTAATCGATTCGTGAAGCAGCATAGAACTGACAAACACCGAAATCACAGGCACCAAAAACGTATAGGAAGCGACCTTACTGGCATCCCCCGAATTGACCAGCGTGAAATACAGCAGCCAGGATAGTGAAATTCCGAGCACAGTCCCGAACACCAGTCCTGACACATATGGAACATTCCATACGATGTCTGACCAGCTTTCCGTTACCGATCCAGCCCCTGTCAACACGATGCCTCCAAGTGTACATTGAAATGCGACCAGCCACAACGAATCCACACGCTTGTTAACCTTTTTCACATACACGGTTCCTAACGCCCAGCTCACCGCTGTAATAATGGCAATAATTACACCTGCAATAGCCACATGTCCTGAAAAGCCTCCGACACTGACAGCTGCCACGCCCAGAAATCCAATGATCAATCCAATCACTTTGAGCTTGGACATTGCTTCCCCCAGCCACATCCATGCAAAAATGCCAACCAACACAGGCTGAAGATATACCAGCACAGAGAACAGACCTGATGGAACGTACATGAGCCCCACGGTTTGCAAGCCATAAAACAGTACTACGTTAAAAACACCTGAAATAGCATACACCCGCCAATTTTCTTTCCAGCAAATGCGATTCCATCTCGGTGCTAAAATCGCTCCCAATAGCAGGCCACCCAACAGTGTGCGTAGTCCTGCAAACAAAAGGGGAGGCGTGAATTCCAGTGCAACTTTATAGATGGGCCAAGAAATGCCCCACAATACAACCAGTAGCGCGATCATCATTATCCGCTTGGCTGTCGTTAACTCTCCCATGATGCTCTCGCTCCTCTATGAAAAAAATCACTAGACTTTATATATTACGCCTACGGGACAACTTTATCAAACAAAAATATATAGGTAAAAGCTTCGATTCTCCAGCACGCTTGTTCATGGGATAGGGTTCCGAACAGAGGAATCCAGTCTTTGGCCTATGTTACAATGTACCCAATAGATAAAGCTTATAAGGATAGGAGGGTGTCTGCACTTGATTTATTTCATCAAATTTTTATACAGCTTCGTGCTTCCTCCCGGTTTGTTCATCCTCGTGATGGCAGGGCTTGTAATCTGGCTATGGAAACGGGCGCGTAAACCTGCTGTGGTACTGCTCTTTGTTACATTGCTGCTGTATGTTTCATCGACCAATTTGGCTGGAGATTTGTTAATCCGTAGTCTGGAAAAGCAGTATCCACAGCCCCGTACCATTCAAGGCGATGTTATTGTCGTACTTGGGGGTGGAGCTACAGAGGGAACTCCCGACATCAATGGACAAGGTAATCTGTTAGGGTCTGCGGCCAACCGACTGCTCACTGCGGCTAGACTGCATGAAGCAACAGGTCTACCTATTCTTTTTTCCGGTGGACAAGTGTTTGGAGACAGTGGTAACGAAGCGAATATTGCGCAGAGGCAGCTAGTAGGACTCGGTATTCCGGCAAAGGACATCTTCATCGAAAACCGTTCCTTAAATACACAGCAAAATGCCGTATATACCTCCCAAATTTTAAAACAGCACCAGCTCACAAAACCTATTCTGGTGACCTCCGCATTCCATATGCCCCGTGCTGCACTGGAATTTCAGCGTGCAGGTATGCAAGCCACAGCTTATCCAACCGACTATCTGGCAAGTGAAAAGCTGTCACTGTATGCTGCCAAACTTTCACCGTCTGCTGGGGCCATATCTACAACCGGGACAGCCCTCAAGGAGTATTTGGGGATTTTGGCCTTAAAGCTTAAATAATGTGATACACAGGTGTAAAGCGAACACAGCACAAACAAGCGTCTTGCGCTCACCGCTATAAGCCAGTAAGCGATTAAGACGCTTGTTTTATCATTACATATTCTCATGCAAGAAAATTTCCGATATTTGTTCTTCTGATATGACCTTAAAGCCCTCCCTTTTTAACAAGGCGGAGGTTACCCCATTGCCTGCAATTTTACGGTTTTCGAATGCTCCATTATAGATCGCTGCCGACCCGCAGGACGGACTGTTTTCTTTTAAAACAATAAGTGACGCGTTAACCTCTCTGGCTATTTGCAAAGCTTCGTGCGCACCTCTAATGTACATATCACTGACATCATTGCCTGAAAGCTCGATCACCTTGGCTGTGCCACTCAGTACGTCCTCCCCAGTCCCTCCAACAATCTCAGCAGGCTCTCGCGGTATCACAAAGCCCCCCAGTAGCTCAGGACAGATCGTCATTGCCTTCTTTTCCTCTACCAACTTTTGAATATGTACATCCAAGCTATCCGTCCCGTTATATCGCACCTTCATGCCTGCCAAACATGAACTTACCAGAATCATTAATCCACCTCATATCCATTGCTTTCACTGTTGAGTAATTTAAAGTATAAACGAGTTTGATTGTAGAGTCATCGTACGAAAATTTAGACTCGCCACTACGTCCGCGCTCCGTCAGGATATTCGTCCAGCTGATGACATAATCATAATCCTGTATTCAAATCTCGTTGCCTTCCTTTCAGTCCCTATAGGATCATGGAGTGATACGTATTTGCGTGTTTTTTTCAGAGATTGCAAATGCATCAGGATCTCATTTTCTATACAACGAGCTGCAAATATTGCTAACTTGGTGCCTTTCCCATTCTGAAAGCTTTTAATGACCTTGATCAGTCCGATGGTACCGATGGATATAAGATCCTTCAAATCTTCGCCGGTGTTATCGAATTTAAGGAAGGCGGAACGTTTAACTCATCCAAAATAATCTGATAAAAACAAGCCTGAGGCGCATATTGGGCAGCACTCCGGCTTATTTTTATATGTTGAGGTTCATCCTGCTCGTAAATAAAATAAATTCACTCTTGCTATAAGTCGTAATTTTAGATATATTATTAATTAAATAATTAATCATTTAATTAATGAAAGTTTAGTTTAAAGAAAGGGGAATACATTTGGCAAGACCCATCAATGAAGAAAAAAGACTGGAGCGGCGTAAACGTATCCTAGAAGAAGCTGTTGTCCTGTTCGCAGAAAGTGGATATTCTAATACCACAATGGCTATCATTGCTCAGAGTGTGGGAGTGACTCCTGGAACCATTTTTCAATATTTTCCTAGCAAAGAAGCTTTATTCTACGCCGCAGTCCTTGAGCCGCTTGCTGATATTCAGGTGAAATCGCTTGCTTGTCTAAAAAAAGGAGGGACACCAGGCGTATTGATTAAGAGCATGGTGGCAGAACAATTCAACCATATCTACTCCTATATAAATGAATTGCGGCTTGTTCAATCTGTCTTAGGACAACGAATAAGATTCCCTGAACTTACACAGAAGGTCCTTGAAAGTGTAAAGGTAATGACAGATGCGATCGAATGCATCTATGCCAAGGGACAGTTAATGGGAGAATTCAACAAATGCTTTTCTCCAGCAATGATCTCTCGTGCCTATATCTCTTTCTTAAATGGAGTGGGCTTAACTCTTGGAGAAAGTATTATTCAGCATCCGGAGTGGGAAAATCTGAAGGAGCATGCCTTTTATTTGTTCGCACCCATACAACCTAAAGAAAAACCGGAGGAGTCTGAATGAGTCAAACATCATTACAACCCGATCTGACATTTAACGTTCGTGTGAAAAAACGGAAGAAAATTTTATGGAGCCTAGGAATCGTGATTCTGCTTGTAATGGCTCTTGTATTTTTTATATCTTATAAAGTAGTAGACACCTTGTTGCACCATCCTAGAGACACTAATGTCAGCTACGAATTGAATATCGATAAAACACCCTACGAAGAGATCGAGTTCAAGAGTTTGAAAAATGATAATACGATTAGAGGTACTTTCTTTCCTGCAAATGGTCTTTCTGGTAAACCAAGTGATAAGACGATTGTTGTCGTCCATGGATATACGAGCAATCGTTTAGTCAAAGGGCGGACCCAAAAGTTAGTAGAGCATTTCGTTCCGAAAGGCTACAATGTATTGGCATTTGACCTCAGCTCGCAAGGTAAATCCGATGGTGACTTGATTACACTGGGCCTCAATGAAAAATACGATTTGCTAGGAGCTGTAAGCTACTTAAAATCCAGAGACCATACGGGTGATAACATTGGAGTTATCGGCTTTTCAATGGGTGCTGCTACTTCTCTGCTAGCCGCAAGTGAAAGTGATGACATCAAAGCCGTAATTGCGGATAGTCCTTTTCGTAATGCTGGTCTATTTCTGAGAGAGGGTTTGCCCTACTTTTCAGGTCTACCTGCATTTCCATTCAGTTATACATCGACATGGATGGCAAATTGGGTCTTTAAGGTTGATCTTGATTCCATATCTCCTATGAATGCGGTAAAAAAGATGCAAGACAAGCCAGTTATGCTCATTCATGGTACTGGAGATCAGCAAATCAGTTATAAAAATACAGAAATTATTTACGAGTCCTTAAAAGATAACCCAAAAGCAGAAGTATGGTACCCGCAAAATACGGAGCACATCGATGCCATCAACCATTACCCCACTGAATATTTCAAAACAGTAGATCGCTTTTTGGATGAGTATGTAGGAAAATAAATTCACTCCAAGAGAGCCGACTAGCGAAAAAGCTTGTCCTGACGAAGTAAAAATACCCAATAATATCAAGCATTTTTAGCCTGTAGTGCAGAAAACCACTACAGGCTTTTATTTGCGTTTTAAATGAAAATACATAGCAAAATAGCTATTATTTAAGCGAAAAAAACGGTAGTACGAGTACAGAGCATGTTGATAAAGACAAAAGACAAGTGTATGCTGTTTGCTGGTCAGGAGAAGATCCTTTTTGGAGATCATTTGAATAAAGACTCGGAATTGAATAAATGAACTAGAAAACAACGCGTTCTCTACAAGAGCAACGCGGCTTCAAATATCTCCTTATCCATTATCCCTTCTGCTTGTAAAATTCATGGTACAACTTCATCAGCGCGCGCTTTTCAATTCGTGACACATACGAGCGTGAAATTCCCAGTTCTCGTGCAATTTCCCTCTGTGTTCGTTCTTCTCCTCCAGCTTCCAGACCAAATCGGCCAATCACCACTTCTTTTTCACGGTCATCTAAAATATCCAGATTGCGATAGATTTTGCTCTTCTCGATTTTGAGCTGTACCTTATCTACAATATCGTCCGCCTCGGAACCAAGGATATCAATTAAAGTAATCTCGTTTCCTTCCTTGTCAGTCCCTATAGGATCGTGGAGAGATACGTCTTTGCGTGTCTTTTTCAGGGACCTTAAATGCATCAGAATCTCATTTTCTATACAACGGGCTGCAAATGTTGCCAGTTTTGTTCCTTTTCCGGTCTGAAAGCTTTCAATAGCTTTGATCAGTCCAATGGTGCCGATGGATATAAGATCCTCCAAATCTTCGCCGGTGTTATCGAATTTTTTTACAATATGGGCCACCAGCCTTAGGTTATGTTCAATAAGTGTGTTACGGGAATGTGCGTTGCCTTCGGCAAACAGCTTTAGGTGTCGAGCTTCCTCTTTCTCAGTCAATGGCTGCGGAAAGGCGTTGTTTTTCACATAGGAAACGAGTAGCGTCAATTCCTTGATGAACAGAGCGATAGCACTAAATAGTCCGGGCACGGATGACACCTCCTGAGGTAGTTGCGAACTTACCGGCCTTTGTTACTTACCGGGCTTGCGGTCTGTTTATTGTATGTAGGCAGGTGCCCATCCGTGCCTGTACTCCGAAAACTGCTCCGTAACAATTTGCCGGATATCTTTCTCGAGCAATCTCCAATACTTAATTTGAAACTTAGAGATCTCTTCGACAAATCAACGCACTCCTATAGCCAGAGGGAAACACGGGATAGCTTTACATTATTCATCACTTGATTTCCCCATTTTCTTTCAGTAGAGTATTAACTTTTTTCTAAATATGACATCGGAAGTGGGGAATAGACTATCGTATCTCCATCTTCATCTCGTTTTAAAATAATAGCGAACTCAGCACCATTACTCTCATCGCCTCTTGGCAACGGGAAGATCATTGCGGGACAACGCAACTCATAATTATGAGGAAATTCTTTTTGAAAATCCTCTAAAGCATAATTCAGAATTGCATCTATTTTATCAGTAAGCACATGAAATCCACCTATTACAAAATCATTGGACTCTTGGGAAGCGGTATACTTCTCAAATAATTTGGTTTTGTATTCCTCAACAGTATTAAAACAAACTTCCCAATCCAAAGGGAATACGCCATCTGCTAAATAATAAGAGTATATTTTCATATTCCATACATTCTCCTTCTCGCACCTAAAATAGTTTTTATATTGTTTCTCTCAATCTTTTTCGATATAAATTAGCCTAGCCTTTAGAATGAGCTTGTTAAAGACCCGAAAATAGCACCCTTTTCTTATTTCCTCCTATATCGTTTGAATTTTTTAATTACGTAGGTTCTTATCCCGTCCATTGCTAGTATAGTCATGAAATAACTGGTTGCTATTATAATGCTTGGCCACTCATTTATGATTATGCCTTTTTTAATTAAGGAATACATTCATTGAGAGTTTCATATAGATCATATACAACAACATATTTAGCAAATTAGAAATAATAACTAAGGGAGGTAGTTCAACATGACAAAATTCAGTCAAAATCCAGATAGTTATTCGTTTTCCATGGAACCTGTCGTTATAGCTGAAGATAACGTTTCAACGAATGGAGATACCAAAAATACTTTTCCGAAAAATGTTTTGATCGATAATAATCTCTATTGGGAGAGCAGCTTAAGTGGTAAAGGTGGGGAAATCATCTTCAAATTAGATACGGGAAAAACGATCAATGATATCCTCTTAGCCCAGCCACCTTCTCGCGCTTTTATACTTTCGTTTTCGTTTCATGGCTCGAGTGACGGAGAAAACTGGTATAGGTTAGGACAAGTCGAGGCTGTACCAAGCACTGCAAAAATAACCTATCAGTTTAGTAATGAAATTCCTTTTTCATATTATAAAATAGCTGTACTTTCCTCTGGATTGAATAATACAACCACCTATTATGGTATCCGATACATTCAACTAAGAACCGCGCTAATCAATGGCGTTCCTGCCTACAGAGCGTCCAATATAAATCCCGCTATTGCGGAATAAGCCAGTACAAAATACAAAAAGGAGGCTGGACAACGCCTCTATGAGTAATGGCTATACTTGAGACAAAAGTTATTCTTACATTCCTAAAATTTCTAGTTATAAGTGATACTTTCTTGCTTTATAACTGAGACTTATCCTCCAACAATAACATAATCACACCCTAATATGATCACTCGTCATTCTATAACTGTGAAGAGAAATGAGAACCAGTAGATTCCTTTTAGCTACTGGTTCTACTGAACCGCAACAGCGACACAACATCCGTTTGAGTAAACTGTAGGCGATCTGCCCGGCTAATAAAGTCTCAGACATATACCAAAAAAAGTATAGCCAAATTCGTCTCATGTATTACCGTAACTCATACCTGCGTCAATATGCCGGAAGTGTATTCAATAAGATATCCTTTTTCACGAGCATATTTGATTGTGTTTCTAATCCGACGCTGAAACTCCATTGGTGATTTAACCTTTCCGATATGAATTTCTATCGTATTATCCCACCGAAAATAGCCGTAAATATTCGTCCCTTTACCAGGAACTCGTAGCCACCAGACTATTCGTGTTAAAGCCAAGCAATCCAAGAAGAATGCCATAATGTCGATTGACAACCATGAAACCGGTGCATGACCTAAATACAAGAATAATCCAACGAGAAAACTAAATATAAAACTTATGCAAACAGTTTCAAGCGAACGCCCTTGATAAAGCCTGAAGCAAAATTTGAATAAAATCCCCCTTTTCAAGTCCTCAATTATTGGCATACATATCGACCTGCACCCAGCTACAGGCTGGCCACTTCTCCAATCGATCTGATTGACTCCGCAGCCGCTTCCAGGTCCTCAATCAATTGAACTCAATAGGTTTCAATATATTTGATTACTTGATCTACAGTCGAAAAAGGTTCTTTATCTAACTTTACCAATCGATCAAAAACCTTAATTTCAAATCCCGATTCATTTCTCCATACTTCAAACCGGATGTTCTCCTCTACCGCCGGCCCTCCAATTGTAACTTGATCTCCTATCAGCATACCTTCAAGATTAGCTTTTCGACTTAGGCTTAGTTTCATAAAACTCATCCTTTCCTTATTAATTAAGTCCAACTGATCGACTCCACAGCCCGTAGCAGTTATTCAATCAATCTTTACCTCTAAAAATTTTCTCCCGCTGGATTGATGGCTGAACCGAAACATTGTTATCTCCTGACTACAATCAATCATTTTAAGCCCATTATCTTCAAACAGGCATTCGCATATCCTTGTTTTTATAGATTACAACAGTAATCTCCTGTCGTGCTCTCGTTAGCATTTGGTACAGCATTTTGTCCATACGATAGGGAGGTGCCCCCGCTTCTCTAGTAGACAAAAGCTGCCCAGAATCGTTGTAATAAAAACGCTCGTTTATTACAACGGCAACTTTATCAAATTCTTGTCCAATAACATGATGAGCGTTTCGATTTCCCACTGAGTACTTATCAATTGCGATCCCCATGGTTTTTGTACACTGCGGCTTTAACGCAGCCCCGTTGTTTATTTGCACTCCACCTAGGCGACATTCTTTAGCTTAGCGTATTGTTGCAGGTGTAAGGCTTTTGCCGAAGCCCAACCGCCGATGACAAATTGACATCGGACAATTTGTCCGATATAATCAAAACAAAACGGACAAACTGTCCGAATTTATAATATGAAGGGTGAAACTGGGATGTATATTGAAAAGTTGTATTTTTTACCTGTAGGTGAATGTTTCCTAGATCAATCGGCAGTTAATCGAACCCTTGCCCCCGGGAAATTAGTCGGAATGCCTGTGTGGTCTTTTCTATTGGAAACGACCAGCGGGCCGATACTCATCGATACGGGAATGCCCGACGCTTTTATCAACAATCCCGATTACTACAAGAGGACTAGACGTGAAGGGCGCGTCGTCCCCAACATGTCTGACGGCGACTCGATCGTAAATGTGTTAAAGCGTGTCGGTTATCGACCTGACGATATTCAAATGGTCATTAGCTCCCATTTACACTTGGATCATTCTGGGGGAAACGGGCATTTCCGCAATACGCCGATCCTTATTCAAAGGGCAGAGTATGATGCGGCCATAAACAATGAGGATTACTCTCCATTAGAGTGCAGGCTGCCCGATTTACAATATCAAATCATTGAGGGTGACCATGAATTGATTCCGGGGGTTCAAATTTTATTCACTCCGGGTCATTCCCCTGGCCATCAATCAGTCCTTGTCACAACGGAAAAGTCGGGTCCAGTGCTACTGACAATTGATGTTGCTTATACTCGGGAGAACTTCGAGAATAGCGTACCGTTCTTGACATTCGATCAAGAGATGGCTGCCAAATCGATTACTCGCATGCAGGAGTTAATTCAGGATGTTCGGCCGTCCTATGTTTTCTTGGGACACGATAGAGATCAGGCGCAAAAATGCCGCACCTTTCCTGACTTCCTGTAATGGAGGGACAGGCTATGGATACTCAATCAATGGCTTTATCCGGCAATGAGCGGAAATTAATGGGGACACTTTGCTTGCTCATTATTTTCGGAAACATCAATATGACCATGTTTAATTTGTCTATACCTTCGATTTCCGCTGACTTTGCCCTGACCTCCTCGCAGGTGAGCTGGGTTATGGTCGGTTACAGCATTTTGATGGCTATCGGCGCCGGTACTTACGGCAAGTTAACGGAGTCCTTTTCCTTTCGCCAGCTGTATGTCATTGGTTTAATCCTTTTAGCTTTCGGCTCTATGATCGGCTTTTTTGCAGCTTCATACTTGCAAGTTATCATTGGAAGACTGCTGCAGGCAGCAGGGGCCTCATCCATCTCTCCCCTGTCTTATGCGGCAGTAACCCTGTATTTTAAGCCTACAGTCAAGGGACGGGTGCTGGGAACCTTATCCGCCACGATTGCCTTTGCTTCCGGCTTCGGGCCTGTGTTCGGCGGTTTCGTGGAGCAATACTTTGGTTGGCGTGCTTTGTTCATCGTGTCCAGTCTGAGCCTATTTGTTATCCCTTTGATATTCAAGTATGTTCCTGACAAGAAACACGACCGCGGTTCATTCGATTTTCTCGGAGCTGTTTTGTTCTCCGCGGGACTGGCGTTGGTGTTGCTAGGGGTTACGAACTATTGGTTTATGCTCATTGCAGGAGCAGCAGTTCTTCTATGGTTCGGTACTCATATTCAGAAAAAAGAACATCCATTTATCGATGCATCTTTCATGAAAAATGCTCCTTACCGACGAATTCTATGGATTGGATTCCTTACCTTCGTATGAAACACGGGGTTAACCTTTACTCTTCCTGTCATGATGAAGAATTCCTTTCATTTACCAACTAGTAAAATCGGTCTGCTGATGCTTCCCGGTGCCGCCTGTGCAGCCTTGCTCGGATCCCGGATCGGAGGTTGGACAGATCGTTTCGGAAGCTCCCGCGTGCTTGTCATATCGCAAAGTCTCGTCATCAGCGGATTTATACTACTGGGGGTATCCGTACATTTGCCGCCATGGATCGACGCTATATTGATCATTATCCTTATGATTGGATTCAACGGTGTCCTCACCTCTAGCAGCAATTTAGTTTCGACGACACTCCGTTCGGCTGAGCTGGGTGTGGGGATGGGTATTTTCACACTGGCCTATCTCCTAGGCGGAGCATTCGGCCCTGCGCTGGTCGGCCGACTGATTGATCTAAAGATGCCTTTTTTTGTTGTTTATTTTACCATTTCCCTGTTGGCAATCCTGACATACTTATTCGCAAGAAAAGCAAATCCTAGCGGAAGCTATGGTAATTAGTTTGGTAGACTTACGACATGTCCGAAAGATATGGAGGATGAATAGATGAGTAAATTAAATTTCCAACTGTCCTTTGCTGCTATTCATGAGCTGGCCGAGGGGATCCGAACAAGGAAAATATCCCCGGTAGAGATTACAGAACATGCGCTTCACCGCATCGAACGTTTGAATCCGAAACTGAACGTTTTCGTTACCCAAACGTCCGAACTGGCGATTGAACAAGCGAAGCAATCGGAACGCGATATTATGCATGGTCGGTACAAAGGGCCCCTTCACGGGATCCCCATCGTTCATAAGGATCTATATTACACTAAAGGGATCCGAACAACTGCCGGTTCAAAAATATTGAACAGCTTCGTCCCCGATTACGATTCGACGGTTGCAGCTAAGCTACATGAGGCTGGAACAGTTCTGCTAGGCAAAGTACAGACTCACGAGTTCGCTGCGGGATTGACAACAACTAGCCCGCACTTCGGTCCTTGCCTCAATCCGTGGAACACTGAACTTGTAACGGGAGGTTCAAGCGGCGGTTCGGCTTCTGCTTTAGCGGCTGGACTTACTTATCTGGGCACAGGCTCGGATACCGGAGGTTCGATCCGCATACCCGCTGCTTTGTGCGGTGTCGTAGGGATGAAGCCGACGTACGGTCGGGTCAGTCGGTATGGTATCATTCCAATGGCCTGGTCATTGGACCACCCGGGTCCGTTGACCCGCTGTGTCATGGATGCGTCCCTGTGCTTGGATGTGATGTCTGGCTTCGATCCAAAGGATGAATCGACTGTCGATCTGCCTGCGCCAGGTATCAAGATGTATCCGAATGGTCTCAGGGGTGTGCGTATCGGATTGCCGACAAGCTACTATTACGAGGATTTGATGCCGGAAGTGGAAGCTGCGATGAAGGCCGCTATCAATAAATTCCGAGAACTGGGAGCAGAAATCATCGAAGTTAGCCTGCCCCTGATCAAACATGTTAGAAGTGCGACGATGGCCATTATGATGACGGAAATGTACTCGTACCACGAGAAGTGGCTTGAGACAGAATTGGAACAGTATGGACCGGACGTCCGAATGTTTCTTGAAAGCAGTAGAGATATTCCGGCTTCCATTTACCTTCAGTCTCAGCGGGCCCGGCAACTAATTGTCAATGATTTTTTGAATGCATTGTCCGGAATCGACATCTTGTTGACGCCGGCAACACCGATCACTGCGCCGCGTGCAGATGATGATGCTAGTGTATTCAGATTGAACTCATTTACGCTTCCGACCAATTTGACTGGCTTGCCTAGCCTGAGCATGCCTTGCGGCTTCTCACCTTCCGGTCTGCCGATTAATATGCAATTGATTGGCCGCCCCTTCGAAGAAGCGACAGTACTAGGTATCGGCAATACTTATGAAATGAATACAGACTGGCACAAGAGACATCCGGATTTGTAAGCCTGACTATATTTGATGGAGGGTAATCTATGGATCAAAAGCAACTTAACTCTGAAGTTAGCAGGAAAGCATCAACCGTAACCGGAACAGATACGACGAGCGACAAGAAAAAAGCATACGAGCAGTTTATTCATACGATCGCAAGTTTAAAGGAACTGGACCTATCGGGCATTGAACCGCATTTGCCTCCAATTTACAAAAAGCACTATACCAAGAAATTAAAAAAAGCTCATCGGTCACCCAAATGAATGTATTTTTAATTTTTCACGAAATGTATTATAATTATGAAGACGGACAACATGTCCTATACACGAAAAACGGACATATTGTCCGTTTTTCGTGTTAAATAACAGTTAAATTAATGATGAGGGGAGATATTTATGGTAAATTCAGAATCGCAATCTGTCTCTCTGAAAATTCCCAGAGAGGAGTTAAACCGAAGACGAATTTTGGCGGCGGCTAGAGAACTTTTCATCAAAAACGGTGTTTACAATGTCAATATGCATCAGATTGCGAAGACTGCTGGAGTAGGACAAGCAAGCCTATACCGCCGCTACTCGGATAAGGGCAACATATGTCAGGAGATCGCGTATGAAGAATACCAACCTTTGTTTGATGAAGTTCAAGCATTTCTTGATCAATCCCCAGAAACCGCTGCCTTGGACCGGCTTTACCATGTAATCGTAAGATATGTCTCTTTTTTAGAGGCGAAAGTTCCTTGGCTCTGTGAGGTCAGCCGGGCCTCAACCGGGCATCGTCCGTTACAATCTCCGTTATGTCAATGGATGCGCAATATAAGCAGAAATCTGCTAAATGAGGCCGTTGAACAGGGAGACGTATCCGGGGTGGACATTTCATATACTATTGAAGCCCTGCTGGCCGTGCTTCACAATATCGATTACCATCTCCAAGATGAAGGCTTTACAAGCCAACGAGTTCTTGATGGATTACACCGCATATTTATTGAAGGTTTAAGAGCTAATAGACATTAATTGAGGGGCTGGCCACAAAGCCACATAACATGGATGAGGGATAGTCCTGCGTAACTCCTCTTTTTATCTCATAATGGTATATTGAATGTACAAAGAAACCATATCCTTTCAAATGGTCGGGTGGTACCTCCATTTTACCCAGGAACGGTTTCTTATTGTTTTACAATTGGAGAATAGGACGTCCCTAGTCATTTTTATGACTTATGGGACAACCCTTTTTTTCTGCCAATGGCTGCTATGCGAGTTGAAGAGATTTGTACAGCACTTGGGGATTTTATTAAAATTTAGTCTATCTTTCTCCTTACGGATATACAGTAATACTTCGTGCATAGATTTATATAAAGTATGGTAAGATACCCACGTGTATTCTAATACTGTACAAACTGTTATCCGGCCGGCTTTTTGGAGCAAATAGGAAATCACGAAGTCTACATCAGCCTTATATTTATTGATTCTTTCCTGTCTTAGTTTCTCTTTAGTTTCTTCTATTTTTGAAGTTATTTTATTGTTTAATTCGTTATAATTCGTGATTATATTGCTATAAGACATCCCTAAAAATGTGACTACATCCCTTAATGTAATTTGTTCATGATCGTGTGTTTTGATGTACTCATTTGCAAGTGACCAAAGGTATTTTTCCTTTAACTTTTTCTTGTTGTGGTTTTGCTTTCTAATTGCTTTAGAGATTCTATTACCCAGTCCGTGCTCCCAAGGCAGAAAATGGAATTTTTAGATATCGAGCAATTGCCTTATGAGATATTTTAAGATTTTCATACACAAATGTTTGAAGAGCTTTCTCCAATTGATCTACAAGTTCAGCACTGTTATAATTCTGACGTTCTATTGTTTTCCTTTGATAATGTTCTTTATCAAATAGGGCATTAAATATAAAATACCGTTGCACAGCAGGATCAAATAAATAATAGTAGAACGTTAATATTCCAACCTAAAATCGCTCTTGAGTTCTGAAGTAATCCGAGTTTACCCTCCCAATTTAAAAGCCCTCTAAAAATCTGTACCAAATCACTACTACATGTTCTGGTTGGACCGAATTTTTTAGATAACTCCCTTGACAAAAGCTTATTTTTATTTAAATATCCCATGATCTTGTACACAGTATTATTGGACCTTTCTAGTCGACGTGCTATTTCACTCACCGATTGTGTATTCTTTAGAATCTCCCGTGTTCTCTCAATCATACCAACCCAGTCATTAATTGATTTCCACATGTTATCTGAGGTATCAATCCCGTATTCCATCCAACATACTGTACAGATGGAATGCCTATTATATTTCTGACCTTGTACCATATGTTAGCATATATAGAATATATATAGTAAATAGAAACACAAAAAAACCAATAGAAACAAGGGGTTTTGTTTCTATTGGTTTAAAAATGTCTCAAACATATACCCAAAAATGTCTCAGTTATCAACCATATCAGTCTCAATTATTACCGTTACTCACAGCCCCCCTCCCTAATTTTGGTTATTTCATTTGAAGCATATTATAAATCATCTCAGCAGCTTCCGCACGCGTAACTTTCTGTTTGGCACGGAAGCTGCCATCTGGATATCCTTGCACTAAATTAATCTCGGTTAGGCCAAGCACATCCTTTCTGGCCCACTCAACAATTTGAGAAGAATCTGAGTATACATTGCTTTCTTGCTGTGGTGTAGCCTTGATAATGTTATTCACCATTTTAGCGGCCTGCTCCCGATTTATGACCCGATCTGGACCGAAGGCTTTGCTACTAAAACCTCGAGCAACTTGATCCTTAATTGCTGTTTTGAGCAGATCAACATACCATGCAGATAGATCAATATCCTCGAAGTCTAGAGTCACATCTGTTTCGAGCGGTAATTTAAGAGAACGAACAAGCATCGAAGTAAATTCCATACGTGTTACGGGTCTATTCGGTTCAAAAAGTGTGCTGGATGTTCCTTTAACTATACCCAAATTAGCAAGCGTATTTATCTTCTCTCTATTAAATACCCGATCAATGTCACTAAAATGATTTGGCTTCGTCTCGATTGTTGAGCCTTGAAAGAACTCTGTTTTTGTTTCTATCGGTTCCTCGACAACAGGCTGAATCGGTTTTACACCCCCCGCGCCTCCTGCTCCAACACCTGTGTCCACAGCATTCCCTGTAGTTTTACCACTCGCTTCTTTTGCCTCTGTGCGTTTTCCTTGACTATTTTCTGCCCAAAGTTGAACGGTATACAATTGCTTTTCTCTCAGCTGTCTCCAGATAAAAGCTCGATCCTTACCACGATATAGGACTACTCCTTCACTAGCGAGAACAAAAATATCATTTTCATGCTCTGACTCCCAATGGATGATAAATTCACTATTGGTTGTTTCTGTCTTCGAAAACGCAAATGCTGAAGACGGTAACGTCTCGACCTGACCTTCTGATTGCTTACCTTCACCGCTTGTGTTCACTGGCTTAACAGTAATATGATACAATGTAGAACTATCTAATCCGTCTACTTTAAACTCTTGAGTAGTCGTATGGCCGATAAGCATCTCGTTTTTGTAGACATTGTAAGCATCCGCACCTGGAGCTTCTGGCCATGTAATAAGCAAATCGGTATCCGTTACGCTTTTCACAACCAACCTATGATTTGGTATTTGACCTGGCAATGTACGATACGTAAAGGGAGCAACGTCGCCTTCTCCCGTAGTATTCATCGCCTGTATACCAAACGAGTAAATTATACCAGGCTGGATATCTGAAAGTATGATGCAAGCTTCTCTAGTGTCAAAAACTTCCCCTGTATCTTTGCGGATTACTGCATATTGGGAAGCACTCTTAATTTCATTCCATGTCAGCGAAATCTGTCCATTCCCAAGTTCCGTAACTTTTACATTTTGTACTTGAGGCGGGAGTGTCAGCAGTTCACCCAACGCTGGCGGGCTGTAACCACTGCTGTTCCCACTACTCACTTGAAAAGTGTAGTTTTTCCCACCTGTTAAACCAGATACAACTACCCGTGGTTCCGTACTATAATAATTTTGACCGTTGATTGTTACCTTATATTGAGTTACCCCGTCAACCGGAGCCCATATCAATGTGGCATCGTGCTCGCGAACATCTACAGCTGCAAGTTGTAAGGCCGAATTAGGTAGCGTTAATGCATTGATAGAAGCATCCAAACCTGTACCACTTCGATTGTAAGCCCGAATTTTTATATTGGCAGATCTACCTGCTGGCAAACCTTCAAAAGTATAAGAATGGATACCACGCGGAATTTGCACCTTTGGTTCATCGTTAACATTCAAAATGTACCCTTCAGCCCCCTGCACATCTTGCCACGCTACACCAACAGAATATACATCCTTCGTTACACTTGAAAGTGTAGTTACCCGTTCTGGTAATGTCATAACGCCGAGATGAGCATAGTCTCCAAATCCTGTTTCATTTTCAGCAGATATACGATAGTTATACTCCGTTCCCGCCTGAAGCTCAGTATCGGTGAATTCTGTATACACATCGTTATATACCGAGACCTTATCTCGCTCTAGAGCATAGTAGGTGGCAGTGATTACAGAATTCCACTTCAAGTCGATTCCATCTTCTCTTACGGTTACATTCCGGAATCCGCTTGGGCTGTCTGGTAGACTTAAAAAAGATACATGCTTTGCTGCCCCCTCTCCCATGGCGTTTATAGCGGATACAGAAACTTCATAATACTTACCAGGCTCCATCCCCTTAATCGGATTATACACATCTTGTGTAACCGTATCCTTAAATATGATTTCTCCCGTGCTTGCGTCCGCTGCTGTAATAATATATTTATTAGCTGAAAAAACTGGCGTAAAGTCGGCCAAGATTTCTGCTGAATAACGAGAGACCGGTCGCAACTGAACATGCTCAGGGGCATCAGGTAACGTTAATACACGGACTCGATTAGAATATGCATTGCCTCCTACATAATTACTGCAACGCAGTTCATACTCATATTCATGTCCTCCCAATAGCCCTGTATCTGTAAAAAAATTTGTCGGATGGTTAACATCCCAAACCTCATTTGTTGTTAGATTTCGGACTGTATAGACATAACCATCATCAAGACCAGAGGGGAGAGTCCATTGCAAATCAACCTCTGTGTTGCGTACAGATGTCGCCGAAAGCACAACCGGCTGCGGTTGCTTTTGAATGCGAAGTGCACTGCTGACCGTTTCATACATGTTTCCTGCCTGGTCTTTCACCTTCGCATGGACATACCATTCACCTTCATTTGAAAGATCCAACTGGACTATGGGATCGACTGCAGCCTCCCAGTTTTCAGGTGAATCGGAGCTGTTCGTGACTTTGTACTGCCTTGACGATGGTTCAATCCCTGAGTACTGGTCAGCATATCGCATGTTCACATGAATATTAGTATCTTTCCATTCACGCATATTGGGTGTCAGTTGAATGCTCGGCGGCTCCAAATCGATATAAGACATTGCGTTCACCGGAACGCTTCGATTTCCAGCTGCATCTACAGCTTGAGCAGTCACTTTTACAATTCCCGAACTATTTAATATTCCCGATGAACCAGGCACATAAGCGCCAGAACCCAATTGATATTCATAATGCACTGCTGTAGTATCCGTTGCACCCGAGAGTGTAAACTGTACTGGTTTATTGATATATCGGTTAGGATTCGTTACCTCAGAAAACATAACTTTCGGAGGGGTGGGTTTGGTACGATCAATCATGACCGATTGAGTCACAATGGGACTAGACACATCAAGATTATTGATCGTCCGCGCTGATAGTTCGTAACTCCCTTCTGCATTTAATGTAAAAGTGCCGTTATATGTCAGCCACTCCCCAGTTGGACTCAAACGATACTGTGTCTTCTTAATTCCATTTGTAGAGTCACTTCCTGACTCAATGGCAATGTCCACATCACGGTTCGTTGGACCCGTTTCGCTAGCCCGTATAACAGGAGCCGTCGGCCCCTTTTTATCAACGGTGACTTCTTTGCTTACCTCCAGGCTCACATTACCGACATTATCAATGGAACGAGCATAAATCGTGCTTTTGCCATCTTGGTTCACATGAAACACTCCACCATAATCCTGCCAAGCCTGATTCACAACACCGGACAATCGAAATTGAGTATGGGCTAGTCCAGAATAATCGTCTGCGCCCGGTTGTAATGAAATGGTATATTCATTACTGTTTCCTGTTGCATCTATAATGGGGGGAGTGGGTGGCATCCTGTCTATTCGGACATTGGCGGAAGAAAGACCACTATACTGGTTATTGACGTCCACTGTTCGGGCATAAATTGTATTTACACCATGATCATTGACAGTGAAGGGACCAATATATTGCTGAAATGCTACTCCATTCAGGCTATATTCATAGTACTTTAATCCTTCAGGAGCCACATCCCCATTGATCCACACGGTTACAGGCTCTTTCGTCCACCCTGTAACCGCCTGTCCCTCTGTGTCTGCATGAATCTGGGGTGGTTTAGGCATCAAGTCTGATTTGGGAATAACACGGATTCCAAACTTGGATATTTCATTACTTGTCTGTTGACTAGTTCCCATCGCTCTGAAATATCGTACATCCCTTAATGTAATAGAGTCAGTGATATCTATCCATTTCCCCTGGTAATAGCTATCGGCATAGAATTTCGTTACATTGGTCCATGTATATAAATTCGTTCCGTTGGGTCTCCAGCTGTCGCCTGCGGCGGCATTAGATGTATATATATCTGTATGATAAGACCCCTCAATGTAAACAAAAATCCTGTAATCCGAAGTCTTAATAGATCTTCCAATATCAATAAAACGATTTGTCGGCTGTTTAGTTCCATCACATGTATACCTTGCCGACCCCATGCCAGTGTATACTTCCGTTGCTCCTACTCCACTTCCTGACCAAGAGCCCCAACTATCGCCTCCACCTGGCAAATTATTTTGGCAAAAAGGACCTCCGATGATTTCTTGGGTAGCAGCCGATACCCTTTCCGGAAATATGGGAATGGCCATTAATAAGAGGAGTAAAGCCAGTACTCCATACACCCATTTATTGTGCTTCCTAACCTTTCGTTTATTTTTTCGATACATACACTTCTCCTTACTTTATTTTATTTTCAAAGAGTTCTACGTACTCGCTTTGACTAAAATAGAAAAAGCACCTCAAACGAAGGCAATAATGCCTAGGTTCGAGGTGCTTCCTCAAGTTCACGAGTATGTTTTGAAGTTATTATACTTCGTTTCAAACAGGATGTAAACAGAACAGCAAAATGAACTGTAATAAATTTTCGAAACACTCATCCCAGAGACCCTTTGACGCTTTAATTGACCTGAACACCCAAGTTCCGAAAAAATCCCCGCATATTCTGCATGTAAGAATCCTCAGTAGCAGAAGATTCCTTAAGAAGATTTTGCATACTATTCATAAACGCGGAAGCTGAGGATGTATCCGCTTTGTCAAACCGATTCGTTAACTGTGGTTTATTTAACAGCTCTTCAGTCTGTTCTGTACGTTCCTTGTATTTATTAATCCAATCGGGGTTTTGAGGAACCTTTTGTGCAAAACTCAACAGCTGGCTTAATCCATTTCCTCCACCCTTAATGTCATTCATGAACGCAGTATATTTTTGAGGATCGACCTGTTTCATCACTTCCGACAGCTTGACGTAGTCCTCAGGGGCACCTATCGGACGATCTGTAGGAGTCGTGTAGCTAATATCTCCGGTCTCTGAATCAATGGTTCGTGTCAAGGCAATACCAGCTATCTGGTTCATGGTTTGCATAAATTCCTTGGCTTTATCGCCTTCCATATAATGATCCGCAATATACTTGGACTGGGAAACTCCCATCTCCAGCAATACCGCGCGCTGCTTCTCATCCGTTACCGTTCCATCGACGATAAAATTGGATTGAATCATATTGTACACAGCATCGGATACTTCTTCCGGTTGGCCCTCCAAAACCCGGTTTAATGCATCGTTGATCTGAGTTGTGCCAAAATACTTGGCAGCATGTGACACGATATCCCCCTCAGCCAGCTTTCTGCCAGCTTCACTAATCTCCACGGTGTCCTGAACGACGAACCTGGACACTTTTTCTTCATGTAGCTGGGGGGACGGAACTTGCTTGCTTGTCGGATTGATCCGTAAGCTACCAGAGCTAAGAACCGCTTGTTGTGCTTTAAGAGGTTCAAAATTCATTCTACTTCCTCCTGTCATGTTTGTAACAGGCAATCTAAGGCGTATGTACGATGTAATGTAACCCTGTTGCTATATATATCGGACAAAGCATATATGGAATGAATATATGCTTTGTCCTAAAAATGAACAATTTTTGAAGCAAGATCCTGACTCTGAATATAAATTGTTAAAATAAACAATCTGACGTTGTCATTGCTTTATAGACAGTACATCAACCGCCATAAATGCTATAAGCAAAGTGATATACAATATCTGTAGCTGTAAGTGAAGTACCTGACACCTGGGCAGCTACACCTGAAAGATCATAGTAATGTGTAAAGCTTATGGGACCAGACAAGTATTCTGCAATACTTCCCGTAGAATGCGGCAGGGAAAGGGTCACACTAAAGGCTCCATTTTGATCCGTATAACCAGTACCTGTACGAGTTCGATTCCCGCTGCTTTCAGTCCAGTTCTGGTTCAACCATGTCACATTAACTGGTGCATTTGCTACTGGATAATTATCCGTTGTAGTAACAACACCCTTTACAGTCAGGCTGGTGTTTCCATTAACCCGATAATGGCGACCGTAAGAGTAGGATGGATAGTCATTCGGACCGTTTTTAGAGTCATAACCGTTAATTACAATTTTTCCAGCCCGAAGTACTGGTTTAAGTGTGAGTGCATATAAATGGTCCGGTGAATACTGGTTTGTGGTGTACACTCGCACATAGTAGGTTCCCGTATTCAAAGTGACATTATGATTGGTTTGCGGCAGAAGCGCCATTTGGTTGCCACTAAGAGCCCCATAAACTTCCGCTTTGTAACCGTAGCTTTCCGAAGTGCTGTCCAGTTTGACATTCAAACCATCATAATTGCGATTCGCAGGAATTGTGATTTGATACCAATCATTGTCAATTCCTGAATGAATGGAGCGTGAATTAAGGGTAGATCCCCCTGTACTAAATGTAAAGTTATAGGCATGAAAAGCACTCTCATCCGGTTCATAGGCATCATATTGGGAGTTTACATCCACGGTTAAATAGAAAGGATCATTTATGCTCGATCCCTTTTTGGAATGGACTGCAACTGCGTAAGCTTTCTCAGATCCGGTAGCATTGCGGCTTCCTACGTTTTCAGGAAGTGATGCCGATCCCTGTTCATACTTGTTAAAATAGGTTCCATAGGTGGAGGCGTCAATAGCATTGGGGTTGATATCCCCTGTTGTCATATCAAATTCGTACAAGTATAAGTCATAGTCAAGCTGCTCTGAAAATGGACCATCCAACTGTGCCTGCAACAATTCACCTGGCTTCACATAAATCGGATATAAAAACTGCGTGCCTCCCTCTTCCGTAATTGTACCTGAATACGTAGCAGAAGAAGCTGTGGCTGCCGTTGGACTAGCTTTCAGGGAAGGAAGGGTCTCCCTTTTCAAAGAGAATGTCTCTGGTGCTTTAAAATTGATATTTTCCTGCATGTTATAAACGGAGGATGTAATACCTTCAGGCTTGTCCACCCGGGTTAAATGCTCAATAACATCTTCGTTGTTCGTTGTTAGCTGAAAACTGGAATCAGCTTCAATAGCTTGTTTTTCCTTGTTCAACTCTGTACCTTGACTCGCGTTTGCAGTCATCCCAAAAGCAAACAGGAGCATCAAGCTTAGCATAACTGAAATAGCCTTTCTGAACCTCTTCATACTGAAATCCCCTCTCAAATGGTTTAAGGAATTCCCGCTATTCCCTGGAGAATCAGGGTATCTTCTAGGCTGTTGTCTCTATCATAAAACATTCTTGGTTCTAATGGAATATATTGTAGCAAATATTTTTAGTCGTCATTTCCTAAAATAGAAAGCTCTAGAATCCATAGATTAAATGATAATACTAGGATAATAGACTTACTTTAGACACCTTTTTACCATAAAAACCCTACCATTCTCTTATTTATACGATATAATAAACTGATATGGGTAGTTCTTTTAGACTAATCAATATATCTAATTACCCATAAACATACATAGAAAAAGGGGAATACAGATGAAAAAACTTAGTATATTTATGTTAGTATTGTGTTGCTTTTCAATTTTGGCAGCTTGCTCTACCGATCCGGTAAAAAAAGATTTAATTACCTATGTGAATGATGGAATGCTTCCATTAACACAAGATGAAAAAGCAGTAACTGAAAAATATGAATCTGTGACCGGGGATAACTTCACAGATGATGAAACACTATATAATACGTTACGAGATGATATTATCCCAGAATACACCAAATACCTCGATAAAGTTGAAGCAGTAAAGACGGAAACTCCTGAGGTACGGGCCGTCCACGAAACCTACATCAAGGCGGTTAGCACTCAAAAAGAAGCACTCATTACGATGATCGATGCGTTGGAAAAAGGAGATCTAAACTTAATTAATGAAAGTAACACCAAGCTTAGCGAGGGTAAAAAGCTATTTAGAGATTTTGGTGAACAGGTTAACACACTGGCTAAAGAGCACGATGTGAAGATCAATAAGAAATAAATTTTAAAGCTCCCATCTCGGGAGCTTTTTCTATATCCTAGGAATACTCGAAGCAAATTATCGCTTTCCTTAATTCTCTATCATAAAATAAGTAAACCTTATCGGCTCCAAACGCTTGAAAATAATATCCGGTGAAAGAACCGATATAGGTAAATGTCTCACCATTGGCACGTTTAGGCACATGAAGCAGATTGGTTTGCTCGAACTTGAGCATTTCTTCCAAGGATTCGTCATATTCCTTGATGTAGCTTTGGGCCTCTTCAGACTGAAATGCGATGTCATCCAGAATACCGTTGACTTCGGGAAAGCTTAGCCCCCAACCACTGGATTGTTTTTCCTCAAAATCGTGAGTGAGCTCTTCCACAGACTTTTTGGCCTCTCCAAAGGAGGAATATGGATAAATTTTATGGTTTTCCAGGAAAAATGCTTTGCGAGCTTCGTAGTCTTGTTCATTAGCTATGTACACCTGTTCCAGTCCGTCCAGTGCCATGACTTCTCTCTTCATACGTAGGTACGCTTTATCTCCGGTAGATTTCAGCGCTTCATAGGTAGCCTCCAACTGCGCTTTCTGATGAAGACTAAAATAATTCCAGTCTGCTTCAAATTTGTATTTGCCGTCAATTACATCGAATCCCAGCATATCTTCCTTGGTATATAAGGTATGAAATTGCTGAGTATTTTCACCCACACAGCCTTCGTGGATTTCTTTTACGGAAACAAAATGAAGCCACTCGTCCTGCTCTGGAAATAAGAACTGGAGATTAATCGAGCAAATTGGCAGAAAGTGCTTGCGGTGATGTTCAAGATCGCTGGCAAATACGTCCTCGTATGCTGGAAAACGTTTGATAAATCTCTCTGGTATGTTCATGGATGCTCCTCCTAAATTGTACGGTTCTATGGTTGCTTTTCGATCCGAAACGTCCCCTCACTCGAAATCACGCTGTAAATTTCATCAAATCCTTCTTCGTAACTTGGGACCTCTAGTTTACTCATTACACTTTTAATACCGATTTCAGGAATATACTCTTTGCCTGTGCGCTGCTCATTACGCTTAATAGATTCTGCATAATCAGGTTCAAAATAGTAGCCTATGATTCTGAATCCCTTATTTTTACAAGCATCTATATATTTCTTTCGTTCTTCAACTGTTGGATTGGTATTGTCCACTACAAAACGTTGCATCGTTTCGATGGAGGTCTGAAGGTACATATTTTCCCTATTCCGTGTTTTAAGCATATCAAGATTTATTCGCATATGTGTTTTGAAGAATCGTTCTTTATAAAAAGTCGATTTGCCCGAAGCCTGAATTCCTATAAAAATGACACACTCCAAACCTCACACATCCTTGTCCAGGTATACATATTGGTTAATATAATCTCTATTTTGTGAAAAGATTGGCGTGTCATGATCAACATCCCACTTGCTTCTGACGGCTTCTCCTTTGTTATACTGTTGTTTGGTAATACAGATTCCCCGCTTTTGCCAGACCGGAAGGTCATTCCAGTTCAGCCCTTTTTCCACAAAAAGCTTGTCTTGAAGCTGATTTCCGTTCAATCCTTGTAGTTCTGAATGCCTGAAATGAGCTTGAGCTACCATAGAAATGCTGTTTTTAGTAGCGTCTTGTTGTCTCCATAGAAAGTAGTTTGCAACCTCATCGTGAGGCAAAACCCATGCTCTTGCATCAAAAGTAGCTAGAGGCTTATCTGGATAAACTTTCTGGATTTCCTCGTTAAATTTGGCAGTAGCCAGAGAGGCAGATATAGACACCATCTTTTGAAGATTATTTTCAAACCATGATTGTGTCGTTAATTTGTCGTAATTCGTAAGAAGCAGAGAGATTTCATCACTCTGATGGTACACCAGTTTACATCCCATAATATTATAGGCTAGATATTTGCACGTCTCCCATAACGCAAAGATTAGCTTCTCATCAAAAGGTTTCGTCATCCCACGTGTAAAGGTATGAAAATGAGCACCATCGATTCTGATAATTACGGGTAAACGGCGGGGTAAACTTAATCTATAAGCATTTTCATATTCCTTCATTCTATTTCCAAAATCATCTTTTTTCATAAACTATGTAGCTCCTTCGCTTTTCATAGTATCTATTAATCAAAGGTGCTGCTGAACTCTCCAACAATATACAATCCAATGTCGGTTTCACCTTCTCTTTTTATTTCACAGCAATATTATCCTCAAATACAAAAACGGAGATGGCTATATCTTCTTCCACTTTAATATCTGAAAAGAGATGCAGTAAGCGGGAATCCATATAATCCTCCAGTTCTTTATTGAACTGTGCAGGATAGATTTTTTGTACCATTTTGGTTCGAGCTGCATGCACCATCTCTCTTCCTGCATCCTCTTGCGCAAGAAACTTTTCGGATGGAGTTAAATTACCGTATAGCATTGTGATGGCCATATTATCTACAAAGGTTGTATGTATGCGTTCCGGGCCTTTTCCAAATAGCTCTTTACGTACTTTTCGAATAATTTCGTTAAAACCCGTTTCCTTTCTCATATCGCACCGCTCTCCTAAATCTACTAAAATCCTTGTTACTATTTCCATCATAACCGATTCCTATCATATAAAACAGAGATGAAGCGAAAGTGATTCTTGGAACATGCTTACCATTGAACGTCATAGAAAAGAAAACGCAGCCCGCCCGATCGGACAGACTGCGTATATTACTGAATCCAAACGGACTAGTCCTTCACCAGTCGATTCGATAGCATCAACATGATAAAAGAGAATAGGATAATGACGGCTACCCAGCTCCAGGAGAGTGTCATATTTCCGACCTCGGACGCGGTGTAAATCGCCGTAGGCAAGGTTTGAGTCTGTTCAGGAATATTACCCGCAAGCATCAGTGTAGCACCAAATTCCCCTAACCCTCGGGCAAATCCGAGAATGTACCCTGAAATAAGCGGTCGGTAGGCAAGGGGCATCGTAATATGGCGAAACACTTGCCATTCGTTGGCACCTTGCGCACGTGCAGCCTGCTCTACTTCGGGTTCTACAGCTTCAAAACCTGCTTTGATCGTCCGATAAGCCAGTGGAAAAGCAACAACTACCGCCGCCACCACTGCGGCTCCCCATGTAAATACAATCGTCTGCTGGAACAGGCTTTCAAAGGCAGCGCCAATCCAACTTTTCCTTCCCAGCAAGATGAGCAATATAAAGCCGACAACAGTGGGAGGCAAAACAAGTGGAAGAAGTAGAACGGTCTCAATCACACTGATTCCTCTCCGCAGCTTGCAGTTCGCCATCATCCGAGCTACCACAGTTGCTAATAAAAAGACAATGATGCTGGCAACGACAGCGACTTTAACAGATACGATAACCGGAGGAAGAAAAGCCGACCAATCCAACGGGACCCCCTCCTTTATCTGTGAATTCTATTTCCCGGTTGTTTCTGCTGGAGCTGAAAATCCATCTTTACTAAATACGCTCATGGCTTCATCTGTACGCAGAAAATCAACAAACTCGCCCGCTTCCTTGCTGTGCTTGGTTGCCTTTACGATGCCTTCTGGATACAGGATAGGTGCGTGCAATTCCTCAGGTACTTCTAGCGCTACGACCGTTTTATCGGATGATTTGGCATCCGTCAAATAAACGAGTCCAGCATCGGCATTGCCTGTTTCAACATAATTTAATACCTGTCTTACGTCTTTGGCGAATACCATTTTCGGTTCCAGCTTGTCCCATAATCCGGCCTTTGTCAGCGATTCTTTGGAATACTGTCCGGCCGGAACAGTAGTAGGTTCCCCAACGGCAAGCTTCATGTAAGAAGGACTTGTCAGATCATTGAGCGTAATACCCTTGTTGTCTGTGCTCTTGGCTTTATCTTGCGGAACAACCACAACCAGTTTATTTTGAAGCAGTACGCTATCTTTTTCCACTAATGATGCATCGGTTAAAGCCTTCATTTGCTTCATACCTGCCGAAATAAATACGTCAGCGGGTGCACCCTGCTCAATTTGTTTCTGTAAAGTACCGGATGACGCATAGTTAAAGGTAAGCTTGATATCTGGGTGCTGCTTTTCATACTGTTCCTTGAGCGTATTCAGACTATCTTGAAGACTCGCAGCGGCAGATACGATCAACTCTGTTTTAGGCGCAGACGCTGTCGACTGTACAGCAGCTTGAGACGAGCATCCAGCCAGAACCAATGCCAACAATCCAACGAAGGTGAATATGTACCCGAATTTCTTTTTCAACTTGTTCTTCCCCTGTCCTCTATATTCCGTAATGAGGTGACAGTGCGCAGCTCATTACGGTCTGAATCTATTGGGTTAACCCAAATATTTGTGATAAATAGACCTCGCCTCGGCGATATCCTTGGTGCCATGGATCAGAACGCGTCCATCCTGAAAAAGAACCAACCGATGCGCTCCAATGACAACGGACACTAGATATGGATTATGCTCCACTTGGCCCCCCTGACGGGATAGCAGACGGGCCGCTTCGTTCAGATTGCGTACAGCGCCCGTGACCGGTCGGATCTGAACCGTATCACGTCCGCACAGTACAGCCGTTTTAGCCTGATGCTCCAATTGTAGAAATGGATACACCGGATGCTCTCCACACGTCGGGCAATCCGTTTTTTTCATGGCGCTGATTTGGATCGCCTGATGTTGATTATTCCATAGATCGAAGGAAATCAGCTTGCCCTGCAAGGCTGAATTGTCCCCAGTGAGCAGCTTCAATGCTTCGGCACTTTGGTAAGCTGCCACCATCTGTACAGCCGGGCTGATCACACCGACCGTATCACAGGTTGCGCCGCCGAGCGGTACGGTTCCGAGCAGGCAATGCAGACAGGGTGTCTGTCCTGGAACGATCGTAAAGGTTGTTCCGTAACTACCTACACACGCTCCATAAATCCAAGGGATTTGGTGCTTGACGGCGTAATCGTTAATAAGCAGACGTGTATCAAAATTGTCAGTAGCATCTACGATGAGGTCCACTCCTGCTGCAATGTCGCCGATTTCCTCTAGTGATACGTCTTGGACGAGCGCGCGGATGTCTACGTCCGAGTTGATTTGCTGCAATCGCCTCTGGGCGGCCACTGCCTTGGGTATCTGTTCACGAGCATCTGCTTCGTCGTAGAGCTGCTGGCGTTGTAGGTTACTCCAGTCTACATAATCTCGATCTACCAGCGTCAACCGTCCGATGCCCGCTCGCACCAGCATATCCGCGTTGGCCGTTCCTAGTGCTCCAGCACCTACCATTAACACATGCTTGCTGCGGATATTTTGTTGTCCTGTCAGCCCGATCTTTCCGAATAATTCTTGTCTTGAATATCTGGCGTGGGACGCCTGCGTGTGTGCTTCTGCATCCACATCCGTTGTTGGGTCCTTTTTCATTTCAGACATCGTTATTTACGCCCCCATACTTCTAATCCATTAATTGCTGCAAGTCGATCAGACAAGATAAAAGTTCAGATGTCCCGCCTAACTCAAAAGTTATGGGGTGTTATGAGGATTCCAGCCACCCAGTTGGTGCCCCTTCCACTCGGAGCCATCCTCCCACACTTCCTTTTTCCAAATTGGTACGATTTGCTTCAAGCGTTCAATAGCATGGCGACTGGCTTCGTAGCAAGCATCACGGTGTGCAGCAGAAACGGCAATCACGACACTGGTCTCTCCAATCCTTACCGTACCAAGCCGATGTGTAATGGCAGTGCGCGTTGACGGCCAGCGATCAGCAATTTCGTCACCAATTTGCTTCATCGTGTTCATCGCCATCGGCACATATGCTTCATATTCAAGCAGCACCGTTCGCTGACCTTGTGTAAATTCCCGAGTCGTGCCATTAAAGGTCAATGAAGCCCCATGAGAAGGGTCGAGTACCTTTGAGGTTACCTCATTGGCATCAATCGGGTCGTAGGTAATAGCATATAATCCGCATTTAGAAACGACCGTCTCCATTCCGGGAGCTGACTGATGAAGAGCAATTGCGTCTGTTGGAAGCACAAGTTCATCTGGAGAAGCCAACTTTTGATGATGGGTAAAAAAACAACTAGACAGTTGTGAAGCTACCTCCGGGTACAACTCATTCAGCCTGGTTCGAATGTCTGCAATGGTCACCGTTTCCTGTGATAGTTCCACAGTGAGCACGTCACCAAATTGCTCCGCCATACCTGCGAATAATTGAATATGGTATTGCAAATGCATCTGACCCCCTTTGTTCCCTTATCTATCGAATTCACCTAGCCTGCTACTGGAGCTTATCCTCCTGAAACCGGAGGAATAATTGCAATTTCATCATGTATACTAACCAGATCCTCAGGAGCGGCATAGGCTTGATTTCTGGCAACAAAAGCCCCCTGCAACTGGGCCGCTGCTTCAGGGAAATATTGGGACAACAAGTCTTTTAATGCGTTGACGGTCATCGTCTCCTGATCAGCAGGCACCGTAATCATAGGTCTTCCCATCAGTTCTGCAAGTCCGGCAAATACTTGAATATGATAGTTCATTAAGTAGGTTCCCCCCTTTCAGTACAAGGACTAACCATCGCATATACACCAAGAAAAACCAACATGAACTAATACCTCGAAAGGTTTTATTCCATGCTGGTTAACTATGATGGTCTACATTGATATTTTTATATTATATTTTAGATTCAACCAGTTCATCAATCCGCTCCGTGTGCGTATACACATTCAAAGAACGACTTCGTATAAAACCGATGGTAGTAATCCCCAGATCCTCTGCCAATTCAAGTGCAAGCTCTGTGGGAGCTGACTTGGACAAAACAACCTCACAACCAATTTTCGCAACCTTCAACAAGATTTCAGATGAGATGCGCCCACTGAATACGATGATTTTATCTTGTAATATAATATCATGCTTTAGGCAGTGCCCATAGATTTTATCAAGCGCATTGTGGCGGCCGATATCCATTCTGGACAGGATTATTCCGTCTTTGTCACACAGCGCAGCATTGTGAACGCCACCCGTCTCCTGAAACGTATGTGCCGAGGTTTGCATCAAATTCATCAGGCGGAAACAGTCATCAAAAGACACCGTAACATGGGCATCATTCATTCTTTTTGCCACTTTAGCATCATTTATAAAGTAAAATCCCTGTCTACTTTTTCCGCAGCAGGAGGTAATGTATCGTTTGGAATGAAAGTTTTGATAAAACTCATTCATCCGACGGGTTTTAATATGAACAAAACCTTCTTTTTCCTGAACCCAAATATCTTCGATATCATCATACCGTTGAATGACGCCTTCAGAGGCCAAAAAGCCTACTACCATATCCTCTACATACTCTGGTGTACAAACCATGGTGGCAAATTCCTGCTGATTGATTTTTATGGTCACTGGATACTCCGTCACCACTGTGTCTTCAAAACGCTTGATCTGACCGTCCCGATAACGTAGGATCTCGCGTTTTACCTCAGCCGGCTTTTCCATGTGCTCAACTCCCTTGTTTCTGACAGGCTGGCTCTCCGGTCACCCGCCGATATGTGACATTTCAATTTTGGACGATGCTTGCTTCGTATGAGTCAATCGTTCCTCTGAATAGCGGTCGGTACGTCCTCTCCAAACACGCTCAATGTAAGATCTAATCTCATCATCGGATTGCTCGGACCGCAGCATCGTGCGAAGCTTGTACCCTTTAGACGCAAACAGGCATGTGTACAAGGAGCCCTCAGCAGAAATTCTCGCCCGTGTACATGTGGAGCAGAAAGCGTCCGTAACGGATGAAATGATGCCGATTTCCCCGTCTCTGTCCAGATACCTGTAGCGCGTCGCCACCTCACCTTTGTATTGGGGTGGAACAGGTTCTAACGGCATGTGCTCATGGATGGTTTCGATGATCTGCTGCTTGGAAACAACCTGATCCAATTTCCAGCCATTGGTGTTACCTACATCCATAAACTCAACAAAGCGCAAAATATGCTTTTTCTTTTGAAAATAGTCGGCCATAGGCACAATATCCTGATCGTTAAAGCCCTTTTGCACGACCATATTTATTTTCACCTGCATTCCCGCTTGAGCTGCAGCCTCAATACCTTCCAGCACCGCCTTGACACTGCTTCTCCCCCCGTTCATGCGGCGGAATCGATCGTCATCCAGCGAATCCAGACTAACCGTCACTCTCTTCAGCCCCGCCTCCCGTAGTGGCGCTGCATATTTAGGCAAAAATACACCGTTCGTCGTCATAGCAATATCTTCAACCCCATCGAGTTGAGTTAACGAATGAATGAGTGAGGACAAATCTCTTCTCAGCAACGGCTCACCCCCAGTAATACGCAGCTTTGTAACGCCGAGCGAGACAAAGATACGCGAGAGGCGGGTAATTTCCGCAAAGGTCAATATTTTTTCTTTTGGCAAAAAAGGATAGTCATGGCCAAATATTTCTTCAGGCATACAATATCGGCACCGAAAATTACATCGGTCTATGACGGATATTCTCAAGTCCCGTAACGGACGATTCCATTGATCGTCGCTGCGGTTCGCCATCCCGTTCACCTCAATCCGTCTTCATTAATAAATCTCTTTTAACTGTAAACTGAACCAAAAAACCGGCATCACAACAACTTCTTCGCTTATGAATATCGAAGAATCTGCTAAATGCCGGTTAATTTATCTACATCAGGATTTTACGAATCCTCACATCATGTGATATAGAAAAATCAAACTAACAAGCGCTGCGCCAAATAAAATATACGCGATTCCCACGTACACTCCATTCACGAATGCTCTCAAATAGATACATTCCTATTGTTAGCAATCCTGGAACGTTTGTCAATGATTTTTCGCTTTCTCAATTGATAATCATTATCAATTAAAAATTTTAATAAATCACCGTTGAACTATCTTAAATTTTACGCTATAGTTACACCAGATGACATGCAGAAAATGACATATTCAATTTATTGATATACAGGCGGTGCGTACTGTCTGGTATTAATACATACTCCAATGGCGGATTGGCCTCCAGGACCTAGAGCTTGGTCACTACTCCACCATAAACACAAGTGCTTAAACACGAGCACTTGTGTTTATGGTGGAGTTTTTTTGTTCCCAATTTTAAAATTCAAAATCTGAAAGGAGCCTGAACCGTGGCGGATAATACGATCAAAATTACATTAAACGGACAGGAACTGAAAACAAATAGCAGCGCAACCATTCTTGAAGTGATCAACGAAAACAATATTGCCCACCCCCAACTGTGTTACGTTCCCGAAGTGGATCCAATCCGCACCTGTGACACATGTATTGTGGAAGTGGACGGAAAGCTTATGCGTTCCTGCTCAACGCTTGCTACAAATGGAATGGATATTCATTTACATTCAGATCGCGCAAAAGCGGCACAAACCGAGGCTATGGACCGTTTGCTGGAGAATCACCTCCTCTACTGCACGGTGTGCGATAACAACAACGGTAATTGTAAACTGCATAACACCGCAGAGCTTATGGAAATTGAACATCAAAAATATCCATATCGACCGAAGGTTGATCCCACAGAAGTAGATATGTCCCACCCTTTTTACCGCTATGATCCCAATCAATGTATTGCATGCGGCCAATGCGTAGAGGTATGTCAGAACCTGCAGGTCAATGAAACACTGTCCCTCGACTGGGAGGCTGAACGCCCTCGCGTGATCTGGGATGATGGAGTTGCCATTAACGATTCCTCCTGCGTCAGCTGCGGTCAGTGTGTAACGGTCTGCCCATGTAACGCCTTGATGGAAAAGTCCATGCTGGGAGAGGCCGGCTTCATGAGCGGCATAAATAAGGATTTATTAAATCCAATGGTTGATCTAATTAAGGAAGTGGAGCCAGGCTACAGCGGTATTTTTGCAATTTCGGAAGCTGAAGCAGCGATGCGTGAAACACGTACGAAAAAAACTAAAACCATCTGCACGTTTTGCGGTGTAGGTTGCAGCTTTGAGGTTTGGACCAAAGGCCGCAAAATTTTGAAGGTACAGCCTACCTCTGAGGGGCCTGTTAACGGCATTTCGACATGCGTCAAAGGGAAATTCGGCTGGGATTTTGTGAATAGCGATCAACGTTTGACCTCGCCTTTAATTCGTCAAGGAGACGAATTCGTGGAAGCAACCTGGGAAGAAGCCTTGAGCCTGATGGCCAGCAAAATGGGAGCTATCAAAGAAATCTACGGAGGCGAGGCACTCGGTTTTATTTCTTCATCCAAATTTACCAACGAAGAAAATTATCTGATGCAAAAGCTGGCTCGTCAGGTGTTCCAAACGAATAACGTTGATAACTGCTCACGGTATTGCCAATCTCCTGCATCATGGGGGCTACAATATACCGGAGGCATCGGCGGCGACAGTGGCACGATTAAAGACATTGCCTCCGCAGGTTTGGTCATACTAGTCGGCTGTGCGCCGGGAGAAGGACATCCCGTGCTGGCTACCCGCATCAAACGTGCGCATAAGCTGCATGGTCAAAAGTTGATCTCGGTAGACCTGCGCAAGCATGAAATGGCAGAACGCGCAGATTTGTTCATGCGTCCGAAGCAAGGTACTGATTATGTATGGTTATCCGCTGTAGCCAAATACATCATTGAGCAAAACTGGCATGATGCTAAATTCATTGAGAAACATGTAAATTTCTATCCTGAATATTTGAAATTGCTGGAGAACTTCACCCTGGAATTCGCTGAGCAGGAAACTGGTATTTCCCAAGAGACGCTCATTCAGGTAGCGACCATGATTCACGAAGCGGATGGCACGGCCATTTGCTGGGGCATGGGCGTGACGCAAAACATCGCAGGCTCCTACACTTCGATCGCGATTGCCAACCTGCTGCTGGTGACTGGCAACTTTATGCGTCCAGGTGCAGGCGCATATCCGCTTCGAGGGCATAACAATGTTCAGGGTGCTGCCGATATGGGTACCATGCCAGATATTTTTCCTGGCTATCAGCCCGTAACGAACGATGCCATTCGGTCCAAGTTCGAAGCGGCCTACGGCGTACAAATTCCAAGCCAGCGCGGACTGGACAACATTCAAATGCTGGAAGCCATTGAGACGGGTAAGCTCAAAGGTATGTATATCGCTGGAGAAGAAATGGCATGGGTGGATGCAGACTCCAATCATACCCAAGAAATGCTGGCGAATTTGGATTTCCTTGTCGTTCAGGATGTATTTCTGAGCAAGACAGCTGAATTCGCTGATGTCATTTTGCCAGCTGTACCTTCACTCGAAAAGGACGGTACCTTTACGAACACCGAACGTCGTGTACAGCGTTTATATGAGGCCCTCCGCCCTGTAGGAGACAGCAAACCGGATTGGTGGATTTTCAGCCAATTTGCCAAGCACATGGGATTTGATTGGGATTACAGTCATCCGAGTGAAATTTTTGAGGAAATGGCGGCGCTCACTCCATTTTTCTCCCAATGTAATTATGACGTATTGGAAGGCTGGAACAGCTTCCATTGGGGATCGCCGGATGGTAGCAACACTCCGCTTCTGCATACCAACGGCTTTAACTTTCCAGATAAAAAAGCACGCTTGGGACTCTTCGAATATGTACCACCAAAAGAGTATCCCGCTGAATTCGATCTGACCTTAAATAATGGCCGACTGCTCGAACAGTTTCACGAAGGGAATATGACGACAAAGTCAACAGGCCTTCAGCTCAAACTCCCAAAAGTATTTGTGGAAGTGTCCCCTGAGTTGGCAGAGGAGCGCGGAGTTACAGACGGATCGCTGGTTCGACTGGAATCTCCCTATGGGGCGGTCAAGCTGCATGTTCTGGTGACGGACCGGGTACAAGGAACAGAAATTTATGTACCGATGCACTCTACCAGTCATGAGGGTGCTGTCAATCTATTAACTGGTGGAGCATTTGATGTAGTCACCCGTACACCTGCCTATAAACAAACCAAAGTACGGATGCAAGTTTTGGAATTCGATGGTCAAAATCCACTCCCACATATCAATCCACGTTATAAAAAGCGGCATCCGCAAAATGGGGTTGAAGTGAACCGTAAGTGGAATCGTCCCGGTTACATCGATTTGGTAGATCAAAAATAAGGAGGTCGAACCATGGCTAAGCCTATTTCAATTGTGAGAAAACGTATATTGACAGCAGAAGAACAGCAAAAACAATCGCTGGATCAACTTACTGCCGACCTGGCAGACAATGGGGCAGCATTGCAGAAGACGCTTGAAATTGTACGTGAACTGCATAACAGTGGTCTTCTCGAAGCAGCTCAGTCTATGCTAAAAGCCAAAGAAACCATTGCCAAAATCGCTGTAGGACAAGCGACGCGCAAGCCTGTGACGAACATCATCAATAATCTAATGGGTGCAGCAGGGATGCTGTCCGAGGTAGACCCTGAGCTGATGAAAAAACTGGCAAGCAGCGTCACTACGGGCCTGAATGAAGCCGAAGAGCACCTAAAGCAGAATAAAAAGACGCGGCTGCGTGATCTTATGAAGGCAATGAATGATCCAGATGTAAACCGGGCAATGGGGTTCGGTATTCATTTTCTCAAGGGCGTGGGAAAAGGTTTGTCTGATAAATAGCTTAATAGATATGAAAGTGGAAGGCTACTAACCACAGATAATAAAAAGAGCTGGCTCCGAAAAAAACGGGGCAGCTCTTTTTATTATTTTTTATCCACCTGCAACAAGGTCACTGTTTTAAGAGAAACGGCATCTTTTATTTGCTCCTCCGCGATAACCTTAAGTTTTAGCAAGCTGGAAATTTTTGAAGTGTCCGGCTTGGAAAACAAACGCCATAATTGAGGATCAGGCAATGAATCATACAATTTCGCATGATCGTATTCCTTGCGGTGCTGCTGTACAATCCTGACTCGGTAGTTGCCAATTTCCCAATCGGATCCTTCCTTCTCTGCACAATGGGCGGTAATGTCATTGCGCAAATCAGCCAGTTCACCTTCAATTTCTTTTTGCTTTTGCTTTAACTGGTAATAGCGACGCACCTTGTCTTCCAATTCCATCACGCTCCTCTGCTTACATATGTATGTTGGCAGATGCGTTTTAGGACAAGTTTTATCATGTTAGGATGGAAGGTGTATCTATAACTGTAACAGCATTTCCCGGGTAATGGTAACGTCGACCAATTGAGTCCTCATTACTTAAATTTTATTTCAGGATTTTTGCAAAATCCTCATTTAGGTACATTCGCCCCTGGAGTTACAGGCCCCGCTCCTTTGGACTTCCCCTTGCGCTTCATATAATTGGCCCAGTATGCCGTCAAAATAGGCACCAAAATGGAGGTCACTATGACCGAAGCGGCTACTAATGCCGTTGCAGATTGGGCAACAGGTAAAAATTCAGGCTTGATATTGGCAACAATGACTGGATTCGCTACTGCTGCACCTGCGGTGCTGGAGGCTGCAATCCCTGCCGTACCGTTGCCACCCCCAATATATTTGTCCGCTAGAATCAATGGAATACCTGTAAAGATAATTACAAAAACACCCAACAAAATACCTAACACACCTGTCTGGACAATAACACTCAGGTCAATGGAACACCCCAATGCAAATCCAAAAAATGGAATAAGGGCTTGTGTCGCGTTTCCAAAATATTTACGGAAATCATGATCCAGATTGCCCAACATAAAGCCGACCAAAAACGGTAATACGGCCCCGACAAATGTTTGCGGTTCAAAAACGGCCAGTCCGGTACTCCCTAAAATAAGCATGGTTACCAACGGACCCGATTCCAGTGACATCAGCACGAATGCTCCTGCCTCTTCCTTGGAGCCATACTGCTGCATAATGGAGGCGTAGAGACCGCCGTTCGTCATATCCATAGCCGAGATCAGCGCCAGCACCGACAAACCTGCAAATAGCCCACTTTCTACGCCGCCAACCGGCAGCAATCTAGACGCAATGATCGCCACGACCCAAGCGACCGCGATTTTAGTCAATACGAGCGTTCCTGATTTACGCAATACGGTGCCTGTCGCTCGCACATCTATGGAAGCGCCCATACAAAAAAACCACACTGCCAAAATGGGCACCGTACCGGTCATCAATCCCTTGGTAAAAGATCCAAAATAGTCGCCTGCCCATGGAGTAAATGTATGAAAAAGTGCGCCGATAAACAGCGGCACCAGCATAATGCCCCCTGGAATTTTATCGATGTTTTGTTTGATTTTCATAACTTCATTCAACCCTTTCGTTTTTGCCAATGCAAAAACAAGGCCGTTTTACTTGCGGCTTAAGCCGAGCTCAGGAATCAGTTTTGCGAAAGTATCATGACTATCCTTCAGTTGACGCGCGAATGCTTCTGCATCCTGGACACGCAATCCTAACCCATGCTTTCGCATTTCCTCCCTGAATTCCTCGTCTTTCGTCCCCTTGATCAGTGCATCCGCTAACGTTCGAGCCACTTCATTGGGTGTATCCTTAGGTACAGCCAGCCCTCTCCAGGTGCCGATAAAATGGACACGCAGCCCAGTCGCCTGCTGAAGTGTCGGCACTTTTGGAAACGCTTCCGAAATGGTGTCTGCCTGGATCGCCAGTATGCGAAGTTTTCCTTCGTCCACGTATTTCTTCACCTCTGCGGGACTGACAGGTACAGCGTCCACGAATCCGCTCATTAAAGCAGAAACAGCTGGACCTGCTCCCTCATAAGGGATATGGGTGAAGCGGACTCCGCTTTTCTGCTCCAGCATCGCGGCAGCGAGGTGCCATATACTTCCTGTGCCTGCATTACCCATTTTTAGCTTGCCTGGATGAGCCCTAGCATCCTCCAGAAATGCTTTCGCCGTCGTCCACGGGGCGTCCGCCCGGACCGTAATGGCAGAAGGGTCCATATTGGTCTGAAGCAGCGGCTTAAAGCGCTCATAGGTGATCGGCAGCAGCCCCAAATGTGGCAATGTAGTCAGTTCAGCGACCAGATACGTTACGGTGTAACCGTCCGCCTGCGCCTCAGCTCCCTCCATCAACCCAACAGAACCACCACCGCCTGTTCGATTAACGACGATGATCGGCTGTCCGAGATGCTTTTCGGCGGCCTTTGCCAACGCTCTTGCGGTAATATCCGTACCGCCCCCCGCCGCATATGGAACGACAAGCGTTACTGGCTTCGCAGGAAATATACGACTGTGATCCTGCAGGGTGCGGTGATCCACATATTCACTGATACTCAAGGCAGAAAGCATAGCCACTCCTGCCGCAACCAGCACATATTTTTGCCATGGCTTTTTCTTCATTACGTTTCCTCTTCTCCACAAATAAACTGGGCCTATTGCGCCCGTCGTCACCTCCAACGTTTTTGGTCATTTGTTCACGCTTACATGAAGTCAATGTACCGCAACGTGGAGGCCCACATCTATCGTCTAATCTTCGTGTTTATCTTCCATTTCACCAAAGTATCGATCTTTTGACCGATCTGCATATTCATTAGAGGATTTGTTGATTTGTCTGAATTTCCCTGGGGTCACTTGCTTATACTTGCGAAATACACGAATAAAGCTGTTCTCGTTTCGATACCCGACCTGCTCTGCAATTTCACCAATTTTCAAATGCGTTTCACACAGCAATATGCATGCCTTTTTGACACGTAATCCAGTCAAATAATCATATACGGTAGTCCCCGTTTCCTCTTTGAACATACTACTCACCGAAGACACGCTCATGTGAACATGATCCGCAATTTCCTGAAGCCCGATGTTCAAATGCAAGTGATGTTCCATATAGTCGATCATCTCTTGTACACGTGCAAAATCTTTGGACTGTTGGCGTCCATGCCATTTCTCTTCAATATCAGTCAACATGATGGCCAGCAGCGCCTCAATGTCTTGAAGGTCTAGCGTCAGAATCTGATTCCAATGATAATCAGCGAGCTGATCTGGCGGAGTCACGCTTTGAGTGGTACACCATTTTAACAAATCTTCCAGTAGTTCATGAACAAATAGGTAGACCTGGTTTGGAGATGTCCTAAAGAGTCGAAGTTCTTCTACCCACTGGCTGACTAGCTTTGCACTTGCACCAGGTTCCTGCGACTCCACAGCACGAATCAGATCCACACGCCGATGGTCCAGTAATCTTGCATCCTGAGCCTGATCCTGTGGCTGCATATCCACTATGCAATCCTGTTTGACATTTATGTTGCTGCTCAAATTCATATGTGAACGTCCATACCCCTCATACAAACGCAAATTAAGCGCCTCTTTTCCTTTTATAAAAGACGCCCGTGCCTCTTGAATATCTGTGACCCTATGCCCAATCCCTACCGAAATCGTCATAGGAAGATATTCCCCAACAACCTGAATTAGCCTGTCAACGCTGTTGCGAAGCCATGCTCTCTCTTTAGCAGCTCCCTCCGCTTCAACTTCATATGTGCTTTCTCTGAACTGCAGCAGTACAACCAAACCACTCTCTTCCTCCGGCGCACTAACTGCTTTCCAATGAGGCTCAAGCATCTCCAGCAAAATATTGTTCAGCGCATATTTGAGCAGCATTTTGTCCTCGTCTGGAAAGCTTGCAGTCCACGTAGAATACCGATCAATCGACACGATCATAACAACCAAAGAATTATTAGCCCAATCGGAAAAATACTGCTCCCATTTCGTTCGCATTTCCTGTACACCCATTCTACGCTGGAAGACATCTTCTATATATTTGGAACGCAGCTCCGGCAAGCTTCGCTCTACCACCAATGATTTACGGTGAAATTCTCCAACCAACTTGCTAATCACAGGTTCCAGATCATACAATCCTCCCTGACGCGTTCCCTTGTTGCCTAAATTCAAGAGATTATTAATTTTTTTCATAGGGCGAAAAGCGGCATAACTGTAATAGTACACTGCCGAGCACCCAGCCAGGATAGAGATCAAGGCCAGCCACAGCATCATATTGCGCGCCAGCTTCACATTTTTCAGTAGCTTGTCCATCGGTACAAGTGATACTAGACGCCAGCCCGTGACATCAGAAAAGGTCTGGTTCGCCATATATTCCATATCCCCGATTTCTACATAAGCATAAGGATTCACATCCAGCTCTTTCAAAACCCTGCTCATATCATTTAAGGGTATGGACGATCTCAGCTTGGGATAGATCAGCTCGCCCTCCAGATCATAGACGTATTGCGAGTTGGATAAATGAATATACAGTTTGGAGAAAAAACGGTCGTAATCCAGATTGATTAACACCGCACCCCTGACCTGTCCATTCTCTACTATAGGCCTAGCCAGCGAGAGCAGCTCTATCGTGCCATGCTGTTGATCCGTGCCATACCATCTTCGCTTAATCAATAGCGGCTTTTTTTGAATGTCCTGAATCCAGGGAACCCAGGTTGTATCCGGTGCTTGATTCCAATCTGGCAAATAACCATAATTGCTGGACACGAGAGCATGATTATCCAAAGAAATGACTTCAATCGAAAAAATTTCTTCGTGTGAAGAAAGGGTTTTCAAATATTTCTGAAGCCGATCTATGACAGTAACGTTGTTGGATAACGACTTTCCATCCTTCGTGACACGTACAAAAGCCTCTACATCGAGATGATAAGCCGCATCCAGCGCCTTGTTGTCCGACTCACGGAAAGCCCGATTGGTCACATCCAGATTGATTTGCAACAATTCTATATTAGGTGTGTTCAGCTCGGTATCCAAACCTTCACGGTATCTTGAATACGATAGCAAGCCGATCACGCTGATCACGAGCGACACGCACAGCGTGAGCAGCAGAATCAGTCTTGTCTGCTTATTTTTCAGTATCAAACGAAGCTTAAGTCGCAACATACCTGTAACTTCATCCTTCCGGACTACGTTGTCCATCTTCCTCTTACTCTATATTAGATGACATATTACCTCTACATCTATTTGACGCATGAAGTGGAATTTCCTGCCTTTACAAATCAAACTTAACAGAAGTCACATCATTAAAAATAAAAAGAAGAAGTCTCCCTGTAGAGGGTAAACTTCTTCTTTATTTACTTTGCCTGTCCTATTTCACGAAGCTTTTTCTCCCATTGGTCAGTCATTTCTACACTTGCAGGAATTGATTTACCGATCGATTGGATGAGTATTCTACCTTTTGAGGTTGAGTAAACCAAGTTCCTTTTTATTTCAATGTACTTTTGTTGCTTGAGTTTACCTATCATCCTCGAATGGTAGCTTAGTGCCCAAACCATTACGCTTCCCGGCACTTTCCAAACCCACCAGCACGCCCAACACGCAAAAAGAGACCGCCCCGAACGGAAGCCCGGGAACGATCCTTTTAAAGATCCATTTAACAGTGCTTTAAACAATTCTTTTACTACAAGCTTCAGTTATCTGCTTAGATCCGTTCCGCCTGAGGCGATCACTTTTTTATACCAGTAAAAGCTTTTTTTGCGGATACGCTTCAGCGTCCCATTCCCCTCATCGTCCTGGTCCACATAGATGTAACCGTACCGCTTGCGCATCTCCGAAGTGGAAGCAGAAATCAGGTCGATGCAGCCCCAACTGGTATAGCCCATCAGTTCTACACCTTCGGCGATCGCTTCAGCCATCTGCTCGATATGCTCGGCCAAATATTCGATGCGGTAATCATCCCGGATGTTGCCGTCCTCTTCAACAATATCTACGGCTCCAAGCCCGTTTTCAACAACAAACAACGGAATCTGGTACCGGTCATGCATCTCTTTTAACACGACCCGCAGGCCAGTCGGATCGATCTGCCAGCCCCACTCAGACGTGCGCAGGAACGGATTGGACAAGCCTGAAGAGAGATTCCCCTCCGTTTTCGCCGTAATGCTGTCATCCGTGCTGACAACAGAGGACATGTAGTAGCTGAAAGACAGGAAGTCTACGAGATTTTCCTGTAAAATCGTTTCATCCTCCGGCTGCATTTTGATGCTTATCCCATGCCGCTTAAGATGATGCTGGATATAAGAAGGATAATAGCCCCTTACCTGAACATCGGTGCAGAACTGGGCCATCTGGTTCTCACTTTGAGCTTTCTCCACATCTGCTGGACGGCAGGAATACGGATACAGCAACTTGCGGGCCAGCATACAGCCAATTTGAAACTGCGAGTTGATCTCTCGCGCGCGTTTGACGGTCAAGGCGCTGGCGACAAACTGATGGTGCAGAGCTTGAAAAGCGATCTGCTTGACATTGGCTTTGCCGTCCATTATGATACCTGCACCGAGAAACGGCGCTTTTAGAGTGCAGTTGATCTCATTGAAGGTCAGCCAGTATTTCACCTTGTCTTTGTAGCGACGTAATACCGTCTCCGCATAGCGGACAAACAGGTTCACTAGTTCGCGCGACTCCCAGCCGTTATACTTAGTGACCAGATGAACTGGCATTTCATAATGGGAGATCGTAACCAGCGGCTCAATGTTATATTTGCGTAATTCATCAAATACAGCGTCATAGAAACGAAGCCCCGCTTCATTCGGAACCGCCTCATCCCCATTCGGAAAAATGCGTGGCCACGAAATGGACAAGCGGAACACCTTGAAGCCCATCTCAGCGAACAGGGCGATGTCTTCCTTGTAGCGGTGGTAGAAATCAATCCCTCGCCGCTTGGGATAGTTGCCCTGCCCATTGTCCGCAATAGCGGCTTCCAGCTTCGACCGGGACATGGATAATAACTGTTCCAGACTCTGGCGCTCCTCCGGCGGACAATATTTGACCACATCGGCGGTGGATAGCCCTTTGCCGTCTTCGTTAAAAGCGCCTTCGACCTGGTTGGCCGCTACCGCGCCACCCCATAAAAATCCTTCTGGAAAATGTTTTAGCATCCTATACACCCCCTTTTTTTATTAGTTGGCAGTAGCCTTTTCCTCAGCCTGTTGTTCCTGCTCGTACGCCTCGGCGTCGGCTTTTTTGAAGAACGGGTAGTAGATCAGGAAGCTGACGGCGATCATGACCAACTGGAACGCAGCCACACGCCAGCCGCCGTTCATCCAGCCATTGACCAGAACCGGAATGCCCAGCGGTACCTGAATGCCGTGCAGTACCGGCAAAATCCCCAGTGAGGTCAGCAAAATCGCCAAACCGCTGCTCACAAGCGGAGTTACAATGAACGGAATCATGAACCGCACGTTCAGCACCAACGGCATCCCGAAGATAACCGGCTCGTTGACGCCGATAAAGCTTGGAATAATCGCCAGCTTGCCCAGCATTTTATAGCGTTTGGACTTAGCGGACAGCATGGCGATGATTAGCCCGAGCGTCGCCCCCGCGCCGCCGATCAATACATAGACTGGGAAAAACGGCGACCCAATAATATGACTGCCTTCCACGCCGCGTTGATACGCGTCCAGATTCTCAAGTCCCAGCGCCACCCAAATCGGACCGACAACAGAATAAACGACCAGCGTTCCATGAACGCCGAAGAACCAGAGCAGGTGGATAACGAAGATGCAGATCAGCATTGCCCACCAGGTTCCGCCCAGGCTCGTCAATGGCAGCTGAATGATGGAAAAAACAAACTCATGCATATTTCCATATTTTGTAGCCGCAAAAATCGCAGAAAGTATAAGCATCAGAACGGTAACAACAAAACCCGGCGTTAATGCGGCAAAAGATTTCTCGACGGTAGGCGGAACGCCCTTCGGCATTTTGATATAAAATTTCTTTTCAAGTACAAAGGTATACACCCTGCCGACAATTAGGGCCAAAATAATCGCCACAAACAACCCTTTGGCGCCCAGCCAAGAATAGGCCAACGCTTTGGTCGTGCCATCGTCGAGCATTCCCTTCGGCGTTACCAACAAAAAGCTCATCAGAGCGAGAATGCCCGCTGAGAAGCCCTGCTGCTTGTGCTGCATTGCGAAATTATAAGCGATTGAAAAAACCGCATACAAGGCGATCAGGTCCGTCGTTATCGTCGCAGGGATTGAGGTGTAATTTTTCAGACCCGTGCTTTCCAGAAAGTTCTGATAAGGCTCCAGCTTCAGGGCATTGATCAGGGAAAAAATAGCGCCTAGAATCAAAACGGGCATAAGGGCCATTAGACCATTGGAAACGGCGCTGATGTAGGTGTTCTTTTGAATTTTGGTGCTGACTTTCTGTATCTTGGCTCTCCATTCTGCGGCGCCTGCCATGAACTAGGCCCCCTTCTCCATCATTTTCATGGCCGTTGCCAGCACTTTGTCGCCGTCCATCAGGCCATAATCCATCATATCGATCGTTGTTACCGGGATGTTCGCGTATTCCACGGCAAGTTCGTCTTCAGCATGGCCCATTTGCGGCCCAAGCATTATGATATCGAATGGCGCCTGATCGGCAATATCGCTCTCCGCCACCGCATCGATGACAACCTCGATCCCTTGGGCACGAGCCGATTCCTTCATTCGTTCCACCAGCATGCTTGTCGAGAATCCCCCTGCACAGGCGAGCAGTATCTTTTTCATATTACTTCACCAATCCTTTTAATTGTTCTTCTAGCGCTTTGCGCTCTTTCACTTCTTCAATCAGTTCTACAGCCAGTTCCCGTACCGTCAGAGCATTCATCAAATGGTCTTGCGCATGGATCATCAGCAGCGTGATATCCGTTTTTTCGCCGCGGCCTTCAGCCTGAATAAGACCGGTTTGCACCTTATGCGCTTTGGTCAGGCTCTCCTTGGCGTTTTTGATCAGCCCGGCTGCTTCCTCAAATTGGCCGCTGCGCGCGGTGCGCACTGCTTTCAGACTAAGGCTGCGCGCCTCGCCACTGCTGGAAATAATCTGCATTACCATTTGTTCGTATTCCATCGTTATTTCACTCCCGTATCTTTTTTATAACAGGTTCTTTTATAGCAGGTTTTCTATCTCGTTCATAAATTGTTCATAGCTGTTTACGGCGAGCAGCCGGTTACGACTATCCTCCTTTTCCATGAGCACAAGCAGCAGCTTGCTGATTTCCTTATGCAAAAACAGCTGACCCGGTCGCAGATTAATCAGAAAAATCAACTGGACCGATTTGCCCTCATATATGACCGGCTTTTTCAACAGAGTAACATTGATACAATCGCGAATGGCACTCATGCGCATCGGGTGCGGGCCGGCGACGCCATTTTTATAGATGGTTGTGAATTTATTCTCCCGGAACAACACCTGCTCGGGAAAATCCTTTGCCGCAAAGTTCAAGCCGACAATTTCCTGGCAGCGCTGCTCCAACAGCTCCTTGTAATCCTCCGGCCCCGAGAGATGGAACAATTCCTTGCGGAACAGATCTTTGAAATCCATCAGCTTGTGGGACGGCTGAGTTCGGTTCATCTGCAACGACAGAATCTCCTTGATCCGCTGGATCTCGTGATCGTCCAAAAGCTGCTTGATGTGGATAACCGGCTTCTCCCTGATCTCCGTATCCAGCGGCACAGTGGTCAAAATAAGATCCACGGGCTTGCTGCTAAGATCCCCCAACTCGGCAATGGGCGCAGTAATGACCGAAGCTTTTGGAAAAACCGCCTCTAGCTTCAGCCGAATCAGGTGGGCGCTACCTGCGCCCGTTGAGCAGATCACGGCGATCCGCTTGAAGCGCTCCAGATTACGCTGCTGCATCCTTTCCAGATGGGTGGCGAAATGGAGGGCAACATAACCAGCCTCGTCACGCGACATTTTGAACCCATATCGCTCCTCGATAATCTCGGCAAAACGGAAAGAGATCACAAAGACATTGGCATACTGGCTGTACACATCCTCCACCAGCGGGTTGCCTAACTGGAGGTTGTAGTACAGGCGGTTAAGTAGCGGAAACATATGCAGAAGCAGCGCTTCCCGCAGTTCGTTATCCTCGTTGAAAGAAGTCAGAAATTCGCGGTCCAGCCTGTCCAAGATGGCACTGATCCCGTCCCGCAAATAAGCTTTGGTCTCGGCCGACATATGCTCCATAATCGTTTTACCGGAAATATGCAGTGCAAGATACTCGATTTCATCAGCGGGCAGCTTGATTCCGTAGTTGTATTCGATCCAGCTCGCTAGACTACGAGCGATATCAAGGTAGACCGGCTCAGTCGCGCTCTGCGGCTCCGGCCCGGAGACAATAAAATTGTGTTTGGAAATCCGGTACAGAAGAATGGACAGATGTGTCACGATATTATCCAGGAATACATCGGATATTCTTAGTTCCTTTTCTTTCAGCACCTGAAGCAGATAGACCTTCAGCTTCTCTTTGTCGAACTCCCGCTCATAGGCATGGAAATCTTCGGTGTGCTGGAGGGCATGGCTCGTCTGCAAAATGAAGTAGGAGAATGCTTTGCGGAAATCTTTTTCATCCCCTTCAATCTTCATGCCGTAATGGGCTCTGCGTGTCAGACTCAAGCGAAATGCGGCAAGCTGCTGCTCCACCTCTTTCAGATCAGCAATAATAGTCGAGCGACTGACGCCTATCTCCTCCGCCATTCGGTCCATAGACTGGAACGTATCGCTTTGCAAAAGATTGAAAAGCAGATACTGTTGCCGTGATTGCTTGTTGCCCTGATCCACCCGATCGCGCTGGACTAGCCCTTTTTCCAGGTAAACCTTGAATCGTTCGCTATTCTTTATCTCAAGCAAATATCCCTGATTGCGAATCATCCTAATCCGAAAGCCGTGTGCCTCCCCCATCCTGGCTAGAGAACGCAGCACATCCCGGATCGTTCGTTCGGAAAGTCCCACCTTCGTGATCAGCTCGCTCATTTTAACAGGAACCTGTCTGGTGAATAAAATATGGACAATCGTATATTCCTTCATCGGTCTCCCTCTTTTGTGATACTAGTATCGGATGAAGCCACGCTGCGTTAAATCTATAGTAACTTGGAAGCGTTATCTGTTAACAGTGTGTATTCTGCAGTTTAGAACGGCAGAAGTTAACGGAATGTCACAGCCGACCTTTGTCAAGGATAGCATATCCATTTTGAGAAAAGATGAATGTTAGGCCGGAAGGTCGTGAGATGATTTTTCTGGCAGTTCTCTTGGACTTCTTCAGCTTGGCCTCTGCTCCACAACATGCAAAAAAGACTTATTCCTCCTTATGTTCAAGTGGAATAGGCCTCTTCGGTGAAATTTTGGATATTTGATTCAAATTTGCCTAGGGTGTGTCTTCAAACTTAAGTAAGCCACACTACAATGGATGCCAAGGTCAAAAACGCCTTGAACGTACACGCTAATTTATCATAGCGAGTAGCCAAACGACGGTAGTTTTTTACTTTGTTAAAGAAACATTCTACTAAGTGACGTTCTTTGTAGATGTCCCGATCATATTTCGGGGGCACTCGGCGGTTTTTCTTACCCGCAATCACGGGGATGGCTCGCTGTTCTTCCAAAAAAGCTCGGATTGCATTCGTATCGTAAGCTCGGTCGGCCAAGACTTGCTTCATCGTCAGTTTCATGGCTTTAAGCATTTCGTATCCATGGACGGAATCATGCGCCTCGCCTCCGGTCAATTCAAAGCGAAGTGGGTTGCCTAACGCATCCACCACAGCATGAATTTTGGTGCTTAATCCACCACGGGAACGTCCGATCGCTTGCTTGCTTTGCCCCCTTTTGCGCCTGATCCATGCTGGTGAACTCGCACAATCGTGGCATCAATCATCACGCTTTCCTCATCGGAATCCAGCGAAACGTGTTTGAACACTTCATCCCAAATCCCTGCTTTCTGCCAGCGTCGAAAGCGGGTGTAGACAGATTTCCAATTGGGAAAGAAAGCGGGCAAATCACGCCAAGGGGCGCCTGAACGGGCCACCCATAGCATGGCATTCAACATGATTTGATTGTCCACTGCAGGACGTCCTCCTTGTGGTTTTCGTTCAGGTGGAAAAAGATCTTGAATCTGCCGCCATTGTTGATCTTGAATTTCATATCGTGTACTCATTTAATGGTTTTAACCAATATATTCCTACTTAAACACTTTGAAGACACGCCCTAGTGAAACATATTCATATGCAATTCCAAATGGATTAATAATACCAGACTTTAAGTACCTATTCGTCATGGCTTCACCATTAAACTTGGTCGTTTAAAAGCTTATTCCATACTATCCTCAAGCATAAAACCTACAGGACGACCAGATTTCTTTTATTTCTCTCTATAATCCAAGAATAAATCATCATTAACTAATGCAATATCACTACATCAAGCTGGTTCAATTTAACTTCACTTTTAAAATCCATATTACAGTGTTAGCTCGTCTTTTCCACCTGAAAACGATTCAGTTCCCGCTGCATCTCCTCGCGAATCTGGCGAAGCTCCTTTACCTTCTCAGCCGATTCCTCGAAGGAACGCTTCTGCTCCACCGTGGAAGCCGTAATCTCTTCACTGCCTGCGGCGGACTGCTGAGTGATTGCGCTAATATTCTCAATAGCTTGCTGCACCTGTACACTCAGTTCTCGTGATACATTCATGTCTATGGATAATTTGCTGACTTGGCCGGCAATTTGCTGCACTTTGCCACTAATCTCTCTAAACGATTCTCCGGTGGAGGAGGTTGCCTTCTCCTGCTCGCGGAACAACTCCTGACTTTGTGCCACAGAAGTCTTCACCTTATCCATAGCCTGCGTGATCCCCTCAACAGCGGTATAAATTTTCTTTACAGCAGATTCAGATTGACTCGCCAGCTTTTTCACTTCATTGGCAACAACAGCAAAGCCTTTTCCCGCTTCACCCGCACGTGCAGCCTCAATCGAGGCATTCAAGGACAACAGCGACGTTTGGCTGGCAATTTCAGATACATAACCGGTCATAGTTGTGATCTCAGCTGCATTAGATTCCAGCTCTCTAACGGTTTGTTCCACTTCGGACATTGCCGAACGGTTCTCTGCAACAATTCGCATTTGATCACTCATGACACGCGCACCCTGCTCAATGACACGCAAAGCATCCTCACTATACGTGGTTGATTGCGTAGTCTCCAGCAAATTAGATTCAAACTTCTGCTGCATATCATCCACCACGCTAACTGTCGATGACAGGTCCTCAGCAATTTTCTGACTTCCTATCGCAAGTTCCTCTGTTGATGTGCTGACTTGTGTCACAATTTCCTTCATGGCCTCATTGTGCTGATCAATATCCCGAGCCATCAGATCGACACGATTACCCGCCTGATCAATGGAGAGTACAATGCTGCGCAAGTTCCCGATCATAACACGGAAAGATTCATTGAGCTCGTCCAGCTCGTCTCGGCCCTTTGTTTGAGGAAGTTGAACAGTTAAATTCCCCTCGGCAATTTGCTTCGCTGCATCCGTTAACTTGCGGGTTCTAAGGGCAAGCTGCCTGGAGGTATATGTATTATATAGCCCAACCGCCACCAGAAGTAGAACTGCACCTGCCAAGGCTAATTGCCAAGTAAAACGAATACTTTTGGTCAGGTCTTCTGTGTATTGGTCGTAGCGCGCCTTGGTCAGCAGATCCAGCATAAATACATCGTTCTGAATCCCCTGGGCACGCATGGCCTCTCGTTTGGATTCTGGGCTGTTCTGAGCACTCATCGCTTTTTCCGTTGCTACTTTCAATTGGCTGAATTTTATTTTAATCGAATCCAGTCGCTTTTGCTGTGCTTCGGTCTGCATCATGCCCTGTGAAAGCAAAGTAATCGTTTTTTCAGACTGAGTTAGCTGATTTTGCACATCGGCTTTGTTGCTCTCCGTCATGGAAGTAGAATAATTTTGCAGTGCCTGCCCCGACTGAATCAAATAGGCATTAAGCTGCTGTACATTCAACATAGCTGGAACAAGATTACTACTTTGAGCGTTAATACGTAACAATTCAAAAATGATATAAGCTACTAAAGCCAGGCAAGCGATCAGGGAAATCATCGCGTTAAGCACCAGTTTACCTTGCAGTTTCATCAGCATTCATCCTCCGTTTGCGAAAATTTATTGGGTGGGTACAGTAAGTGTGCCGGATTTGATTTTTTCCATTAAATCATCCATTACCTTTTGCTGATCCGGATTCAGTGTCACGACACGAATAGGCGCCAAACCTATACCTTCTTCCGCAAGTCCAAACACCATATCCTTCTCCGTAAATTTTCTTTGATGGTCTGCAAAGCCTTTGACTACTGTATAAATTGCACTGTCTACGTTTTTAATCATTGAGGTCACCACCGCTTTTTCTGCAATAAAAAACTGGTCGCTATCGACCCCGATGGCGAATTTGTGCTGCTTCTGCGCTTCCTGTAGCGCACCTACACCGGTTAGCCCTGCTGCTGCAAAAATGACATCAATCTGGCCCTGATTGATCATGTCATCCGCAATTTTCGTACCCAGCTCCGGTTTGCCAAAATCTCCTGCATACGTTGCCGTAACTTTGGCATTAGGCTTGACTGATTGCACCCCTGCACGATACCCAATTTCAAACTTTTTCAACAGAGGAGATTCCGCACCTCCGAGAAAACCCACCTGTTCCGTACGACTCGTCAAACCGGCAACAACCCCGGCCATAAAACTGCCCTCTTCTGCTTTGAAGGTAATGGAGGCCACATTCGGCAATTCCGATGTTTCATCCACGATTAAAAACTTACGGTCCGGATTCTTTTTGGCAACAGCCTCCAAACTGTCCTTCACCATGTAACCCAACCCAATGATTAAATCTGCTTTTTCTTGAACAAGCTGATTAAAAGCAGCCTCATACGTCTTGGTCTCAGTTATTTCCCGGTATTCAAAAACAATCTTCCCCTCATCCCGTGCCTTGACCAAACCTCGAAAAGCCGCATCGCTGTAAGATTGATCACCCAGACCAATATCTGACAGCACGATTCCCACCTTAATGGGTTCGGCCTTGGTTTGTACGTCTGATTGCCCACATGCACTTAGCAATAATGCAAAGATCGTGACAATGGGAATCCACCTAAAAGTTAATAATACAGCTCGTTTTTTCATGACATATCACCTCAACATAAAATGCAAATCCCCAACATCTTTATATCGGTTATAGAGGTGAATTTGTTCATAAATTTTTCTGTAAATTCATTGTAAATGGATAATGACATTGGGTTCATCTTCTTCTACATGTAATAAGCGCCTCTTTTCGTACTGCTTTTATTGTACGAACTGTCTAAAATTATTTATTTCGTTTATCCGGAAAGAATAAAGTGTAATTTTTATGGTAAACGTAGGAACCCCCTTCAACCATCACTCTATGTTGAAACTGAAAGGAGCTACATTTAGAATGACTTCAACAAATTCAATTCCGCAGCCTAAAACATACGGTCCCTTAGGAAATCTGCCCTTGATCGATACCCATGCCCCTGTCCAGTCGCTGGTTAAGCTTGCCAATGAGTACGGTCCCATCTTTCGCATGGATCTACCTGAAGGAACGAACATTTATATTTCCGGTCATAAGCTGGTCGCAGATGCTTGTGATGAATCCCGTTTCGACAAACAGGTGTGGGCTCCCTTACAAAAAGTACGAGCTTTTGCCGGAGATGGACTATTCACAAGCTGGACTGAGGAGCCGAACTGGCGCAAGGCCCATCAAATCTTGCTGCCAAGCTTTAGTCAGCGGGCCATGAAGGGTTACCACAATATGATGCTTGATCTTGCTGTTCAGCTGGTGCAGAAATGGTCTCGGCTCAATCCAGATGAAAGTGTAGAGGTACCGGAGGATATGACCCGCCTGACTTTGGATACTATCGGGTTATGCGGCTTTAATTATCGTTTTAACAGCTTTTACCGCGACCAGCCCCATCCGTTCGTGACCAGTATGACACGCGCACTGGATGAAGCAATGGGTCAGTTGCAACGTCTCAATTTGCAAAACAAGCTGATGTTATCGAAGAAAAAACAGTTTAAACACGACATCGAAACGATGTTCTCTCTGGTGGACAGCATTATTCAAGAACGCAAAACCACGGGCAACCAAGGTGAAGAGGATTTACTGGCACGTATGCTGGAAGGCAAGGACCCGGAAACAGGTGAAGCCCTGGATGATGAAAATATCCGCTATCAGATCATTACCTTTCTCATCGCCGGTCATGAAACGACCAGTGGACTTTTATCCTTTGCCATTTACTATTTGCTTAAAAATCCACGAACACTAACCAAAGCCTATGAAGAAGTAGATCGCGTGCTCACCGATTCGCTGCCTTCCTATACTCAGGTGCGTGAACTCAAGTACATAAGGATGATACTGAATGAAGCCCTGCGGCTATGGCCAACAGCGCCCGCCTTCTCTCTCTTCGCCAAAGAAGATACGCTGCTCGACGGAACCTATCCGCTTAAAAAAGGCGACAGTGTCAATGTACTTATTCCCAAACTTCACCGTGATACCGAGGCTTGGGGCGAAGATGTTGAGGAATTTAGACCCGAACGCTTTGAGGACCCATCCGCCATTCCGCAAGATGCCTATAAACCGTTTGGCAACGGTCAACGGGCCTGTATCGGACAACAGTTAGCCTTACAGGAGGCCACCCTTGTGCTGGGTATGGTACTGAAACATTTTGAGCTGATTGACCATACTCATTATGAGTTGAAAGTCAAAGAAACGCTCACACTCAAGCCTGAGGGCTTCACCATTCAAGTACGTCCGCGCAGCACACAGACTACCGTCATGCTGCCAGGTGCCGCTCAAGAACTTCATGAAAAAGAGGAACAAAAAGTTGCAGCCCCCCATGCCGAAAAGCATGATACTTCTTTGCTATCTTTGTACGGCTCGAATCTGGGTACAGCTGAGGGACTTGCAGGTGAACTAGCCGATTTAGGCCGGAATTGGGGTTTCAACAGTAGCATTGCAACTCTAAATGATCGTGTGGACCATTTGCCTAAAGAAGGTGTGGTACTTATTACGACCGCATCTTATAACGGGCATCCGCCAGATAATGCAGATGCCTTCGTAGAATGGTTGAAGCAGGTAGACGAGGGACAATTGGCAGGCATAAGGTACGCTGTCTTTGGTTGCGGTGACCGGAATTGGGCCAGCACGTATCAGCGCATTCCAAGGATGATTGATGAACTGATGGCTGCCAAAGGGGCAGAGCGACTGTATGATCGGGGTGAGGGCGACGCCAGTGGTGATTTCGAGAAGGATTGGGAAGTCTGGAACCACGGCTTATGGCCGGAATTGCTGAATGCTTTCGGGATAGAGCACAGTGATACAGAACCTCAGGACACCAGCAGTCTGAGCATAGAGTTTGTAAGCGACGTACTAAGCGCTCCGCTGGCGGCCAACTATGAGGCAGCTACTGCCGTTGTTACTGCGAATCGTGAACTGCACGCTGCTGAAAGTGAACGCAGTACACGACATCTGGAGATCCAATTACCAACCGGATTGTCCTATCACGAGGGTGATCATCTTGGTGTTTTGCCACGTAATCCTGCTTCGTTGGTTAATAGGGTGATGCAACGCTTTAAGTTACAGGATCAGGACTACATCGTATTAAAAGGCAGTGACCGGGATGCGGCGCATCTCCCCTTGGATCGGCCTGTCAGCGTAGGAGATTTGCTCACTCTCAGTGTGGAACTGCAAGAATCGGCAACCAGAGCCCAGCTAAGGCAACTGGCATCCTTTACAGTGTGTCCACCGCATAAGAAAGAAATCGAAGCTTTGCTCGAGGATACTACTTTCGATCAAGAGATACGAAAGAAGCGCGTCACGATGCTGGATATTCTGGAGAAGTATCCAGCCTGCGAGCTGCCATTTGAAAACTTCATCTCGCTGTTACCACCACTCAAGCCTAGATACTACTCCATCTCCAGTTCTCCGCTTGAGTCGGAGAATTCAGCGAGTATAACCGTGAGCGTCGTGCGTGGACCAGCCCGTAGCGGAAAGGGCGAATATCTCGGTATCGCCTCCAATTATTTAGCACAGCTCCAACCAGATGATCCGGTTGTCATTTTTGTGCGAAAGCCTCAGTCTGGCTTCCGTTTGCCTGAAGACCCGACCGTGCCTGTGATCATGGTCGGTCCAGGGACTGGTATTGCCCCATTCCGCGGATTTCTCCAAACACGCCATGTGCTTAAGGAGAGAGGAGAACAGCTCGGCGAGGCGCATCTATACTATGGCTGCCGTGATCCAAAGCTCGATTATCTATACAAGCAAGAGCTGGAGGCCTGGGAGCAGGAAGGAATCGTCACGGTTCATACAGCCTTTTCACGTCTGCCTGGTCAACCCAAAAGGTATGTACAGCATGTCATGAATGAAGATGCAGACACTCTGATTCACTTGCTTGACGAAGGAGCGCATCTGTATGTATGCGGCGACGGTAGCCGGATGGCCCCCGACGTTGAAGACACGCTCTGTGCGGCCTATGCGGATGTACACCATACAAGTAAAGAAGAAGGACAGCAATGGTTGGAGCAGCTCCAACAGGATAAACGCTATGCCAAGGATGTCTGGACAGGCATCTGATGATAACGGTATAAGAGCAGCATCATATTCAATAATAAAAGGGACTGATTACTAGGCTTCAAGCTTGCCGCCAGTAGTTCAGTCCCTTTTATAATTATTTTTTACTCCATTTGGAAGCGATCACCTCTGCCCTACTTTCTATTACATCCATAACCTCCTCGCGGCGCTTTGACTTGAACAAATCAATCATGTCTTCCAAATCATTGCGGTCCAATAATTTAACCCCGTTGACAGCAGCAAGTGTTTTACAGGATTCCGTGTAACGTCCGGAGGTGATGACAACAGACTTATCGGCCGCATAATAACGCATGGAAGTGTAAATTTCCTGTACAGCTCCCAAGCCGACCGGATGTTGTACAGCATAACGCTTGGCCTGAATTACGACTCTGGCGCCTTCACGGTCTGTAAATACCAGATCTGCTCCAAAATCGCGGCTGCTGGTTGTTTTATAAATGTCCTTATAGCCAAGTGCGGATAATAGCCGCTGCAAATAAAGCTCAAATTCCGAGCCATCCTCCATACGATCTATATCCTGAATTCCGATTTTACGCGGGTCCAGATCACGTAAAATCCGATTCCGACGACCACGTATCATTCCCCTGATGATGAGCACAAGCAGTAATAGTAATACAATAAGTCCTATTCCTAATTCCTTATATGCCGATAATTGCTCCAGCAGCATTCCTCTTCCCCTTTTCTACAGCAGGCATGCAAGCGGTATATTCCTTAGTAGGGTTACCGTTACCACCTATCACACTGACACGGTTTTACACAAAAGCAACCCCGCCGAATTCGACGGGGCTGCCTTCATTTTATCTCAAAGTTGCCTACATTCTAAACTCCGCAATATTATTCACGATTCAGCAAAGATTCTCCGGCAATACCAGGCTGAGTCATTTGGTACGGGTCCAATATAATGTCCAATTCTTCCTCAGTCAGTACATTATATAGCAGACACAGCTCACGTACCGATTTGCCAGTCGTAATTGCTTCGCGGGCAATGCGTGATACGACCTCATATCCGAGGTGCGGATTGAGCGCTGTAATAATACCTACACTGTTCTCCACATATTCACGGCACCGCTCCACATTTGCTTCAATTCCTTCCACACAATGAACACGGAAAACGTGGAAGCCCTGCTTCATAATTTCCAGCGATTGCAGCAAATTGTAGACAAGTACAGGCTCCATCACGTTCAGCTCCAGTTGGCCTGCCTCCGAAGCCAAGCAGATTGTATGATCATTACCAATGACCTGAAAGGCAATTTGATTAATGACTTCACACATCACTGGATTTACCTTGCCCGGCATAATGGATGATCCTGGTTGACGAGCAGGCAGACTCAGTTCTCCCAGACCAGCGCGTGGTCCAGAAGCCATCAAACGGATGTCATTGGCCACCTTGGACATATTCATCATACAAATTTTCAAGGCAGCGGACACTTCGGTATAGGCATCCGTATTTTGTGTGGCATCTACGAGGTTTTCGTCTGCTTCCACAGGAAAGCCACTAACCTCAGCCAGTACCTCAGCGACACGCTGAATATAATGACGGTCTGCATTCAGGCCGGTACCCACTGCAGTTGCACCCATATTAATGGTTAGCAGGTGATCTTTGGTTGCACGAACGCGTCCGATATCACGGCCCAGCACACGAGCATAAGCCTGAAACTCCTGCCCTAATCGGATCGGCACTGCATCCTGCAAGTGGGTTCTACCCATTTTGATCACACTATCAAACTCAGTGGCCTTGCGGGAAAAAGCTTCCTGAAGCTCACTCATGGTGACTAACAGCTTATCAATCATACTTAATACAGCCAAATGTACGGCCGTAGGAAAAGCATCGTTCGTCGATTGCGCCATATTAACGTGATTATTAGGACTGATCTCCTGATAGTCTCCTCGCTGCTTACCAATCAGCTCCAGCGCCCTGTTTGCAATCACTTCATTTGTATTCATATTAATGGACGTGCCTGCGCCGCCCTGAATCGGATCGACGATAAAATGATCATGCAACTGTCCTTGAATAATCTCGTCAGCAGCCTGAATAATGGCCTCTGCTTTGGGGCGATGTAAACGGGTTAGTTCCATGTTTACCGTCGCTGCTCCCTTTTTTACGATCGCCATGGCTTTAATCAACTCAGGATGCAATCGTTGGCCTGTAATTGGAAAATTTTCTTTTGCTCTTAGAGTTTGTACACCGTAATAAGCATCTGACGGCACTTCCTTGGTTCCTAAAAAATCATGCTCCAGCCTCATATTCTTTGATTCCTCCGCTGTGTTTGCTACGTTCTTCAATTCAGTACAGTCAAATGACATAAAAAGACCTTTTCTGATTTCCTCTTCATTATACGTTCCGATTCCCGTGCTTTACCAGTCGAATAAACGCGGAAAAAGGTTATGTAATCCTATGACAAGTTATGATTTCCCGCAAATACCACGGTTATTCGGCAAATGCTCAGCTATGACTGGAATACGGATTTAATGGCTTATAATAATATCGAGTGGCGTGCAGCTGACCATCGGCTGATTGAGCGTAGTTCGGAATAACACCAGCTTCCACAAACCCGATCGACTCATATAATCTATTAGAAGGATCTCCCACCCGCGTATCCAGCACCAGTAGGGTTCTGTTATGACGCACTGCCTCTTCTTCGGCTGCCTTCATTAACTGTCGTGCGATCCCAAGCCTGCGTCCGGACGGATGCACCATAAGCTTTGCAATTTCTGCACGATGTGTAGCGTTCGCTTTTTGAGCCAACTGAAGCTGAACCGTCCCAACAGGTATTCCGTCCTTCTCGGCAATCCACAGAACTACACCGTCCTCAAGCACACTGTTCCAATAAGCTGCTGCCTCCTGATACCCCAGTGGCGGTAAGAAACCTATAGATGCACCATCAGCAACCACGTCGATCAACAGCCGGCTTAGTGAATCTGACAATACTTCGCTGAGCACTTGAACAGAGTATATTCTCACTTCGTTAGACATTGTAATTCCTCCTGATGAGTTCAATCACATGCAAGAAAGAAAGTAAACTATCCTTTTAGGATAGATTACTTTCCATGATACTTCGTTTGCTTAATCACCCTTACTTCTATGACTGCTCTGCCATATAAAAGAACTCCCATAGATGACCATCCAAATCCTGAAAACTCCAGCCATACATAAAACCATGATCTTGAGGCTCATTGGAGGGTTTGCCGCCTGCTTTCAAAGCTTTGTGGACGATCTCATCCACCTTTTCTCGGCTCTCCACCGATAGGGCAACAATCGCTTCTGTGCTTTTCGTGGCATCTGAAATTTCCTTGGAAGTGAACGCTTTAAAACGTTCTTCAACCAACAGCATGACAAAAATATGTTCACTAACAACCATGCAGGTTGCATGTTCATCCGTGAACTGAGCATTGAATTCAAATCCGATGGAAGTGAAAAAATCAATGGAGTGTTGCAGGTTTCTAACTGGTAAATTCACAAAAATTTGTTTAGCTGTTACTCCCACGACATTTCACCTCTGCATTCTATTCATTCTACTTTATCATACTACTTCTCCACAAAAGATAACTTAACTATCTTACAAAGTCAATCAATCTGACATTTATCTAGTTCTGTGATCGTTAAGTCAATTGGCTTTGATCACTCCCCATTTTCCTTATGATTACGCTTACAAACATACCCTATATTTAAGATACCACAAATTAGCCAATTTAGTACCTGAATTATGTAAAATGAATTCTTCTTGCCGTAGCATAATCAGATCATATTATTGTAAACTTGTTCTAATACAGAAAAAGGTGGCATTACACACTATGGAGCATTTGCTTAACGATCAGGTTAAAAATATTCAAATCAGCGGCATCCGCAAAATCGCCAATAAAGTTGCCGCATTACCCGGAACTCTGTCATTAACGATTGGGCAGCCAGATTTCCCCACCCCTGCGCATATTATGGAAGCTGCCCATCGGGCGATTGATGAAGGTCGGACCACGTATACACCTAATCCGGGACTACCGGAATTACGCGAAGCCGCAGCAGCGTTTGTAGATCGCAAATACGGCCTGAATTACCGAGGACAGGATGAGGTTATCGTGACGAACGGAGCCAGTGAAGCGCTGGATATTACCCTGCGCACGATTTTGTCACCCGGAGACGAAGTCATTCTACCTGTGCCGATCTACCCAGGATATGAGCCATTGATCCGTTTGTCAGGTGGCATTCCCGTGTTGGCTGACACCCGCAACAGCGGCTTCAAGCTAACGGCAGAGGTACTGAAACCGTATCTGACCGAGCGTACAAAGGCAGTCATTCTCGGGTATCCTTCGAATCCAACCGGACGAGTAATGAGCCGCGAAGAGCTGGAAGCCGTCGCAGATTTGCTCAAGGAACGCGACCTGTTTATCATTTCGGATGAAATATACAGCGAACTGATTTATGATACATCGCACGTATCTATTGCGACTCTTCCAGGTTTGCGGGAGCGCACCATCGTCATTAACGGACTGTCCAAATCACATTCCATGACAGGATGGCGCATTGGTTTTACACTTGCACCTGCTGAAATCACACAGCACATGGTCAAAGTGCATCAATACAACGTGACCTGTGCTAGCTCAATTAGCCAATATGCAGCACTAGAAGCCCTGACCGCTGGGGTGGATGATGCACTTCCGATGCGCGATGAGTACCGCAAACGTCGTGACTATGTACACGGAAGACTGACTGATATGGGAATTCCACTGGAGAAGCCCGAAGGAGCCTTCTATCTCTTCCCTTCCATCGCCCATTTTGGATTAAGCTCGATGGACTTCACCTTGAAGCTGCTGGAAGAGCAAGGAGTGGCTGTCGTGCCGGGAGATGCCTTTTCTTCCTATGGCGAAGGTTACATTCGCTTATCTTACGCCTACGGACAGGATGTACTGGAGCAAGGGTTGGATAAAATAGAGAGGTTTGTTAGAGGAATTGTGAGAGGTTAAGGTGGTTAGGGGCGCTACGCAGTCCATTTGATCTTCCGATCGCTGTTGCTGGGGGATTCTTTAATTGTATAAAACATTTAAAGGTAAGAATCCCTCAGCAAAGGCGAACGCTGCCGCTTCTCCAGATTCAATTGGCCCGCTTCGCTCGCTGCCCGCCTTAAAGCCCCACAATTTTCTAAGGTATGTGAAGTGGTAGGGTTAAAGACATTACTTACCGCTTCGCGCGGTGAGTACACAAAAAAGGCCCTTGAACCACCTACGTTGGTGGTTCAAGGGCCTCTTTTCACTCTTCCCCTACTCCCTCACCGTCGGCGTGGGATTAACAGGTACGTTGCTTTAAGCACGGCGCAGCGGAGGGGGCGGAATGGTGCTGGACAAGCGAAGCGGTCGCCTTTAAATTCCGATTTTCACCTTTACATATTCAATCATAAAAATCAGAATTTAACAGCGATGGTAAGCACCATCCGCCTCCGCAGCGGCCTCTAAAGCACCATTCCCTGATCCACAACGCCACTCCCCTACTTTAAATGCATTTTGAATTGCAGGAACAATTCATTATAGTGAGCGAGCATTCGCTTACCCAGATTGTTGTATACTTCCAGCTTATCTGTAATTTCAGATGGAGGATAGAAACGCTCATCGCCAGAAATATCCTCAGGCAGCAATTTCTTTGCATCCTTGTTTGGCGTGGAGTAACCTACAAACTCGGCATTTTGAGCGGCTACATCGGGCTGCATCATAAAATTGATAAATTTATGAGCCGCGTCCACATGGGTGGCCGTTTTTGGAATAACTATATTATCGAACCACAGGTTGGACCCTTCATCTGGCACGACGTAATCCAGCTTATCATTCTGATCCATGATTTCGGAAGCATCACCGGACCATACAACTCCAGCAGCAGCTTCCTCGTTGGCCAGCAGCATTTTAATCTCATCGCCAACCACTGCCTTGACATTGGGTGCTAGCTTCTCCAGCTTCGTCAAAGCTTGCTGCAAATGCGCCTGGTTCGTATCATTCAAGGAATAGTGGAGACTGTTCAACGACATGCCCATAATCTCCCTAGCTCCATCAACTAGCAACAGATTATTACGCAGCTTCGGGTCCCATAGGCCATCCCAGCTATGAAAATCAATGCCCTTCGTTAGCTCCGGGTTAAAGACAATCCCGACTGTACCCCAAAAATACGGAACCGAATATTGGTTATTCGGATCAAACGAAAGGTTTAGATAATGAGCATCTACATGCTTCAAATTCGGCAGTTTGCTGTGGTCCAATGGGAGCAACAGATGCTCCTGCTTCATTTTAGCCAACGCATATTCCGAGGGAACCGCTACATCAAATGAAGTTCCCCCCTGCTCGATTTTCGTCAGCATCGCTTCATTGGAATCAAATGTTTGATAAATGACGGTAATGCCCGTCTCCTTCTGAAACCGTTCCAGCAGCTCAGGATCAATGTAGTCTCCCCAGTTGTACACCGTCAGTGTGTTACCACCGGAGTAGCCTTGGCTGGAGTTCAGCCAGGCTGCCACGCCCATCAGGCCAAACGAGATAATGAAAATGGACAGAAACACGCGCACAAGCGACTTCATCTAGGCACCCCCATTTCCGCCGCAGGCTCTTTTTTACCATTACGATTCGCCTTGCGCATGATAAAGTAGTAGCCCACCACCAGCAGCACAGTAAACAGGAATATGAGCGTGGACAGCGCATTGATGGACAAGGAAACCCCTTGACGGGCACGTGAGTATATTTCCACTGATAAGGTCGAATAGCCACTGCCAGTCACAAAAAAGGTCACCGCAAAATCATCCAGCGAGTACGTTAACGCCATAAAAAAGCCTGCATAAATTCCTGGCTTGATAAAGGGCAAAATCACCTTGGTTAGCACATCCAGCCGGCTGGCACCCAAATCACGCGCGGCATCGACCAGAGATGGACTCATTTCCTGAAGGCGTGGCAAAATCATAATGACCGCAATCGGCACACTAAACGCAATATGGGATAACAAAACAGAGTAAAAACCCAGCTTAATCCCAACCATCGTGAACAAAATGAGGAAGGAAGCGCCAATAATAACGTCCGGGTTCACGATTAGTACATTGTTGAGCGACAGCAGCGTATTTTTGACTCGACGGTTCTGCATCTGATGAATAGCCAGCGCACCCATGATCCCAATTATCGTAGCCAATGCAGACGACAGCAAAGCAATCACCAAAGTGTTAATGACAATAATGATCAAACGGGTGTCTGCGAACACCTCTTTGTAATATTGAAGTGTAAAGCCTTCAAACTCGTGCATGGTCCCGCCGCTGTTGAAGGAATAGTACATCAAATACAAGATAGGTGCATACAACACGAGAAAAACAATCACCAAATAAATATTTCCGAATCGGTTTTTATTTGCCATGCCGCACCCTCCGTTTCGTTCGCGAGGTGAGCAGCATAATGATCGCCATCGCCAAAATCAGGAACACAGCAACTGTAGAGCCCATACCCCAGTCCTGAGTAACCAGAAAATGCTGCTCTATCGCCGTTCCCAGCGTAATCACACGGTTACCCGCAATCAGACGGGTAATCATAAACAGCGACAGCGCTGGAATAAACACAGCCATACAGCCGGATCGCACACCCGAAAGTGTTAACGGGAAAATAACCCTGCGAAACGCGGTCCATTTGGAGGCTCCCAAATCACGGGCTGCGTCCAGCAGTGAAGGATTCAAGCCTTCCAACGCGTTATAGATGGGCAAAATCATAAAAGGCACAAAAATATACACAGATACAAACACAAAGCTGGAGCTGGTAAACAATATTTGCTGACCACCCAACCCAACCATTCCTAGCACCGCATTCACCGGACCATAGGTTCCGAAAATCCCGATAAAAGCATACGTTTTGAGCAACAAGTTAATCCAGGTTGGCAAAATAATGAGCAACAGCCACAGCTGCTTATGCTTGGTGCGAGTAAGTAAATAGGCCGCCGGATACGCCACGAGCAGTGAACATACCGTAATCAGAAATGCATACCAAAACGAGCTAAGCGTCATGCTTAAGTAAACAGGTGTCAGAAACTGAGCGTAGTTGCTGAATGTGAGATGACCATCCACATCAAATAGTGAATAGTAAAATACAAGGACAACTGGCGCCGCCACGAACAGCACAATCCATAAATAGTAAGGCAGCAGATACGCTGCTCTTGTATTACCGGACATGCTGATCTACCTCTTCATAGGCTTCCAGACGCCGATCGAATTCTTCCTCTGTCTCCCCAAAGCGCATGACATGAATGGCTTCCGGGTCAAATTTCAGGCCGATTTCACTTCCCAGCTCCGCCTTTTTGGTAGAATGCACGAGCCATTCCTGTCCTGAATCATCATAGCAGCTTATTTCATAGTGAACCCCACGGAACAATTGAGTATCCACCTTTACCCGCAGCTTGCCTTCAGCAACACTCGTAATCTCCAAATCCTCGGGCCGGATCACAATTTCAATCGGTTCGTTCGGACGCAATCCTCCGTCAACACATTCAAACTGTCGACCGTTAAATTCCACTTGATAATCCGCGATCATACGTCCAGGAACAATATTCGATTCGCCAATAAAGTCAGCCACAAATCGATTAATCGGCTCATCATAGATATCATTTGGCGTGCCGCTCTGCTCAATCTTGCCTTTGTTCATGACAAATATTTCGTCTGACATGGCCAGCGCTTCCTCCTGATCATGCGTAACGAATATAAAAGTGATTCCCAGGCGCTGCTGCATTTCACGCAAAATATACTGCATTTCTGTCCGCAGCTTTAAATCCAGTGCCGACAAAGGTTCATCCAGTAAAAGAACATCAGGCTCATTGACGATAGCCCGTGCAATCGCTACACGCTGACGCTGCCCCCCGGACATCTCGGAAATTTCCCGTTCACCGTAGCCTTCCAGATTGACAAAGGACAACGCCTGTGTCACCTTTTCCTGAATGTCCTTTTTGTTCATCTTTTTGATTCGCAGACCAAAGGCTACATTTTCAAATACGTTCAGATGTGGAAATAGCGCATAATCCTGAAAAACCGTATTGACCTGCCGCTCATTGGCCGGAACACGATTAATGAGTTTATCATTCAAATAAATAGAGCCTTCTGTCGGCTCTGCAAAACCTGCAATCATACGCAAAATTGTCGTTTTACCACAACCGGAAGGGCCCAGCAGTGTATAAAACTTACCACGCTCAATCTCAAAGCTGACATCCGCCAGCACCGGGGGATCGTTGTCATATTGTTTGGTCACCCGCTCAAATCGGATGATGGTTTGCTCTCCCATAACACCCTCCTTCAAAAATTCGACTTCATTCCATTACATTCTCTTCATTAAACATAATTATTCAGGCTGTATCATTCACCCTTGAGACTTCCATATAAAATAGTCTGTCAGCACGCGGATGGCTACCTCAATGGCTTCCTCTGCAGGCTCCAGCTTGGCATGATGCAAGCCATAAGGCGTATCTACGCCAAGCCAGAACATCAGACCGGGAATTCGCTCCAAAAAATATCCGAAGTCCTCTCCCGTCATCGCTTCTCCGCATTCAACGAGCTGCACATCCTTCCGATTACTGACCCAGTTCATGAATTCCTCAGTCACCTTGGCTTCATTGTACACTTGCAAATAATTGGAGCCATAATGAATCTCCGCTTGACATTCAAACCCAGCTTCCACACCGCGCACCAGCGCCTCAATCCGCGATTTAACCAGCATCATCGTATCGGCAGACAGCGTACGGATTGTACCTTCCAAACGAGCGGTTTCCGCAATAATGTTCTGCTTCGTACCTCCACTAACCTTGCCAACAGTAATGACTGCTGCATCCAGTGGGTTCACGTTACGGGCTACCACCGTCTGTAATTGCCCTACCAGCTGGCAAGCAGCTACTACCATATCATTCGCCTTGTGTGGATAAGCAGCATGTCCGCCCGTACCCTTGAGATCGATGAAAAGCTCTGATGTATTGGCAAACAGGATACCCGGGCGAGTAGCAATTGTGCCTACAGGATATTCTGGTGCAACATGCAATGCGACAATTTCATCCGGCATCCAGTCGGCCAGCTCCGTGCTGTCCCGCATAGGCAAGGCTCCACCAGGTCCTTCCTCCGCAGGTTGAAACAACACGACCAGATCATCCTTAATCGGATGACTCGCAAAGTGAGTCACAATTCCCAATCCAATCGTCATATGTAAGTCGTGTCCACAAGCATGCATGTAGCCAGGATGAGTCGAACGGAAATCGTAACCCGTCTCTTCCTCGATGGGTAAACCATCCATATCACAACGATATCCATAGCGGCGCTTAGGAGCCGTTCCATGAATGAATACTAACACGCCCGTACGCCATGTACGAATCTCCAGCCGCTCCTGAGGGAGCGTTTCCAAGTAGTTCAGCAAGTATCGTTGTGTTTTATATTCCTCAAACCCTGGTTCGGGAATTTGATGCAGATCCCTTCGTATTTGAACAAAAGAACGATAATCGGCTGTACTCATTTTGCTGCTACGCCTCCTCTTTATAGCTCATCAGCTCTTACCTGGCAAAAGAACAAAAGGACAAAAGCCCGGCGCAGCCGCCGAGCCTTGTCCGTTGTGCTTCGTCCCTATGTTATGCTGTCAGTGTATCATGCTCCTGACAAGGAATCGTTCACCTTTGGTACATAAAGAACTTTGCCTTCTTACAAAACGCGCAGTTCTTTCAAAATCTCAGTTTTGGATTTGGTCTTGTCATCGACTTGTTTGATTACACGTGCAGGTGTACCCGCTACTACAGAGTATGGAGGCACATCTTCAGTTACAACCGCTCCGGCTGCGACAACTGCACCTTTACCAATGCGTACGCCTTCCAGTACAACCGAGTTCGCACCGATCAATACTTCGTCTTCTACGATAACGGGCTGTGCGGAAGGTGGCTCAATGACACCTGCAAGGACAACGCCTGCACCGATGTGGCACATGTTGCCTACTTTAACACGACCGCCAAGTACAGCATTCATATCAATCATAGTGCCTTCACCAATCGTAACGCCAATGTTAATTACTGCACCCATCATAATGACTGCGTTGTTACCGATGCCTACCATGTCACGGATATAGGCGCCTGGCTCAATGCGTGCATTAATGCCTTTCAAATCCAGCATAGGAACAGCGGAGTTACGGCGGTCATTTTCCACCACATAATCTTCTTCTTTAGCATTTGCGCTATCCAGTACCGGCTTGATATCGGCCCAATCACCAAATACCACACCGCTGTCTCCAGAAATAAAAGCTTGAACGTTCTCGCCAAAAGATGCGGAAGCCAAAGCCCCTTTTACATATACTTTAACAGGCGTCTTTTTCTTGCTGTTTTTAATCACGTTGATGACTTCTTGTGTATTCATTTCGATGGACATATTAAATCTAACAACTCCTTCATCGCTTCATACGACTTCGCAAGCCGGAATGATCTTATTCTCTCATCCTTTATAGCACAAAAGTGCAGGTCTCGCAATTACAGATTAGACCCTCGAAGCGCTAAGCTAGTACCTGAAACAACAAATTTCAGCAGTTTAACTGCCTTAAATTCATAATTATAGGCCAGCGTCCATCTGACTTTATATTAGGATTATTTATTAGCTTGCAGGCTCTCCAGCGATGTATAAATGAAGGATTCAAATCCTTCAGCAGGCTCCCCTTGTGGAATATTCACTTTCACGCTGAAAGCCCCTGTAGTATTTTCCACAACAATATACTGTTGTGTAATCTTCGAGCCGTTCGCTTGCAAGAACAGACGGCTGCTGGTCAGCACTTTAGGCACGTCTGCTTTGTCCAGCTTTTGCACCTTGCCAATGGAAGCCAAGTCCTTCTTGCCTTCTTTTTGAAGCTCATCTAAATTAAAGTTGGAGGGCAACTTCGTAATTTCGGCGTAGTAGTTATCATCTACCGCCAAAGCGACACGGTTTTGATCTGGGAACAGGGACATCGGGTCAAACACATACAGCGAATAGCCCTCTCCCTTTGCCAAGGTTGCTGTCTGCTTTTCCTTTTTCCCTTCAAGGGTAAGGTCAAAAGTTTGAGTTTTCGCACGTTCCCCGCCTACTTGTTGACCAGAACTTCCGTTTTGATTGCCATCTGTTGCAGCCTCTGTCTTTTGAATTTTCGTTAAAGTCAGTTGCTTCGCTGTCGCGTCGCCCTCTACTGCTTGTTCGTTATATTCAAACGCTACTGGATCACCTTCTTTAAGTCCAGCTATTACCGTATCCATCCCCTCCCCTAATTGGAAGGATTGGGCTTCGCCATTCATCTCAATCTCTACTGTATGCGGATCAGCAGCTCCGTTGTATACGCCTGTGCCTTTTTTAACCTGCGGTTCAGCAACCGGCTCTGGTGCGACTTGCGGCTGTTGCGTTTGCGGTTGGTCTGCCCCTGAAGGTGCATTGTTATTGGTTTGCGGTTTCGTACCACAGGCTGATAGAGCCAGCACTGCCACGACAGTCAGTAGTATGATTGAAAATGTGTTATGTTTTTTCATAAAATCCACCTCCACTATGTTAGACGAGCTTGTGCAGCAAAAGTTCTATGCAGCATCTCACTTAAAATCCTCCCTCTCGCTCCCGCTGATTATATTCTCAGTATTTTGCAAAATCCTAATACCATGGGAATGCCAGGTACGGTATAATGAGCTATATTAAACCTCATTTTCGAGATACCGTTAGAAAGAATTTTAACGTATTTATTTTCTTTCATACGGATGGAGCTGCCACATGAATCAAGCACACAAACCGTCGTTTTCCTTTGAATTATTGTACATCATAGGTATTATCGCTATTTCGTTCTCCTCGATCTTCGTCAGATGGTCTGAAGCCGAGGTGTCCGTCATCGCTATGTACCGTCTGTACCTGACCAATCTGCTTATGCTGCCATTGGTCTGGAAATACCGCACCGAGCTATTCAGCCTCACTCGCAAGCAGTGGATGCTGATCCTCTGGTCCGGTATCGCGCTAGGGCTGCATTTCTTGCTGTGGATGGGCTCGCTGCGACTGACCACCGTTGCAAGCTCTACTGTTATTATGACATTGGAACCGATCCTTGTCATGCTCGGTTCTTTTTTGTTTTTCCGGACAGGCACGAATCGCGCTATGCTCTTCGGAATGGGTATGGCCTTTGTCGGCTCACTGGCCATCGGCGCAGGGGATTTTCATGTCTCAGGACAAGCTCTGCTCGGAGATGCACTGTCCTTCTTGGGCATGATCGCCGTGTCCATCCACATGCTAATGGGCAAGCATCTACGCGAGCATTTGAGCGCTTTTGTCTATAACTTTTGGGTTTTTATCATCGCAGCCACATCGCTTGCGCTGTATAATGTGGTCAATGCTATACCTTTTACTGGATATGCGCCACGGGAATGGGGGCTGTTCCTGCTGCTTGCCATAGTGCCTACGCTGTTCGGACATTACCTGTTTAACTGGCTGCTCAAATACATAAACGCCACCGCGGTGTCGATGGCGGTACTCGGTGAGCCTGTTATTTCTTCCCTGCTGGCATGGGTGCTGCTCGGGGAAAGGCTGTCTACCTTACAATTTGGTGCAGGCTTTTTCATTCTGTTTGGAGTATGGGTTTTCATCCGATACGGAACGGATTTTAAAAAGCAAGTTGTCCACCAAAGTGAAATGCCTGACAATGAGCACCCCCTGAAGGTTAGCTCTTAGCTTATTACCCCATTTTCATAAACCATACTCAATGGATTAAATTCACTGTTAAAAAAAGGAAGGCGGAATCCTCTATGAAATCCATCGTATCTAAGCGCTGGCTGTTGGCCCGATTGTATGAACCCGACATAATCATTGCCGACTGCCGTTCCGTGCTCGGACAAGCCGGGGCTGGACGGACCGAATTTAATGAAGACCACATTCCTGGGGCGATTCACTTCGATTTGGAAGAAGACCTTACCGCTCCTCTAGGCGAGCATGGTGGTCGCCATCCACTACCTGATGTAGATACACTCGCTGCACGTCTGAGCCGTGCCGGGATCAATGCAGGTTCACGCATCGTCGCTTATGATGACCAAGGGGGGATGATGGCCTCCCGCTTCTGGTGGCTGCTGCGCTACCTCGGTCATGAGCAGGTATACGTGCTGGAAGAAAGCTACAGTGCTTGGAAGGAAGCAAAGTTCCCCGTTACGGCAGACCAGCCGATTCGCATTCCCTCGACCTTTGTGGCAAATATTCAGCCACAAATGCTCACAAGTATGAAAGAAGTACAACGTATATCCGAAGCTTCTGTTCCTGTTGGCTCCTATATCGGTTTTTCACCTATATTGATCGACTCCAGAGAGCGGCCGCGCTACCTGGGACTGGAAGAGCCTATAGATCAAGCAGCGGGGCATATCCCCGGTGCGGTGAATTTCTTCTGGAAAGAGGTCTTGGACGAAAAGGGTGCATTTAAAAATGCAGAGCAGTTGAAACAGCATTTTTCTGATCTTGATCAGGACGCTGAGATCATCGTATATTGCGGATCAGGCGTATCCGCCTGCCCGAATGTTCTGGCCTTGAATGAGGCAGGATTTAGTAATGTGAGACTCTATCCAGGAAGCTGGAGCGATTGGATCAGCTATGAGGAAAATCCGGTGGCGACCGGGGAGGAATAATCCGTTTTTAACGGATATAAAGGTTTTAAAGACAAACCCACTGCCTTAAGCGGTTAGACTCATGGCAGTGGGTTTGCTTTATTTATGTAAAGGATCTCTAGGTTTTTTTCGGAATATAGTTATCATTAGCTTTGCATACTAGTTAAAATATAGGGTTTAATTCCAACCACTTTTGAAGCAGTTTAATATCTTCATCTACATTTCTGATGACAGCAGAGTCTCCCCAAGTATTTGGAAGATAAGAAATGTATAGAGTGCCAATATTAAAAATTCTTCTGAAGGGAATAAAGAGGGTAATAGAATCTACTTCACTTTGGCTCATAGCTCTAACCTTGTTATATCCATTTAAGAATTGATATTTTCGTTCTTCTCTCTTTTTTAATTTCGTTTCGTCACATCCCATGCCAAATGGGAAAGCATACATAGATATGTCATATGCTCTCCATCCATTTCCACAGAAATCAAAATCAAAAAGGATAGGATTGCTGTTAGCGTCAACTCGGATATTCCCACTATAAATGTCGCCGTGACATATACCATATTGCGGTCTTTCAACAGTTAAATACTCTAGTTTATCGCTCACATTCTTTGCAACTTCCTCTAAAAAATGCAGGTCAAAATCATGAATGGTTGAGAACTGTCTGATAGCATCCATAGAATTATCTATAAATGAGGCAGCATCTAGATTCCATCGTTTTTTTCCAAGCTCATATTTGTCCCAAGCATTATGAATTGTAGCGATATAACTACCTAATCTCTCATTTAATTCAGCCGTTTCCTCAATTTGATTAAACTCATGTTTTCCAACAGACGTATATAGCACTCCATACCTTATCCCATTTGCAGTGTTGAACTGTGAAATAAATTTTCCATCATGTCTTGTAACTGGTGTAGTGATTTCAATGTCTGATAATTTTAGGTGATTGAGCAAATCTACCTCTGCTTGTATTTCTTCCATGCTTCTGATCCCTTGACGGTATACCTTAAAGAAATACTCTTTTTCGTCTGCATTAACTCTATATATGTCATGTATGCCTCTATAAAATAACCGGCATTTAAGTAAGCCATAAGAAAAATATTCTCTTAAAATGTACTCACGAAGTGCATCGGCAGATAGTACAGATATCTCCAACGGAAAAAAATCCAAATGAATATCTCCCTTCAATTTTATTTCTCATCGAATTTATCGATCATTTAATCCCTTTCCAGCGAGAATGTCCTGCATACATTTTTCAATCCTCGATTCCCGAGTTTTAGATTGTTTGGGCGCAGCAAAATGCATAATGTATGCTCTTTGTCGTCCCGGCGTCAATGCAGCAAAAGCAGTTTTCAAAGCAGGATTTTCATCTAATTTAGCTTGGAATTCTTCAGGAAAAATAAGTTCTGTATTCTTTTTAAAATCCACTTTTAAATCGGCTTTTTCCACTTCAACGGCTTCAATTATATACGCCTTCAAAATGGTGTCCATCTCAACAATTTCTTCAACATTCGTGAACCGAATCTGGCGCCCCGCCTGCGTATCCTCCCCAGGTTTGATTAGAATACCATTGGGGTCTTTTAACAAAGCACCTTTGAAAAACATAAGCGCACAGTGTTCTTTAAAGCCTTGTATTATAGCTATGTTACTATTCTGAAACATGTAACAAGGTTTACCCCACTTCAGTTCTTCAGTGAGCTGGCAGTCAAGCATGATTGCTCTCAACTTCTCCATTTCCGCCTTCCATTTGTTCACTTTTCCTAAATACACATCAACCTTAGGATTCATTTCCTCTCTATTTGTCATGTTAGCTCCCCACTTATTTGTTTTTGCTCATCATGTTTATGTATAAATATTTACAGAAAATCGATTTTCGATACGAATACAGAAGAAATCACGATATCAAGGGCAAAGCCGAAACGTATATTTTTATTATACGAATTCAGCCTATCGAAGAATAGCCGTCACATTGCTATATTTATTATATGTTCACCTCATCCCACCTATAAATTACATAACCCAAACTTCTTCGTTCACTTCTCTTGTCTTTATTTTCTCACTCCAACTCATTATTCTTGAGAATTCTACCGCACCCAATACTCCCCATAGCAATGGAAAGAATAGAAATATGGCATTTACTAGAGACAACAATATTCCCATCCCTACATCATCCATTGTTCTTATTGATTTAAAACAAATGTGCACCACTAGTGTCAGACTAAATAATCCCAAGCCTATAATACTTACTATTGGTTTGTCTTGCATTCTCATTTTTTATTCCCTTCGGTTCCAATTACATATAACGATTCTGTATTCACGATGTCCTAGCGTTCTAGGACTAACAGTCCGGCTGCCACTTGCGGCAGTTAATCAGTAGGATGTGTCTGTTGAATTACTTCCCCGAAATAGCTATCCAATATTTTGAACAACTATATATCTTAATTCATATTCTTGTTGTTTTTCTGCATGTGTCAGATATTCTTTTATAGAACCAGTTTCTAATATATTCAAATCATTAAAATGTTCAATTAAATTTTCTTCAGTAAAGAAGTGAGCATATTTCCCTTTCTTGTATTCATATGTTCCTTCCTCAACTTTTCTACCCACACCATTATTAAAATCGCGATCAGAAAAACACGTAAAATACATCACTCCCTGTTCCTTCAAATGCATCACACAATTCTGTATCAGTTTTTTTCGGTCTTCCAACAAAAATAAATGTAATAAATCATAACAATATATGCCATCATACCTTTTGCTTGTACGAAACTCTAACACCGATTCTCGAATAAAATTCGTTTTTAAATCCCATTCTTTTGCTAGATCTATAGCTGAACTAGATATCTCAATTCCATCAACCTGAAAACAAGAAGAGAGCATCTTAGTATTTCTCCCATATCCAGCACCAGGAACCAATATATGATGTGCATTATTCTTTTTGAACAAATCTATAGCTTGCGTTACAGTTTGACTTGGTTCACAACCCCAAATCATTCCTTCTTCAGCAAACCTTTTGTTCCAATAATCTCTCATATTATTCACCTGCCTATATACTCACATAGCTCTTCTTTTAAGCTCATCAATCTGTCTTATATGATGTTGATCATGCCAGATAAAATCTCTTAAATAAGATATTACAGTAAACTTCCCGTCAACATATTCTTTAGTAAACTTATCATCTTCCATACTCTCTATGCTCTGCAATATCATGTTACGGTACTGAATAGTCATTTCAATTAATTCTTCCTTCGTTTTTGTTTTCCCATATTCAACAGCATCCTGATTAAATTGATTAAAATCAATATGTGTTAATGTCAAAGGCGTATTGTTTAATATCGGATGTATGGCTGCTTCATAAAAGTATTTATCCCACAGCAGTATATGACTTACGATATCGTGAACTGACCATTTATCTTCGGCAATCTTTATTTGCCAATCCATTTCACGAATCTCAGAAACAAAACATATCCATTCCTTGAACTCCTCTAGTAACTGCGACTTTTCATTCATGGTTTCACGCCCCTCTTTTCAAATTTGAGTTAGTTAAAATAACATATTTGTATTCATGAACCCCAAAAGTGGGGTTTGCTAAAAATCTTTTTTATGAATTCTATAATGATTATATCTTTCAGCATCTATTTCTATCTCGCCTACAAACTTAAAATCACTTTTTTTTGAATAACTCTATTGGATGGTCCATTCTCAAGTAATACAATTGCATTTAACTCTTTAATATCCTTATTTTCAAATAAATACTAAATATCTTTACATTCTATAGCCAGGCTATACGTGGAATTCTCTTTAGAGTGCATAGCGCTTCCCCTTTGATTATATTGGTATTATAATGATTTGCACTAATTTCATTTAACTGTACCAAAAGAAATCTTCATATTAGGCGCATATACTAACCAAGATTTATCACTGAACTCTTTAGAAAAAGTTGCTTCTGCTTCATATTGTTTTTGAGCTTCCATTTCGTTTAATCCTCTGGCCAATAAATTTTTGAGTACCTCTGAAATATCATTAGGTTCTTGTCACAAGCCTTCTTCTTTCAAAGAACTATAAAGCATGTTTTTACTTTCCGTGTCTATGTTCTGATCAAGAAAGTTCACCTTATCGCTAACCCTACACCCTACATTTCTTAAGCCTAGCTGGCTTAGCATGATCGGTATTTGGATGCCTATATTTCCGTCCTTAGCCGTACGCTTATGATCTCTCTCATATAACTCCTGTAGAATCCCTAACCGGATGACATCGCTTTGTTCAATTCCGTCTAGATAATAATTCGCCATATTACCAATCCAATGTGGTTCAAAACAGATAACCATTCCATTATCCTGAACACAATCAAGCATCTTTTGTAGAATACTCTTTGGATTTGGCATATGTAATAAAAAAGCATGACTGACTGCTATGTCATACTTCTTTTCTAATTCCACTTTTTCAATATCACACTCTATAAATTCAGCATTATAAGAGAGTTTCGAAAATATTTCATTGGCTTGCTTTATTAATTCCATGCCTTTGTCAATGCCAGTATATGTTGATCCATTTGGTAGCAATGGAAGAAGCTTTAGTCCCAAATATCCAAATCCGCATCCATAATCTACGATCTCTACAGGTTTATTTATCTTCCACACCTTTTGTATAAGAAATTCCAAATAATCATCGTTATAGTACAACCAGCGGGTACTTCTTAGGTAATCAATTTTATTGTCCCAGTAGTATTCAGACATAAAAATCCCCCTTGTTATTTAATTACGTCGCTTCTCCCATAACTTGCTCTAATGACTAAATTCCTTTCTAATCATGTCCTTCTTCTCATCTATTATTTCCTTTAACTTAATAGCCTCTTTTTCTGTTATTTCTCCATTTATTCTTTCAGCTTCTATTTCTTCTTTAATATCCTCTAATAAGGCTCTTGTCTGATATAACCTCAATCCAGTCCATTCAGAAATAAAAAAATCATCCTCTACCGTACCATCTAGATTGAAGATCAGCCTGTAATAACCTATATGATTTGTTCGATACTCGATTCTAATTTTCACTTCAACATACTCAAGATCTCTATTAATTGGGTCTAAATATTCCAAGCTCTTGATATGTAAGGAAACATCCTCTATTAAGATCTTTAAATAATCTTTATCATAATCCCAAAATAACTCATCAAATTGCTCAGGCTCCTCGAGCCTATAGTTATTTAAATTAAGCCAAAAAGCCTCTAATGCCCGACTTCTTATATTGTGTTTGTCTACCCAATCTCTTAGCTTTTTTACATCCATAAGATCCATCACTCCATAAAATATTTTGCTGTATTTCAGATAATGTTTCGTGGCCAAGGAAGCGAAAGCGACCACAGTGTGAATTACTTAATTCAATTTCCTTTTAGGCTCTACTCGAACTAGCACCTCTTCCATAGTCATCTCTGGGGTAATAATTATCGTTTTGTTTAGTTTTCGACTTAGGCTTTTTAGGAAGTTCATGAGTATATCTATTTTTTTCTCTGAGTCTATCTGTATTGGTGAAATATCAAATTCAATAACGCTTCCTTCATAAAAATACCCACAAATATCAATTTCACTATATTCAATAGTTATCCCAATACTTGCTTCTTTTTTAATTCTTAACAATTCAGCAATATCCCTAATTCTTGTAATTAGCCCATCTATAGTCACTCGATAATTAATTTCGTTACTTTCCAAATACTCAAAAATTATAGCCCATATTTGGATGTCTGTATCCAATATATAAATGTCCCTTAGACTTCCATCTTCAAAGAATACTTCATTCGCTACTTCATCGTAATTCATGCAAACCTCCTAACACTCCGCGTTTCACCTAACGTGCTTATATTTCACGAGTCCTCACTATCTATTTGCTTCTAATCTTCGTTCATTCTATCTGCTCGTATCCAACTCATTTCCTCAATGTTTAATAATTCTTTAAACTCTTCTACTAATTCATGCTCAGATTCTAATTGTGTATAGTAACTATTATTTAAAATATCCTCTAATTGTTTTATTTGTTCATTATCCAGTTCAAAAAATCTAAATGTTTCTAAATTGCAATTTGTAAACTGTTTTGCTATTTTCTCATTGTATTCATTAGATCTCAGAACTTCTTCAATTAATTCAATTCTGATTTTGTCCCCTCTAGGGTCGACATATAAAAATTCAATGTGATCTTCCTCTGGATATCTTTCTTCTGCAAGCTTAATAATTGAAGTATCTAATAAAACATATGATATATGAAGACTTGCTATCTCTTGTGAATTGTAAACTACACGGTATCCCCAACAGTGATCTTCAAAATTATAAAAATATAACACTGGGATTTTTTCTGAAATTTGAAATAGGCTTTCCGGAATTTCTTCACTTTCTTCTGTGTCTTTGGTTATAAAAACAAACCATTTGTCATTTAAATCCTCCGCGTATACAGGATCATGCTTAAGAATTGCCTCTTTATATTTCAATAGTGATAAGCTTCCTGAAGTCAATTCACTCATTGTTTAGCTCCTTTTTAGTCATATTTCACTAATACTCTCTTCAAATTTATATTTTGTTAATTTATTTAATTCGATCACTTGTTCTTGATTAAAATAGCCCACTAGGCAGCCTTGATCTAAAATTGAAATATACAATTTCATGGATTGTTCAGTCTGTGTTAACTCATTAAATTTCTTGAATATCTCCATATCCAACCAATCATCATCTACTTTCATTTCCCATCTTATAAGTTCATTCTTATACTCAAAAGAGACCCATGCAGTACTATTCTGAATATCTACGTAATCCGTTATCTTATTTAATTTAAGTTTTGTCATATTCCCTAATCGCATTATTACTCTTGCATAGTCTCCATGGTCCTCAATACATTCAGCATCCAAATACCAAATTTCATCAGATACATTTATAAATTCACCATTGACTTCAACTTCTCCACCTAAAGTAAGTAGTAGCAAGTTGTAGGGATCTTCTTCATATTCACTTCTTGTAGTTTCTTCTAAAAGTAATTCTTTTTTTAAACCTGATCTCATGAAGATGCCCAATTCAGAAAGTTGGTTTAGTTGATCTTCAAATATTATCTTCTTTTTCTTAAATAAACCAAACAACTTAAACACCTTCTTTTTATAGTTTGCATCCCTTTCCTATAACGCTACTGTATTCATGAAGCTTGCCAGGGGTTGTCAGACCTGATTGCAGACCGAAGCTCCGAAGGGGCACAGCTCGAATATATTATGTTATCTGATGTTGCTACTACTTAGAATTAGCATTCAAATTATTAATCTGTTGTGTATTTTCTATTCTTAGTTTTTCTATGTGTTCATTAATTATATTTTGTCCTTCAATTGAATTAAGAAATTCTCTCACCTCATTATCTATTGCCCTTCTCCTATTATACAAAATGGATTGTTCTTTTTCGGTTTTAAACCCAATTAGTGTAATTGCTATACCCAAGCTAATTAGTGTAAAGGCGTCGCTAAAAGTATTAACTTCTTTGACAGAAATATTGATCTTTATATTAGGTAAAACGATTATAGCAATCACCGCACATCCAAGAAATATAGAACGTAAACTGAATAAAAATTTACTTAGCATTAATCCTTTCTTTATCCATATGCATTCAACAATAAATTCCAGCAAGTCATATAAAATAAGAAAGAACGCTGCAATTGAGATATATAACAACCATTTTCCAGTAGCATTCATAAAAGGGGTTAGTCTTAATACTGATAAAATAATAAAACCAACTCCAGTTATCTTAGTAAAAGTTGTGGTCAAGATACTCTTCCTCCTATTATACCTTTTAGGCTTTAATAATCGCAGATAACATTCTTGTATCTACAAACTCTCACTGGCTAAGTGACGCCAGCCCTGGCCGTGATGCGGTTAGGCAGTGGGTTGGCTGCCTAAATCCGTTTCTACAAAATACCTCGGGCAGACCAAGGAGTGTCAGTTACGCAGCGTATATATGTTGTTATCTGATGTATGATCTTCTTCAAATACTCTCTCTAATATTGTGTTCTCTGTGTTGTTGATTCCTTTAACCATTCTTTTAATCCATCTGTACTTATATAAATATCAGTTCCAATTCTAATAAGGGGAAACATCTTACCAGAATATGAACCAGTAGTCTTTAATATAGTCTCTTCACTAAATATGATTGTTTTTACTTGGGGTTCAGTTATATTCAAGTATTCAGCTGTTTCTTTGATTGTCATTAGTGGTTTATATTCTTTTTGATTTGTTCCGTCTTTATGCAGCTCTTTGTCTCCAGTATGACTAATAAACAAGCCACTAATAACAATTGATAAACCTAATATGAAAGAACTAATTATTGTACTTAGATTTAGTCGCTTCATTGCCCTTCTCTCCTATAAATAAAAATTATCCATTTAGTCGTATTTCAGATAACGTTTCTGCATTAATGAGCCCCGTCAGGGGTCATCTGCTAAAATCCCTCTTTGAGATAAATCTCATTTGGCAGACTCAGGTCGAAGCGTGAATTATTGTTATCAGAAGTTCATTTCTTCCGAAATACTCCCTAGCTGTTGACTCTATATATTCTTTATTCTACTTTTTTTGTATTATTCAAGTCGATCTGTTGCATGCAACTCATTATTAAAACTACCAATAAAGAAATTATAACTTCCCATTTCAATATTAATAATGTTTCTGGATCAGGATGCAATATACTTTGAGAGGATAGCCCCCAATTCATGTAGTTTAGGGCATGCGATAGTAATGTTGAAATTGATATTAATATCCAGTTCTTTATAAAGTAATAATTGTTATGATCTTTATTGAACCATCCATTAATGACTACCAAACAAAAAGGAATAATTATGGTTGTTCCCATTGCAGAAAAGAAAGTAACAATCCATAATTCTTCAAAAACATTTATCAGCATCCAAATAGGAAACAAAGTTAGATGAAATATAACTATTGGCAATATGTTAATGGTAAAAAGGTTTCTTCGTATTATTGCAACTAGCTTTGTAATTTCTATATCCCTCTTTCTATTGTGTTTTGAGCTAAAGAATTTCTAATTTTTTATAATAGTTTGTAATTTATCTATAACTTCATTCCGATCTTCACCGTTTACTTCACATACTCGAGCTGCTAAAGTTGGTGCCATCCATTCCTCAAGGAAATTGGGATTCATTCCAGATAGCATTAAATACTCTCTTAGATACTCTCTATTAAAAAATTCACGATATTCTCTCTTAATTAGCCAACCGGGAGCATTAGACGGTAGTGCATGTGATTGAATCATCATTGAAGTTCTAGTAACATCTGCCGCTTGATTACCAACCAAAACATTCATCCAATCAATAATTATAGGTCCCTTGGATGAAAGGATGATGTTGCCGGGATGAAAATCATAATGACAAAGTGCATTACCTCCAGGCAATGTATTAAGCACATTTATAACTATTTGCTTCTCATATTCTTTAATCATTTCAGCAGTATTAATTTTGTTGGTTAATTCAGTTTTTAGATTTGAGTTCATTTTGATCTCAATGTTATGCAATTCAAAATGAAGTTGCGCCATTAGCTTAGCATAATGAGAAATACTTAATTTCGTTGGATCTATTTGTTTTAGCATTGTTGGCCCATCAATTTTCTCATAAATAAGACACGACGTGCCCTTATACTCCAACAGGCCAGAATAATTAGGTGCTCTAAGATTTAAGTTATTTATAATCTTAGCATTTTTTGCTTCCTTTTTTGCCTCGTGCATTGAGTGGCTCTGATTATGAAAAATCTTTATTACTTCGGTTTTCCCCCATTCATAGACACTTGCAGTATTACCAATACCAAGTAATTCACCTATCATAATTTGCCCCTTTCTTCGCACAACAGGACGTTGCGTTTGCTTTCTCCAATTAACATTCCAACGCTTTGCTTGCTTCTGTTAGTTCATTATTGGCCTCTAAATATTTTAATATTTTTTCAATATCATCGTGGTCCATTGTGTTCGCTATAATTAGATGTTTAATATTAAACCCTGGTATTTTCATTTCTTTTTTAAAGTAATTCACTAATTTTTGAGGGGTTGTCACCAAACTCCATCGTTCACTTCCATCCGAAAAAGTATGGGTCACCTCCACCAAATCAAACTCCTTTGGATCATCATCAAACTTCCATCTTTCTAAATAAGGCACTTCTATATCTCCTTCGATAAAATGAGCTTTTGATATCCAAACTGCTTTTCCATGGTTTCCAGTAATTCTATACTTGTCCCTATCTTCTTTTTTTACGATGTATTTATTGCCCCTTGTAAGTGCATGAGCATAAACGCCTATACTCATACAAGTTATGATTGTTCCCTCCATCAATTCACTTCCATACCATATTTAATTTAATGAGGTTTCGCATAACGTTCCTCTACTTTTTCAACAACTAGCGGATAAGGGGTTGTCTACTGAAATGCCTTCTCAAAATCCATCTCGCAGACCAAGGTATCATAGGAGATGCTGCTTGAATATGATGTTAAGTGATGTCTTTGCTTCTTCGAATCAATGTACATTATTGTGTATCTATTATTCCAAAAGTATCATGAATGACTCTTTCATAGTTTGCCCATTCAAAATAAAAGGGACCTATATTTATTGGTTTGTTCTCATGCTCCGATTTGAAATCCTTCCATATTACAATTTCTTCTTCCCTGTCAATTTTCACTGAGATATAACCACACTCTTCATCTCCACACCAAGGACATACAAGTATTGGATATCTATAGTACATATGCTCATGTGGTTTCTTTAGTAAAAAGTATTGAATCATTTCTTTTTGTTGATCTTCGCTTCCCCATCCTAAGGATGGAACCAGATCGTGTTTCTTGAGCATTTGGTAAAGTGATCTTCCATCAATAATTAAATCTGCAAACTTTGTATTTTTATTTCCATCTTGTTCTGGGTCAAATTCATCATATCGGCTGGAAAGTTTAGTTTGTAGAGTATTTATCGTTGTCATTGGTTCCTCTCCTTGTTAATTATATTACATAGATTTCACTTAGCCTTCTTATATTCACGAACCCGCACCACTGGAGTAGTCGGCGCGATGTGGCAAGTTAGGACAAGGTTGTTCGTCTGAGCCTCATCGCAGCGTGCATATTATGTTCTGTGCTTTCATTACCATCTACAATTAAACTAATAAACCTTCAATTGTTGCTCATACTTATAATTATTAATTGAAATTTGCTTTGGATACATTGTCGGTGCACAAAGGTTATTCAAAATTCCCTGTCCTTCATGGTAATTAATAAAAATACTAGACTTATCATAAAGTTGTCTGAATAGTACTCTGATTTTATCAATATCATTTGAAGTAATTTGAACTCCAATTCTAATCAAATCTAATTGATCATATGGATCTTTAAATGTATCTATCAGTATAAAATGGCTTGAATCCTTTTTTGAATTAAAGCACATCACCAGTATTAACTGAATCATTAAAATATCTCTCGTAAATTTGTTTTAATGGAAAATCAATTTTCAAAATACTTACTATTTCTCTAATTAAAAAATGTTCTTCAAAATAGTCGTTATCATCATCAGGATAATTAATCAGCTCTGTTATGGAAAGGGTAGCAAAAAAATGGTATTTCATTTCTGTCACTCCTTTTGGCAATAATTGTACATAGCGTTTTCATATTCATAAACATCACTAACTTAAAGGTAGAAAACTAGCGCGAGCACTTAATCGGTGCAGGAGTGTCCAACAGTCACTTCATCGCCTGATGCTCCCAAAACCAAGGATCGACTTGCCTTATCCTTAGCATAGAATATTTGTTAGACGAAGCATTGCAACTTCTTCGAACCTAATTTAATCATTGTTCTAATGTGCTCGCTCTTTTATCTCTTTAATTACTCTTCTATATTTTTCTACATCATATTGAAAATTCAAGCCATGCGTATTCATTATGCTCTTTAGACCATCAAATTTATGTATTAATTCTTCTAAAAAATCGATTATTTGTATCCAAGTGAAAGCAAATTTATTAGAAGTCTTAACGAATTGTTCCTGAAAAGGCGATTGCTCAGTTACCCAAAACAATCTATCATCCTCATGACTGACTTCAACATAGTATCCGCCACAACCAAATATACCGCAAGTACAAGTGAACATAGGATACTTTCCTGGACAAATTAATGATTTTAAAAATTCGTCTTCAACAAACACTTCATCTTCGTCCAATTTATTTCCGTTTATATATAAAGCTATCCTCCAATCAATAATATGGACCATTCGCCCAGAATGTCTTGTTATATTTTTGTATTCTTTTCTTATGTCAATTTCCATATCTACTAACAGTACATCAAGTCTATTTTCATCTGTTTTTTTTAAGAAAATCGTCTTCATCGCTCTCCCCGAACTTCATTGTATAATCACAATATTTCGCCTAACGTTTCTATATTTCGCTGTCTGCTCTGGCTTCTTCAAAATCTCTCTGGCAGACAAGAGCTCTGCATGACCTGAAGCATAAATATTGTGTTATATGATTTTTTTACCGTCTCTATAAAACACTTGCAATTCTTAATTCAGCCTCCATTATTGCAAAGTATACATCCATGGCAATTTAAATAGATATCATGTTTTTCGCATTTAGGGTATCCTCTTGGGATTGTAGGATTATCATCACACTCTTCAATTTCTGTCCATTCTATATAATTATTCATGTCAACATCTTCTTTATTAAATGCTTTAATCATTAAGCCAAATTGATTCAAACAATTAACAACCCAATCTTGTCGTGGTTTATAGCTTAATTTCTCCCACCCTAAGCCATCTGCTGCATTTGAAATAGTATCTAGTATAAAATCTTTCTCACTTTTAAAAGAGTCTATAGTCCAAGGCATTTCATCAATATCAAAACCAACTGTTCCTATTCCAACTGCAGGCTGATCCCTTTGTGCTAGCCAAATAATTAATTCTTTTTCTCGATTCGTTTTAGCTAGTACTGATCCGCTAATAGCTAGAACTTCAATAAAGACTGATGTTAATCCATTTGACATACCTATGGGTTCAACTAAATCATTTAATTCTTTTGGTAATGAAATGGTGTTCGCCATACTATCCTCCAACACTTTTCAACTTGCTTTATATGGTGATTTAACACCTCTGTATTCATGAACCCCAAAGGGGTTATCTGCGAAATTCCTCTTCGATATCCATCTCGCAGACCAAGGCTCCATTCGGGAGCCGCAACTTGAATATTATGTGATTCGATGTTTTTCCTTCGAAAACCTTATTGAACCGATATCTACAATTCTCTGTTTAAAATAAACTCAAAATCTTCATCAGATACTAAATGATTATCTTTTATAAATGTCTCTAACTCATTTAAATAATTATTACAGAGTTTGATATATCTATCTCCATATTGATCTTGAATCTTATTTGAATTGGTTTCTATATTAATGATTTCTTTACGTGCTCTTCTTAAAAACAAGATTGAACTTGTATAATTGTCACTTAGACATAAAGAAATTGAATTATTAATATAGCAAACCAAGCCATAGAATACAGAATTTCTTCTTAAGCCTGTCCATTGCTTGTGAATCTCTTCTGTATTTAGTTTTTTGGCTAACTCAAAGACATGAGAATTTAAAAACATCTGATATTCCTCCATCTTTAAGCAGTTTTGCATAACTTTTCTGTATTCATGAACCCTGTCAGGGGTTGTCTGCTGAAATTCCTCTTCGATATCCAGCTCGCAGACCAAGGTTCCATAGGAGCTAACGAAACATAACTTCTTCGATTCACTTACAAAATCAGCCCTTTATGATCCTCGCCTTGGAGCTGTTTAAAATTCTCAATCAACTATCTATAAGTAATTCTCTTAATCGTAGACAAAATTGCTTCGCATGAAAATGCCAACATTTATTTGTAATCATAATCCCTTAATGATAGTTCTTGAACAATTTTTCTACTGTCCTTTATTCTTAGAATTTGCTTCGGTTTATCATATATCCGACCAAGCTTTATACAATATTCAATTAATATGGATTTTATTAAAGGTCTATATAAGTTAATGTAATAACATTCTTTCCAGTCGAATGAAATTTCAATAAAAGAAGTTTTATACTTCCTTGAATAAGCTCTAAATAGTACCTCATAAGGTTTCTCGTCAACAATACAAATGAATTGATAATGTCTAACAATGATTAGGATTGCTTTTTTTCGAAATACTTTCATCATTCACCTCAACATTACTTTATCAGCAATTATGTCTAATAGCGTTCTTGTGTTGCTAAACTCGAGAAGCTTAAAGAAGCGTAGCGACTGGCTAGCTTCGGTTCTTAGCCTCGCAGGATTGTTCACCTGACTTTCACTTTCAGGAAAACGATGTTATGTGATACCTCTAGTTCTTATTTAATATATTCTTCAATCCTTGTTTAATACTATTTGATCTCGTCTATTCTGGATTACTCTATTAAAAAATTTCTGTAGTCTTTTAAAGTCAATGCCTTTTTTAGTTCTATATTGGAAGAAATACACCACATATATTAGCACTCTCTTCTTAAAATGCTTTTTACATTGATTTCCTCAACGTTAATTTTTGTTCAACTCCTTTGTCAGTATTATTTCCAGAGGCTCGTTCTCAAGCATTAAACATCCAGCATCTCTATATCCAAGCTTCCTATAAAAATGTTGAGCTCCTTCATTCGACTGTGTTGAGGTCATGACCATCTCAAATCCCTTTTGTTTCATTAATTCCTCCCAATACTGGACAACTTTTTTACCAATGCCTGTTCCTCTGTACTCCTCATCTATCCATATCATATTCATAAATGGTGTGTTGTCCCAAAAAAATCCGTATCTCATCCAACCTATTTCTTGATTGGATTCTCTAATTATTAGAATTTCATTTTCTTTTATTTTTGGTCTTATCAGTGTTTTATGTATGTGCTTGTCTCTTAACGAGATATACTCATAATCTGATTCAATTGCAAAATCAATCTTCATTGTAAATCCTCCCTTTCATGCTTTTCATTAAATATCTTCTTGGTAACACTTAGCACTGATGTCTCATAACGTTGTACATTACATAAGTTTATAAAGTCTTTTCAAAAATGTATAAGTCACCTTCTTCTCTAACTTTGGTAAACCCACACTTTGAATAAAAGTGATGATTCTTCACACTCCAGCTAGGAGTATCCAGCCACCATTCAGTGCTATCTGGAAATTCACTTTCAATTTTCTCCATCACCTTCGTTCCGATTCCTTGATTTTTAAAATTTGGATCAATAAAGATTCTTCCTAGATTATGCACTCGATTACACTCTACAAATATCATAGCTCCCCCGATTATTTCTCCATTAAAGAGTACCTTGAAATATTCGCAATTCTGCATCATTTCTTCTTGCCAACTTATGGAATCATATCCTATGGGCCCAACGGTTCCATTAATATTAAAATGCTTTGATTCATCCTCAAAACTGGCCTTTTGTATTTCAGCAAGTTTTTGAGCATCATTTTTTCTAGCTTTTTCTAATGTCAGCACCCAACATACCTCCATTATTTTCTATTTTTTATTTTTTCTTGCACAGGTTTCGTCTAACCTCCTCATATTCATGACCCCCAAAGGGGTTGTCTGCTGAAATCCTCCTCGAACTCCATCCCAGCAGGTCAAGGCTCTGTGAGAATTCTTAAGCTTGAATATTATGTTATCAGAAGTTACCGAACTTCTTCATTATGCATTCAAAATCAATCTGCAATTTTTTGACTCCAAACTGAAATCAGTGCTTAACGTAAAGGATAAGGATGAAAATGGAATAACTTCGTCAAATACTAACTTTTAAGTCGAGCTTTTTTATTTTAAAACTTTTACATATTGGAATTATCTCAAGAATATAATCGTATCGATTAGAACAATCAAAAGAGTGTAATTATGGCATATATGATTAGATATAGAAATTTTTCCTTTGAAACAGTAGCCTTTCGGTAGCAAAAAATTTAGTCCATGGTCGATTTTGTGGTAGGAAATAAGTCATAAGGAGATGTAGAAATGGCTGTGATGCTTGAAGTAACATTAATCGGAATTTCTTATGGGCACAACTTGGATGGAGGGTCATTAGAAATATCCGGTGATCTTTATGTGAAAACAATAAATCAAAACCAGACGGAAAAAGAATCTTTTGTTATGTTTTCTACAAATACACCTGTGACAATAGGCGTTGGAGAGATGTATAGAATTGGTACAGCGGTGAGAATTGCTATTTCTTATGATCAACCCACAATATTTGCTAGGTATATAAGACTTGGTGGTTTCTTAAGCATCGGAAGTCCTAAGTATATAGATATAGACTATGTTTATTCTGCAGCTACTCAATATTATAGGGTTATTTTTCCTAATCAAGATGTTAGTAAATCTGCTGTAGCTCAATATTCGATTAGATGGTTACATTATATTTGACACTATTGCTCTAATATTAGTATAAAATGGAAACATTCCTTTTTATTATCTTCATTATGGGTGTCAGTCTCAAACAAGCCTCTACATTAGAGGCTCATCTGGACGATATTCGTTCGTGTCCCTCGACACCACAGTTCAGCAAATTCCAAAATTGTTCAACCATGACCGCTGACGGATATGGCATTGAACGGGTAATCCACCATTCCAATACCCCCACTGCTGCTGAAATTAAAAATTGCACCGTAATGTCCCTGTTCATTTCCTGATCGAGGTTGATCGAATCCAGATGCTCGCTCAGACTTTGCCGAAACATTGTCTCCATTTGGTTCCGAAAAACCGTACTTCCCTTGTTCGTCAGCATTCTAAAGTAGAATGAAGCATGCTGCTCCAAATATTCAAACGTGCGCAGTAGTGCTGTTTTGGAAGGGAGATGAAAGAAGTTATCTTCAGACATACAATTGCGTAGTAACTCTTTAATTTGAGCTTCCATGCATTGATCGCGCAGATCGTACTTATCAGCGAAATGCAAATAAACCGTTCCGCGATTGACATTCGCTTCCTCCGCAATTTGATTGATCGTAATTCTCTCGAATTCCTTTTCAGACATCAGCCTCATAAAAGCATCAATAATGGCTTGCCTCGATTTTTGAATACGCCTGTCCATATCCTTCTCCCCTTTGTACCATCCGAAAAAATGAACATTTGGAAGTCCTATGTTGAAAAATCAACAACCACGCTTGTTTTAACCATTGAACCCCATATACCGCTCTGATACATTCACTTTATAAAATTTATGTTGATGATTCAACATATGTTCAATTTTAGAGGAGCTGTAATCATGAAATCTATTGTTTTACAATCTTTGGAATGATTTAAATCATATTGAATTAGGAGGGTTTTAAAAATTGAAACTTACAGGAAACACGATTTTTATTACAGGCGGTGGTTCAGGGATTGGACGTGCGTTAGCAATAGCTCTCCACAATCTTGGAAACAAAGTTATTATCTCCGGTCGACGTAAAGAGCGTCTGGAGGAGACGATCAAAGCGAATCATGGCATGTCCGCAGTAGAATTGAATGTACAAGATCCTGCCAGCATAAAGGCGGCCGCCAAGCAGTTAATCGAAGAATACCCGGATGTTAATGTCTTGATTAACAACGCCGGCATCATACAGTCTGATGACGCGGCGGGCGTGATTGATGAGGATGTTTTGATTTCGACTGTCACGACAAACTTGCTAGGTCCCATTCGGTTGACTTCTGCATTCATCGAGCATTTGAAGTCCAAAGAAGAAGCGGTTGTCATCAACACGACTTCAATACTTGGATTTGTACCATTAGCGACAACTGCTGTATATTCCGCGACGAAGGCAGCACTTCATACCTATACGCTGTCCCAAAGGTACTTGCTTAAAGACACATCGGTAAAAGTAATAGAAATTGTACCCCCATGGGTTCAAAGCAACAACGATGAACCACGGGCGATGCCGCTTGCTTCATTCATTGATGCAACAATAAAGATACTCGGCACGGATACAGACGAAATTTTGGTGGATGAAGCGAAAATGTTTCGAAATAACCCTGGCCCGAACGAAAATGTTTTTGTGACCCAGCTTAACGATATGATGAATTCTGAACCTCCAAAGATCCATTGATCCATCTGTAATTTAATTTTCAAAAATTTAAGTGAACATGAAGTAAACACTCATCTCCGTCTACTTCATGTTCATTTTACTGCAACTTGTACGTGGAATAAGAAAAAGCGCCAAGCGGTCACACCCATGTTTATTTCTTAAATAATTTTGTTGATTTCACATAACGTTGGGTATTCCCGAAGTTCAAACAGCTTAAGGCACGTAATGCCGGGTGGCTCTGCCACTTAGCTGGTTGAGTTTGTCCGGTGAATTTGCTTTTCCGAAATGCCTCTTCTGGATCAAGGGTCGGGCTTGTCTCGGCCCGATGCTTGAATGTAATGTTATACAAAGGTACCATGAATTCATTGAATCTACTTAGAAATCCTGTTTAATTCAACATCACCATTCTCTCCATTCTTCTGTAATATCTTGATCTTCCTCAATTTCTAATCCAGCTAGTCTTGCTGCCTTATCTATAAATTCAGCCAGTTCTTCACGTTCCATCGTTTCAATAAAATAGTCGTTCTTTTCATTCAATTCATTAATCGTAATTACAATTTCTTCTACAGCCTTCATAATACCTTCAGGATGTTTAGTTTCTTGTAATAATATTAATTGGTTTAGATAGTTATTCAGGACTTTATCAGACATTAATAATCTCTCTTCCGTAAAAAGGTCATCTCCGTATTCAACCATTCTTTTGTTCCACAATTGAGTTGGTTTTTCATTAAATAGGTCCTGTAATGTCATTGGGCATATCCCTCATTTTCTTGTTTTTGTTTTAATAGATTTTTAAAATTGTTGCATAGTATTTCGCATATGAGTTTGCTTACTAACTTGCTTTTCACTTCACTTATCTAATTTTTTCTTTGATTCCTCTTTTTTCATCTGTTAGTACACCCTTAATGAAAGACCAAGTACGGTCAACATCTGGTCAGTACAATTGGCTTGGAGGGTTTATTCCCTTCTAAGTCTCAGATAATAAAAACCCACCTTCGGCTCTTAACCTTTAGGTGATTTTTTACCTTCTCTTGTTGTTATTGAGGCATGTTAAAAATGCAAGAATAGATGTCCAAAATAGTAACATTAGAGTCATCGCATCTTTTACTTCCATGGTCTCACTTTTCGAAGGAAAACCATGCCCACCCAAGAGTCAATTGTATCTATATTTTACCTGTATTCACATTAGCAAACAAGTGTTCTCATTTATTTTCTTGTATTTTTCTTTTATTCTATTTGTTATCCATCATTTCTAGCATATAACGTTTCTGTGTTCACGATGTTCCTCTGATTTATGCGAACGAAATGAGCGGCCGCCGTGCGTATGTGTCCGCCTGCCCCCACTCCCTGGCAATCCTCTTTGCCGGAGCCCCTGATGCGTGGATATGATGTTATCTGATGGATTGGCCATAAAAAACAGTTCAACTTTCCCTCTATGACAAAAGGCAAAGATGAACTGTCTTTAGTTCCTGTTAAAATCTCTATGAGCACAAGTAGCAACTTCTTCCCCCATCAAGCCAACAAAGCCTGAGCGATCTGATCCACAATGCCATTGATGCCTGTGGGTCCATAACAGCCGATCCATGTCGCGGCATCGACCGAGTGTATGTGCTGGCGCTCAACGGTATCAAGCATTCCCCAGACACGTTGTTCTGTCGCAGATATTCCCTCCTGCATGAGTTCATGGCTAAGCAAGAAGTAATGGCTGGCATGTACAGCCGGTAGTCTGTCAACTGTGATGTGATAGGCCGTGTCGGAGGTATCTGCCACAAATAACGGAACAGGCAGACCTAGATCATGGTACAGCACAGCCCCTGTACGATGAGAGGCAGAATGCACGCGAACCAGAGAATCCAGCGGACGGATCAGTGCCACGCTCTTGCCTGCCAGAACGGGAGCAAGTTCTTCGGACAGCAATGTGGTTCGTCGGTGATAATCCGCTATAATACGCTTTGCCTCTTCTCGTTTGCCTGTCAGTTCACCGAACAGAGTCAGAATAATCTGCCAGTTTTCATTGCGCTTAAACATGAGAACTGGAGCGATCCGGCTTAACTGTTCATAGTGCGGCTCATGTACCTCGGTGCAAATAATTAGATCCGGAGACAGTCGTTCCACTGCAAGCAGGTCGGGGTACTCATATGTTCCGAGTAATTCAGTATTCTGAAGTCCTGCCCTGATCGTTTGAGGGAAATGTAACACTGCATTGCCTAGTCCTACACTACCTGCTGGAGAGAGCCCCAGCGCAAGCAAATGATCGGCATATTGCACATCGAGTACAGCGATACGCTTCGGAGGTCCGATAACATGGTATTCCCCTCGCATATGGCATATCACCGAGCCTTGGGCCGACTCATATGAAGAAGCTGTGCGGTTCCGCTGCAAGGAATGAGCATAGTCTATATCTGTTTTCGAAGCGGCATCAAGCCTATAACGCAGCGGAGGGACGCCATAATATTTCTTAAACGCCCTACTGAAATAATACATGTCGCGATAGCCCATTCTGTCAGCAATTTCACCGACGGGAGTATCCGTGTAACGCAGCATCCGCGATGCACTCTCCATGCGCAACTGAATGACATACTCAGTCAGTCCGAGCTGCTTTTCTTGTTTAAATCGTCGCTGCAGCTGTCTTAAGCTGCATCCAGCAAGGGTTGCCAGCTCTTTAAGCTCCAGATTCCGGCGATAATGCGACGCTATATATGAAGCGACAACATCCACCATGTCAGACGCTTCTCCTCCATGACCACGTTCGTAATCCATGATTAGTTCGTAGATCATACCCTGAAGCAACGCATTGGCATGAAAACGTTCCATCCCTTCGCCACGACGCCATTTGGCAACGATTTTTTCTGCATTCTCAATCCATACTGCTTGGGTTACCGATTTTTGCACAAATGAAGTGCGCAACGGGTGTTTGCGATATGAAGGCAAAACAAGAGAGGCTCCCTCCATGGAAGAAGCCTTGTACATGATCACGATATAATAAATGTCGTCTGATCTGGCCGTCAGCGTTAAGGATGTCTCCTTAACAACATGACCAGCAAAAGAAGCTCCAATGTGGCAAACCTCACCATTCATTGCAAGCTCCCCTTCCCCTCCGTATGCCAGCAACAACACATTCGAAGTTAATTCCGTTTCGCGAAGAACACTGCCTGTCTGCAAAGTACCGCTATACTCGTCAAGCATCTTGATCGTTGTATCACTCCATAGACTTGTCTGTTCTTGTAGCGGCATTTCTCTCATCTCCTGACAATAGCATCCTTTGCTAGAGTGACTCGCATGACTGGGCTTAACCAATTAACTACAACCAGACCTGTTAGCAAAGTAAAATTGTTGCTGTTGTCATTTTAATTGAGATTTATTCTCATTGTCAATTTTCGGACATTTTCTGCAATATTCCCCTGATATCTGGTAATAAAAACAACAGGTGGTACGCTTGCTTTTCACGGCTGGAATGCTGTCCTTATTTTTTGTGAACCGGGTGAACGGATTTCTTTTTACACCGAACAAATGCCCGGGCGCACCTTGCGTCAGATATGAAAAATCTGCCTGGATGTGCTGACTTTCTTGCTCAGTATTGTCTACTTCAGGAGTATATAATGGGACAATGCGTATCATGATATTCTCCCAAAGGATACTCATCGAAAGAGGAGCAATCGCAGCAAGCGTCTTTAACAGCGGTGCAAGGTGTAACGCAAACATCTCCTTTACCACCTTTTCCCGCCACACTTCCCTGTCTCCAGTTAGTGCTTCTGCCCGAAGCCCGTTCATAGCCAGAAAAGGAAAACGCGTCTCCCCCTCATTAGCTGTGAGCATCGGATGATAGAGAAAGCTGTTGTCTAGCCGAAAAGAAACATGCTGATGATGAACGCTCATCGCGGTCAGTAACGGAGCAATCCACAGGTAGCCGATTCGCTTAGCTAACATCGAAGCAGCTACCCTCATGTCAGGCGCACCAATATACTCTTGAAGCCAGCTTAAATACTCTCGGCATGCAGCTTCTTCATGTAGTTGACTCAAAGCAATAATACGGACATTATCTTCAGACGGCTCACCAAGCCGAATCGAGTGTTCATCCACCGTTTGCTGCCATAAGTCAGTCGATAGATAATGGTCCATTTTAATTTGATCCCAACAGTGCTTCGGATGCCTGATCTACAATAATATTAATTGCAAGTGGGCCATAATAAGCGATCCAAAGTGTAGAATTAACATCATATGCACGGTTATTTTTGACTGCATCAAGGGATTTCCATACTGAACTGCTATCCAAAGCCTCCGCCTCTGCCGCAAACAACTCATCAGACAGAACAAAATAATGATCTGCTCCAATCTCAGGAACTTTCTCCATCGAGATTTCAACGGAGGTATCATCTTTGATCTTCTGGACTAATGCAGGCATTTTTAAGCCCAAATCCTCATACAGAATTCCGCCCGTTCGATGCTCAAGACCATGAATACGAATGCCTTCTTTTCTCGGACGAATAAGTGCTACCGTTTCCTCTCCCAATTTCTCCGACAGCTTCTCCTTCAGTCCTGCAATTTTGTCCTCATAAGCCTTGCGCACAGTTTCTGCCTCTGCCTGCTTACCTGTGATCGCAGCCACCGTAGCTAACGTATCTCGCCAATCCTCGTAGAAGTCAAGTACGATTGTGGGTGCTATTTTGCTTACACGCTCATACTCTTTCTCTTGAAAATCAGTCATTAAAATAAGATCCGGGTCCAATGCTACAATCGCTTCCAGGTTGGGCTTGTCCCGTGTACCTAAAACCTGTACGTCACCCGGCTTATCGCCTAAATATTCTGGAAATGTTGTATTGCCTTCAGCGATAACACTGCCTGCCGGTTGCTCGCCAATGGCTAGCAATTGATCCAGAAATTTGACATCAAGCACAGCAATTTTCTTTGGTTTCTCGTTAAGCGTATACTCACCCTTCTTATGCGAGATCGTAACCGGGAAAGCTCCGGCAGTCTGAGACGCTTCATTTGAAGGCGTTTCCGTTGGAGTTGTAGCAGACGACTCATTGCCGTCATTTGTACCTGCTCCGGCACCGCAAGCCGTCAGTACAAGAACAAGGGCCAGCATCCAGCCCATTAAAAATCGTGATTTATGGTTAGCATGTGCCATGCTTCCGGCAGCTTGCCTCTTTGTTCCTTTATTCATGGTGAATCCTCCTTATGTATGATAATGATTTTCATTATCGAAATATAAGGCGAGTATAATATATCTCCACATCGCGTTACCATGTACTTTTGCGACATTTCAGCCGGACTAATGCGACATGTAAACCGCTTACCCAACTTTAATTTTTCTGCAAATATACAATTGCAATTTGTAAATGTCCGAGTATGGAATATAAACTCCCGTAATCGAAAGCTTCTATATATATATCTTCATTTACAATTCTATCAGCTCTTTTACTAATTACTGCATAATCATCGTCTATTGTATCAAGCTAACAAAACCAAGAATCTCCCATTTTTTCTTTCCATTGATTCCTACCTCTTGCGTCAATGTACATTCCATATCCATTTGTTCCATTGAAACTACAACAGAGGTTTGTATGATAAATTTGTGGGTACTCTTCATTAAATTCTGAACGTGGAAACTCATAAAATGTTCCTTTGGATTCATAAGCCATATTCGGTGAAACATCTATCTTTAATACCCTTTCATCCGCAGATATTTCTAAAACATTTTGCTTTCTCCTTTTATCAAGTATTTCCTATAACGTTCTTGTATTTATGAACCCGTTAGGGGGTGTCTGCTGAAATTCCTCTCCGACACCCTTCTCACAGACCCAGGCTCCAAAGGAGCCGCTGCTTGAATATTATGTTATGTGATGCCACATCTTCTTCGAACTTTCTACCTACAATTATTTATGGATTTGAACTTTGATTTTAGATATTTGTTTATCTATTAAATTATAGATTTTTTCGATTTCATCTTCTTTGATCTTATTTTTTACCAATTCATTTTTAATTTCTTGTTGAAGTTCAATTAACGCTTTAAGTTTCAATGTTATATACCAGCCTGTCCATTCCGTAACTAGGCTATCGTCAAAGCATTCGCCATCGGTATAAAAGAACATTCTATAATAACCTATTCTCTTTTTTTTGTAGTAAATGTCTAACGTAGATATAACCTGCTGGGAATAGTGACTGTCTACAATCTGATAATCGGAATGAAAAATAGTTTTATACTCAATTGTATCTATTGAAGGCTTAATATTTTCTAGATTCAATTCATCAAAAAACAAACTAATTTCTTCTGGACATTCTTTCATGTAGTTATTGAATGTTACCCAAAAACCTTCTAAGGTTCTATCCATAATTTTATGTGTATCAATCCAGCTCTCTAGCGCTAAATTATCCAATTGAATCATCCATCTTTTAAAATCTTATGTGATTTCACATAACGTTCCTGTATTCATGAACCCGAGAACCTTAAGCCCCAACGGGGCGGCCGCGACGCGGTTAGGTTCGCAGGTTTTGTCCGCCTAGATCCACTCCATTGAAAATTCCTCGGGAGGATCAAGGAGCCGTCAGGTTCCGCAGCGTGAATAAGATGTTATGTGATGTCGACAACTTCCTCAAATTAGCTAAATGCCTAGTACTGAAATATAATTTTGGGATTTCAATCGCTCTTTAATCCATGTTTGAAATTCGTTAATTAATTTCCTCAGTTTTTCAATGTTATTTTCATAGTCTTTTATAAATTCATCTTCACTACATCCAAAGAAAAAGCCAATATGCTCTTTAAGTGTATTCATTTCGGGTTGTCCTTCAAGAAGATTTATTACTCTTTCTAATCTCCCTAGGATTCTCCACCAAATTTCCTTTTGAATCTCATTAAAAGCATAGTGATCATAAGTAGTATATTCACTTTCAATTGATTTCTCTATAAAACCAAATACTTCTTCGGTCAAAAAGATTGAAGTATCATTCCAACATTGACCAAGATATCTACCCGGCAAAATTTCAATATAACAAGTGCCTTCAAGTTCTTCTTTATTTCTTATTATCTTCATTGTGCTTACCTCTTAAATAATATCGTCGATTTCACATAACGTTCCTGTATTCACGACCCAGCACATGCTGGGTGTCCGGCGAATGCCGGACCTAGGACGAAAGTCCGCAGCGTGAATATTATGTTAGGCGATGGTATTCGTTCTTGAATTATTGTTTAGTTTCTAAAGCCATTAAGTTAATATCATTCAACCGAATATAAGGCTTATCATTTTTATTAAAGTATAATGTTGCTATAAAAATACAATAAACGCCTTTATTCCAGAGTATCTTTTTCAATTTGGAACTATTAGAGATGCTCTCGCTTAATAAAACAGAAAATTCATATCCTTTTCCATCCCATGCGCCACAGTTTAAAAATTGTTTATTCGATGAGATTGAATTAACTTCGCCCCAAAATATTCTTTTTTCTCCTTTGAGTGAATGATCTGCACTTTTAAAATCTATAATTAAATCAAAAGGATCTTTGTAGTTTTACCTTCAAAAATTATTGGGATATCAATATCATCTAAAAGATTATGAATCGCATACTTTAATAGTTTTTTCAATGTAATTTTACAGGACTTATGTTAAGCGTTGCTTCTGTCTTCCTGAGTTGACTTCATTTTGATCCTTTACTGACATAAATCTAATTTCTTGGTTCTAATTCTTGGCATACCAATTTAAAATCTCTTTATGCGTTCTTTCAATCTTTCTGTTAAATCGTTCTTTGTGCTCTTCTTTAATATCGTTGGGATCATATCCATACCATATCTCACAATTGATCAAAAGATCCCGAATCCCATCCATCGACTCCTGAAAAAGCAACATTAATATTTCCGTAGTTAAACGATCATGTTCGTCATCAGGAGCACCACCTTCAACTAAATTCACAGGATCAAATCTGTTAACGATTTCTCTTAGTTCTAAAAATGTCTTTGAATCTTTTGAGATCTTTATTTCACGATTCTCTTTAGAATTATTTCCGAAATCCATATATTCCCTCCGTGATAAATCTTTAAGTCCACTTTAACGTTTAACAGGCTTAAAACCTGTAAAGTGTTTGCTTTGTAGATTACACCTCTTGTTCGAATCCGCTTCGTCGATCTTGGTAATTCCTCGACTTTGAATCGTTCTTAAATGCGCTCTTCTAGAAGTTGCGCTTAACGTTCCTGTATTCATGAACCCGTAGGGTTGTCTGCTGAAATGCCTCCCTGAAACCCATCCAGCAGACCAAGGCTCCATCTGGAGCCGCTGCTTGAATATTATGTTATACGATGGAATCACTTCTTCGATTAACCAGCATCCATTCTTGATTCTAATCTTTCATTGTTCTGCTATATGTTCCAATAAATCTCCTGGCTGACAACCTAAAGCCGCACATAATTTATCAATCACTTCTAACGACACATATTCGTTCGTATTGAGTTTCGCCATTGTAGCAGACGAAATACCTGTCATTTTCAATAAATCCTGCTTCTTAATCTCCCTGTCGATCAATAATTTTTGAAAAGGTTTATAACTAATCATCTGATATTCCTTTCACACATCAAGTGAATTTTTCTTTAATTATATGAAAGTATATTTTCTTTATCAAAAACATCTTCAACATGTATTGACTTAATTATTTAATATGATAAAATTATATTTAATAAGTTGAAGTTTTATTCATAAAATCAAATACATTGGATGGTGTTCAAAATGCATAATTCTTTAGAACTCTTACTTGATTCACTGATTCATACTCGAATTGAATCTTTATATGGCGAGCTTATCAAAAACAACTCCAGCTACAACCAAATCTCATCCGAACGGAATCTTTACTTCAAGCAGTTACATGAAGGAGTACCGGAGAATATACAGAAGACCCTATTCCTTTACGATGATGCTGAGCTTTCTGTTCAAGCTATTTTAGAACGTGAAATTTATTTGCAAGGTTTTAAGGACGCTCTTCACCTGCATAACGAATTACATATATCTTTAGATTGAGAGCCTTCTGGCTCTTTTTCATTTTGATTCTGTCGTATAACGTTCCTGTATTTACGACCCAGCGTATGCTGGGTGTACGGCTTCTGCCGGACCAAGGGCGTATGCCCGTAGCGTGAATATATTGTTATCGGATGTTCTATTTTTCCAGCGAAAACCCTCTCAGAATTTCATTGTCTAATTTTTCTTCTAAGAGTTTATTAAGAGGTTTGTCTCTAGGTTCTATACATATTTCATCTATAATTATTTTAATAATATCTTTAAATTGTTCTTGTATAGTTGTAAATGGTATATACTTACTAGTGGTTTCATTGATCTGTATTTCTTCCCCATCTCTTGTGATTAAGATCGCCTCAAATTTATACTTATTCCAAATATTAATATATACTCCAAACCGATATTCAAGTGGTTCCTTCATCCAATCCTCTTTGAGCTTAATTATATCTAGTCGCTTATCATGAGGATTTTTCTTAACCTCAACAACTAAAAAATTAAATTTATTTGTTCTTCTTTTATGAAAAATAATATCGGGTCTTTTATTTTCATAATTTCGTTTTGTTACATCAACTTCTTTATTCAACCAAAAAATATACTTACTAAGTTCGTTACACAAATGATACGTTAAGTTCCATTCTGTCATGCCTGTTTGACTTGTATAATCAAAGAAGTCATGCTCATTCTCAAAAAAGTTTTGGATAGACGAATAGATTATATTTTTCACTAGGTTTTCCATGAATTTCACTCCTTTATGGAATTTCCGATAACGTTCCTGTATTCATGGCGTCCGACGAAGTCGGATGTGTCTGCTGAAATACCTTCCCGAAATGCATCCAGCAGACCAAGGCTCTGTGAGGAGCCGCTGCTTGAATATTATGTTAAGTGAAGTTACGGGTTTGATCTCTTGGCTTCAACTTTGTGTTTCAAATTTCTTGAAAATTCTTGTGCAGAATTTTGGACATTTCCTGTGTACTCTATCTCAGTTGCCAATTCAAAAATATAATCCTCTAAAATTTCTTTTAATTCATCTCCACTGCAAGTAACTTCTTCTCCTAGAAAGTATGTAATGACAGCTTCTTGCTGAGTGTCAAAAGTTAATTGCCATATCTCTTTACATTTCTCTTCTGCTCTATCCATCAATATACGTAAAGCATTTTCAGCATGATTCACTGAGTCAATTGCTTCATCTAATTCATCATCATTGATATGCCCTTCTTGTGTTATCTCCATCCAACTAGCTGGATAAAAACACTCAAGACTTTCATCTAAGTTTGAATTCAAATCCGAAAGCCTGCCCCAATATTCGCAAAAATCAATATACTCGGCGGTGACCATTTCAATTGCCTCTATCCAATCTTCCTTCTTATTAAAATCAAAAGGATAACTTCGATGCTTCATTCCAAGTATATGATTCAGTTGCTTTATTTTTTCTTGTTGGTCTTTTGAAATAAACATGATTATTTACCTCCATAAATAAGAGTTTAGTAATTTCACTTAACGTTCTTGTATTCACGAACCCTCACTGGCTTAAGGAGCGAACGCGCCGGGTCCGACGGACTTAGCCAGTGCAGGGTTGTCCGGCTGCTTCCACTCCCCCAAAATGTCTCTGCCGGACCGAGGGCCGAATGGCCCGATGCGTGAATATTTTGTTATCTGGTGCCAATGCCTTCTTGATTAACTTTCAAATGTTGCTTTGACTCGTTTTGAGTTTTTAAAATACAAAATCCATATTGATCCAAAAATAATTGTAGAGATTAAACTTGGGAGTTCATCTATTTTGTTAATTGTGAGAATGAAGTTTAAAAATCCAAATATTATAGTGATTATTTCAATTTGAATTATTATATTTGGTCCTTTCCTTTTCTTCTTCAATATAAGCACTAGAGAAACAATAATTAAGACTTCAGAAAATAAATAGATTCCGACAGAAATAGTTCTAGCAAGATTCCAACCAATTGTTCCAACTAACATATAAATATAAAATTCGAAATAAAGACCTATTAAATTACTTATAAGTAGATAAAAAGAATAGATCACAAAGAAAAGCAGCCAGCCTTTAATTCCACTCATACTATTCTGAGATAATTGCATTATTGGCTCCTTAATCTTTGTCTTTTATTTGCATTGAGCATTGGTTTCAGATAACGTCTTATTTACGAACTTCCGAAAGAATACTCTCTTCGTCATATTCACGAACTTCGTGAATCCTGCACTTTTCTCCTTATTCCCGCACTTTCTGCGTTTCAATCCTCCAGCCCGCTCATCCGATCCAACGGACTTTAAATCTGCCAATGTCCCGCCTGCTCACATGTGTATACCGCTCCGTCGTTCGCACACTCTGATGCCCTAGCAGTTCCTGAATATAGCGAAGATCAATCCCATTCTCCAGCAAGTGGGTCGCAAAGGAATGCCTTAGCGAATGGATACTCACCTGTTTGCAAATGCTCGCTTCAGCCAGCGCTTTTTCAAACACTTTCTGCGCTGAACGTTCCGTCAGGTGGCGGCCTTCCCTCTGCCCTGGAAACAGCCAGACTGCTGGCTGCTCCACCCCTATATACTGCTCAACCACCGCAAAAGCCGCTTCGGATAGCAGCGTTTGCCGATCCTTCCTGCCCTTTCCCTGACGAACTTTCAGTACTTTCCGTTCACGGTCGCAGTCTTCAAGACGCAACCTCACCACTTCGCTTACCCGCAGCCCGGATGTATACGTTAGGCACAGAATAGCCTTATGCTTTGGATTTTTCACTGCTTTCAACAGACGCATAACCTCATTCAGGGACAGCACATCTGGCAGTTTACTCTCCTTCTTCGGACGAACATAGGCGGCAATTTGGGCTGCTTTAGCACATGGCGAAAGTAAAATTTCAGCGCGCTGATCGCTTGGTTAACATAAGCGTTCGAAAGGCCTTTTTCGAGCAGCGCCAACGCATATTTTTGCACCGTCGCATCATTTATGCTTGCTTCGGTCCCTTGCAATCTTGCAAAAAAGCGTTCCGTTTGCGATATGTATGCTTTAATCGTCTTGCTGCTGTAGCCCCTTGCCACCAATGCATCGCGCATTTCTTGCCGCTGATCCGGGTTCCATTCACCTCGTTCCGAAGAAGAGGGAACCGCATTAGCCTGCGTGTCCCGCCGATCCAGCTATTCCCGGATGAACGGCAGCTCTTTATTCAAGCGCTCGTCGCACTCGAACTTGCAGCTCCGATACGCTTCCAACATGCTTTCTACAGCCAAGATACTGCAAGGAATGGTCCATATTTTTTCGTCTGGAGCCCATTTCCTGCCTGGTATGGATCGAATCCCATCTCGCTCCTTGACTCCGTATCGCTCCAACCGTACGCCGATCGTTTTTTCATCCCGATAAAGTAGGTTTATCTTCATCTCACTTGCCTCCTTAGTATATCAGCCGTTCAAAAAATTGGAAATCTAATTTTACACAAAAAAAGGGACTTAAGATGGATATTCATCTTAAGTCCCTGATTCTTTCAGAGTGAATTATTGATCCATTAAGTCCAATTTATATTATCATAAAGTGTCTTGTCTTTACTTGTCCAGTTCCTCCGTCACATCATCCCATAGCATCGCCGCCACCTACCATGTTACTCCACTTTAAACTGTTTTAATTCGTCTTGCAGCTTAGTGGACAATTGGTTTAATTGTTTGGAGAGTTCAGCAACCTGTTCGAAGCTCTCCAATTGTTCCTGCGTGCTGGCGCTGACCTCTTCGGTTGAAGCGGAATTCTCTTCTGTGGTGGAAGAGATGATCTCCAACGCCTGTAAAATCTCATCTTTGTGCTTGTGGACTTTGGAGGTGTTGGTGCTGATCTGGATCATTCGTAGTTTCAAATCTTCCAAATCCTTGTTAATGCTAAAGAACACTTGCTTCGTGTCCTCTACCGATCTGGCATTTTCTTCTGCAATTTTCAGACCGTGAACGGTATGCTCAACCGATACACTGGTTTTTTCTTCGATGACACGTACCTTCTTGTAGATTTCCTGTGTCGCCAGCGCCGTCTGCTCAGCCAGCTTGCGAACCTCTCCGGCAACCACAGCAAACCCTTTGCCCTGTTCTCCCGCACGTGCAGCTTCTATGGAAGCATTAAGCGCCAGCAGGTTGGTCTGTGTTGCAATTTGGTTGACCGTACCCACAATGCTCGAAATCTCATGACGGCTCAGATCGATATCCTGAATGATTGCCGACATCGCTTGGGTGGAATTATGATTTTCTTCCGCCCATTTGGATAGCTGGTCTACTACCGCAAGCCCTTGTCCGCTTTGTTCGACCGAGGTTTGCACCATAGATTCGATGGCTTTTGTATCATTGGCAATTTCGTCAATTTGTCCGGATAATGCTCCAGTTTTCTGCAAAATGTTATCTGTTTCAATGGACTGGTAGTTCGTCGCATTGGCAATTTCATTGATTGCTGTCGCCGTATCGTTCATCGTGATTGCAGTTCTGGAAGAAATGGATTGCAAATCATGAGAAGACTGATTCAAGACTTGGGCTGATCCACCCACCAATTGGAGCATACCTTGAATTTTTTGAACCATATTGTAAACTCCTTGATGAATTTGCCCGATTTCGTTGTTGGAATGCGTATCAAACTGAACGGTCATATCTCCATTCTCAATCATCTTGATTTTGGCGAGCAATTTCGGGATTGCTCTTAACTGATAGCGGAGCGTTATATAACAAATCACAACGAGCAGGATGGTGGCTGCCGAAAAACCGCCGATAATAATTTGGGTAAACGCTTTTAATTCTGCGAGCGCCTCTTGTTGAGAAATGGTTAAGCCTACAGACCACCCTGTATCTTTACTGGTTCCATACCCGATATAACGAGGTTCCCCATTATCATAAATCAACTGTACTCCGGACTCACCGGCAATCATTTTCTTGCCAATCTCGCCAAGATCTCCTGTGTTTTCGTTAATCTTTTCTTTCAGCACTTTATTTTGATCAGGGTGATACAAAATATCACCTGTTTTGGATGCAAGAATCGAATAGCCTGTGCTTCCAAGCGAATAGCTTTGCATAATGGCAGGGATGTCTTTTAAGGCAATATCAACAACTGCAAATCCGATTAATTGGTTACTTTTATCCTTGATTGGATAGAAAATGCCCATGATCATATTACCCGAATTGACGTCCTTATAGGGTTCTGAGTAGTATAAACCGTCTGCTTCAACAGCTGGCTTGAAGTATGGGCGTGTATGAATATCGAAGTCCGGCTTGGAAGTAATACCATCATTCTGTAAATAGAAACCTTTGCCAGCTATTCCCGCAATCCAAGCATCGGCAAAAGACGGCTCTGCCTTTACAATCGCTGCTAGGGTCGCTTCGGTTTCCGCAGCATATGGAGAAGTTTTCACCATCTCAGCCGATTCAGTAGTCTCTATATATTTCTTAAAGAGATTATTGGTTGACATTTGTTGGACAAGCGAGCCCTTTTCCTTAAATAACGCATCAAATTGACTGACTGTGGCCTGCGTCTTGGTCTGGAGCATGGCCTCTTGCTGCTTGACAAGCATGCTTTGCGTGCTTGAATACATGAACGTCCCCAAGGTTGCAAAAACGAGAACGATAATGACTAACAAGACCATGGCCAATGTGTTGGCCATGCTCAATGATTTGGATAGGCGATTCTTAATACTTTGTAACATGGTTTCATCTCCCAAAGAATAGTGAGCGAAAAGCTCTTAAATAATATGTCGGAAGTTTACAGTTGTATTAATATACTTTCCATTGAATTTTAATGAATTTTTAATAAACGCAATTTAAAGTTTCGTATCTTAGTCTTAAGCTATTGCTCCAAAGAAAAGCTTGGCTTAACAACTTTAGTTGCCAGTTGCCCCCTCATAGACTCCCTCAAAATTTGTTCTACAACCTAACAAAAGCAGCACAAAGAGCCTCCGTCAGACGCAGGCTCTTTACTAAAAGCTATGTATGAGAACGCAGGGTTTTGCGGACTTAGAGCGTTTCAGTGATCCGTAAGCTCAACCCTCATCCTCCGTCGTTAACCCAACTGCATCGTTGTGATACATGTATCGTCTTTCTCATATGTAGAGAATTCCGTTTGGGCCGTTTTACCTTCATTATTCACGCTAATGCGGTAGGTTTTGTCCCTTGGCAGCCATAGATCAATAAAACCATTGGGTTGTGATTTCATGGCAGCATTCTCCATGATGATATTCCCTTCGGAGTCGTGAACGGTCACATTGAACGCCCCATTTTTTATTTCGCCTTGGCAACCGGTTAGACTATGAGTTGCACAAGGGTGGGTCTCTTCTACATATGGCGCAATCGAAACAAAAAACTCGTTGTCAGGCAAATCATAAGTTATGGGTTGTGTATGGTCTCCATTAACAATTAACTGACGGGAATTAATGGAAGCGGACTGGGCTGTTGCCTTGCGTGCGCTGAAATCATGCACCAATTGCTTGATATCTGTTGTCCCGAGCTTGTCCGCTCCTTCTTTCTGCATATTTCCTGCAACCAGGTATGTCCCCAATGCCGCAACAACCAACCCTGAAGCGACCAAGATTCCTTTTTTCATCTGGAGTTCATCTCCTTGTCCGTTTTAAAACATTATAAGGGAGAACGCCCCGTAACGGACAAAATACGGTACTGAAGTCACCAGATATTCACATCTTTACTGTGATTGTTCAGAGGTATCTGCGTTACATTAGATGATCACCAAGGAGAAGAAAAGGAGCATGAGCAGCTCTCTGCTGGCTCAACGTACAAACACCCCACCACTCCTATGGAGCCATGGGATATAATCCTTTTTACCGATCCCGGTTCACGATATAATTCATTAAATGCTTCAAAAAAGAGATATTGCGTGGCACCTCTTTTAATGCTTCCATGGCAAGGCAGTAGTGCTCCCACATCTCTTTACTGGCACCTTCGTAACCAAGGATGGACACAAAATTCGAATTATTGTTATCCGAATCCTGACCCACAGGTTTTCCAAGTAAGAGCGTATCTCCTTCCACATCAAGCAAATCATCTTTGATCTGAAAAGCAATCCCCATATGATAGGCGAATTTCTGCAAAGCAGCAATCTCTGATTCCTCGGCCTGTGCGAGCATGGCTGGCATAACGAGACAAGCCTCGAACGCCACTCCTGTCTTGTAAAAGCACATCATATTCAGCTGCTCCAAGGTCAAAGCCTTTCCTTTGGAATCCAGATCCATCGCCTGACCCATACACATATCCTCTGCCTTACGGGCCGAGTATTGGATCAAGGCAAGCACAGTCTCAGCGTTGAACTGACTCAGTGATGCTTGCTCCCCGATGGCCTTCTGGATCAGATATAGTCCGGTTAATTCCGCAGTAGCGCTATTGTGCACCTGATGTAATGTCTGACGCCCTCTACGGGTAGACGCGTTATCCTGAGAAGGCAAATCATCAAAAATCAGGGAGGCTGTATGCATATATTCCAATGATCTTAGAAGAGGCACGATTGCCAATGCGTCTAAGCCATATTCGTTCACACCCATGACCCAGGTCAATATAGGGCGTATCCTTTTCCCATCCCCCTCAAGACTATAATTGGCAGCATCAATAAGCTGTTCTTTCATGGCCTCGATCCCAGAAGGCTTGGTTATTTTCAATTGGTTGTTAATCTGGTCCCGGACTGTTTTGACCGTATTCATAAAGTCTTCTTTTTCCCTCGAATCGTTTTTCAAATGGGTAATCATCTGGTCCCGAAGCAGCTTATCGAAGAAATCTACATCCTCTGCTTTGCCTACCATCTTCTGAATGAGACGATTAAATTCAGGATTTCCAGATGCAAAAATCTCCATTATTTCATTGTACTTTTCTGCACCTACCCGTTCTTTATAACGTTTGAGTCCATTTATTGCACGGTCCAGTATTACCTCGCGAGCCATAGCATCCGAGTCATACACGTTATGGATCAAATTAGAAATGACCGCCCAGTATAGCTCGAAGGGATTGATCAAATCCGATCTCTGCTGATGATATTTTAAATAATAGGTATAGGGTGTTACTGCACCATCCCTCATATCGTCAGCCATATCCGCAAAATCATCAGCAAGCTGGTTATAGATACCATAATAGAATGTTCGTTGCTCAAACCCTTCATCCTCAGGAGCACTAATGACGGAACGGACAATCAAGCGGGAAGAAGCAGATTTTAAAATCACGGGTATATAAAGCTCTTCATTGGTGTAATTAGTTCGCGCTAGATTCTTATCCCGGTCGATATCTTGAGAATGAAAGAAAACGTAGGACTGCTCGAAAAAGGTTTGCTGTGTGTCTGACCGCTGATGTGCCTTAATATACTCAAAAGCATCCGAGAGCTCCGAATGGATATAGCGAATAAACTTCATATGCTCGCCAGTCCAGTCGCCCAGCTCTGGCACAGATCCGGTAAGAAGCGCGGTACGTATCATGTGGGAGTATTGCTCTTTCTCTTGAACGGTCAACAGCTGAGAATCGAGAAGATCATCAATAAAAGGATAAGTCAACCCATAGGAATACCCAAGCCTAATCGCTTCATCCAGTCTGCGCGAACGCTCAACAGGTGGCACGGCTTCGTCCATTTCTTCCATCACATGCAGAATAACCCCAATGATGATTTTAATCAGTTTGCGCTGGGCGTGCTCTGCATCCATTTCCTCGGGAATATGAGAAGATACAGAGTTAAGCTTGTTGATTAGCCAGATTACAGTGGCTTCGATCCCTTCCTTTTGAGACCACCGATACACCCCGGCTATATTCATAAACTCCGGTTGATTTCTTCTATTAGCACGGGTGGGTTGAAGCAAATATCTTTTCACGTCAGCAATAACGCGCTGAATCCGGGTCTGTGTGTTCGCAGAATCTAGAGCCTTGCCTAGATCCCTCATGTAAATATAAGAGACACTTCGCTTCAGATAATCATCCAATTTGCCTGTGTAACTCAGCCATTGAATGTATCTGTCATAATCCCGAGTATCCGGCTTTCTCTTATTCCGCGAAAAGAAGGATAACCATGAAGAAGGACGGATATGATTCCTTTTCCATATATGGATATCTTCTGTAAGAGAAGTCACATAAGTCTTATCCTTGACCTGATTATAGAGTGATGCAAAATACTGGAGCGCCTTCTGCTCAGCCAGCTGGTATCCTGTATCGGCTCGAAATTTTTCATTCATATGATGCATTACCTCAACTTCTCATTTTGTTTAAACATGGTTGCATTTCTCCCTAAGGGAACGAATTTGGATCATGTTTTTATCTTTATACGGAAAAAAATCTGTGAAGTTACGAATAGATTATATCCTTCTATATATATGCTACAATTTCAGAGTAGAACAAAAATAATGATAGGGAGGCATAACGTTGAGTATTAGTCTAGTTAAAGGACAGAAGGTAGACCTAACCAAAAATAATCCACACTTATCCGTGCTGAAAGTAGGGCTTGGATGGGACCCTATGAGGGGTAGAAGCATGGATATTGATGCGTCAGCGCTGCTTCTTAATGAGAATGGCAAGCTGACTCAGACGAAAAATCTAGTATATTTCGGAAATAAAAATAGCCCTTGCGGGGCCGTCGTACATAGTGGTGACAACTTGACAGGACATGGTGACGGTGATGATGAAGTCATAACTGTATCCCTTCAACAACTACCACCTGAAGTGCATAGAGTCGTATTTATTGTGAATATATTCCGTTTTTTCAGCTTTGGTAGACGTAAGGATTTCAGTATGGTGAACAATGCTTATATTCGAGTATTGGATGCGTCGCAAGATGAAGAGATTCTCCGATACAATTTGACAGAGGACTATAAAGGGATGTGTAGCATCCGTGTAGGTGAAGTATACCGCTATGGAGGGGAGTGGAAATTCGGTGCTATTGGGGAAGGCAGCACCATTACCTCCCTGAATGAGCTTGTCAAAACGTATGAATAAGTACTTTTGGTGTTAAGGAAAAACCCACGTCTGACGTGGGTTTTTATACTATCTCTTCAACAGCCACCTGATACAGCAGAGAACCTTCACGGAGCAGCAGGCGATCTTTTCTGAAATCCTGTTCATGCGGTTGAAGGAACTTTTGATCGTCATTTAAAAAGCGAATGTGTTGTCCTTTGCTCAAGCTGCCTGGCTTCACATTCTTTTTCAAGACATATTGTCCATTCTTGCCATACCCGCCGTCGAACAAAAAGTGATATCCATCTGTAGCCACCCCGGAACAGCCGGAAATTCTCGGATTCATAAACGTAATATTCGTACGGTCGCTACCGGAAATATACCCTAATGAAAAGTCTGAATAGTAATAAAACCAGATTTCCTGTTCGCTGATCACGTTCAAAGCATAGCAATCATGAATATCTGCCGCTTGGTTCTCATATATTTTGTGTCCCTCTTTATTCCAGGCGACAAGGCCGGAGGACCCCACAGGCTCATTCCAACCATAATTCCCGAATATACCTTCATCAAAATAACTGGTCCAGATCGTACCTTCTTTTGTAGCCTGAACACTCTGGATACCGTCTCCAAGCAGTAGTTCATTCACAGTACGACCTTCATAATCAATAATTTTACCATTTAGATCGTATTGATCAGGTCCGTAATAATGGCATCGTGCTCCGACGAGTAACAAATAATCTTGTAGAGGCTGTACATAATGATAGTTGAACTGCTGCCCCTCCAAACACACCTCTTGAATGTGATCGTCTAGAATGAGTACCTTGTAAGTACGTTTCTCTTTAAGAGAGGCAGGCGTGAACATCCCCCGCACTCGTTCTGGGACTTTATCAATGAGCAAAATATACACGCGTCCATCAGGACCAAATTGGGTCGAAACGATCTCAAACCCTTCTATATTATTGGAAATATCGACAAATGAATGAAGCTGTTTATCTAGATGTGACAATGTAGTTCCTCCTCTGAGAGATCAGTAAAGTGAAGTTTTATTTGTATTGGATTTCATTTTGTCATAACGACAAGTAACTGAGGAGGGTGGAAGTATGGCGATATGGGTAGTAATCCCAAGTGATGAGTCATCGGCAAAATATAGTGAACAAAAAAAGCCGGGTTCTGCTTCATAAGAAAAGCAACCCAGCTTGATCTTTATAGATGTTCCCCTTAGAGTGTCTGGCCCTTGTCGGCCTTCTGCCATAAAGCCTCCGTCAGCTCATCAATCGTCTCTTTCATTGCCAGCTTCTCGCGCCAGTGACTCGGGATACTGCTTAGCCCATAATAAGCCCCTGCAATCTGGCCGTACACTGCTCCGGTCGTATCTGCGTCATCTCCCAGATTTACGGCCAGCAGTGCCCCCTCTTCAAATGAAGCCGAATGGTGAAATGCCCACAGCGCAGCCTCAAGGGAACGAATAACATAACCGCTTCCTTGGATTTCAGGCGGCTCCTTATGCTTGTAAGATCCCTGAATGATTTCTTCAATGGCTGCCGAATAAGCTGACTGTTCCTGCTGCCGCCACTTATAGCAGACGTCGGGTGATAACATGGATTCTTTGTCCGCTCCCCGCAGACCTGCCACAAGGATTGAAGCAAGCACGGCACAGGCCTCCACACTTTCGACTGCTCCATGGGTGGTGCGCGAGCTCAGCTCGGCGTACATTACAGCTTCTTCCGGGCGGTTCGCATAGGCCATGGCGACAGGTGCAAGCCTCATAATCGAACCATTACCAGCAGTCATGGGGTCAACGGACCCGCTATATGGATCTCTAGTGGCTTCGAAGCGATGCAGTGCTGCTCTCGTCGCACCACCGATATCAAAGCACGTTCCCGTGCTGCTCATATATCCTAGGTGATACCAATTGGTGTAGCGACGCATTTGGTCTGCTGGATCAAAGCTATCCTTTTGCACCATACTCTGCGCCAAACATAACGCCATAGACGTATCGTCCGTCCACTGTCCTGCCTTCAGCCCAAATACACCACCGCCTACAATATCCGTTACAGGTTCGAATGTGCCTGGACTGCTAAATTCTACTGTGGTTCCCAAAGCATCACCTACGGCCAGTCCAGCGAGACATCCCAAAAAACGATCCTTGATCAGTGCCATTTTGATGTACACTCCTTTGTAATTGTTATAACTAATGCATATATTTCCATATCACTAGGAAGGAAGAATATCCGGTACGCCATTTATTCGTCGTAGCTCAAGGCTGTACAACCGCTATCTGGATTTAATTCAATGAAAATTCCTGCCTCTTGATGGTAAATGAGTGGAAATCGCTCCGTATCTATATATTCGCGCACACCGCTTGAAAGCCGCCATACCTGAAGCGGGACTTCTTTTCCCCATAAGAATAATCGGTCGCCGCAAGCGGTCATATCCGCTTGGGGATATGGGTAAATCCCGTATTCATCAGGCTTGCAGTTTAGAGGCGGGATCGCAGAAAGCACACGTCGGTACCCTGGCTGAGTCATATCGAATAGGACAACCGCCGGTTCCACTCCCTCCTCTCCCCAATCGTCCTCCTCCAGTAAATCGGCATCCATCTGTCCCCATACCGCCAATGTATCAGGTCCTGTCCAGCATATTGGCCCATCCCAATCTATGGTTTGCCAAAGATGGCGAACTGACGGACCATTCTCCGATTCCCATGGGTTCAGCAGCCAATCGGATAGCGACCAAGTTCGAACCACTCCTAAGGGAGCCCATACCCATCCTGTATCCGCCATCCATTTTCCCTCTGGAGAAGCCAGCAGTCTCCCATGAAAGTAATCTAGATAATGCTCATCTTTGCTTTCGTTGTTATAAACAGGGCTAGGTCTTGCTGTCAAAAGCCTCCCTGTTTCTATATCCGTCAGATCCAGCCGGTTCCATTCCGTTCCATGAACAAGGATACACATACCGTCTTGATGTACAAATGCCAGGGGGAACATACTTTTATCATAGTGGTATTCGTCCCGCGATAATTGTATTTTTTCTTGAGCATGGATTAAATCATACACTGCCGCATGCCGGCCAAAACGATTGGATATGGCTACGTACTTGCCGTCAGGACTGGTAACTATTTGGACAGGTTGCATGGGATTAAAATCAGGGATACAAATACGTGTACATAATTCTGCGTTACCAGAATACAGCTCTAGCCTCCACAGTTCTGCTTGTGTGTTTAGTGCCAGTAGGGTTATGCTGCCCTGAGAGCCGCCTTTTACAGGATGAATGGCCGTAAGACGTCCCATAGTCTGTGGTAAATCAGGTAAAGAAACGTGATGGAATGGCATCATTTAACCCCTTTTACTCTGGATAAATCATAATGTATACCCGCATTTGCGAAGGTAGTTTTGTCGACAAAAAATCCGAGTTCAAGCAATGCAGTCAATAGTTTCATAAAAACTCCCGGTTTTTTCTTGCAGAATAATTTAAAATATGTAATTTCGCTAGGATTACTTTTGAGAACAAAATAGGAGTAATTCATCAAGATCAAATGGGAGATGAACTGCTCTGTTGGAGATTGATGCTCATTGATACAGTCAATCAGCACCTCTAATACCCTATTTTTATTAGAGTTATAGGCTTGTATAAATATCGTTGCTTCTGCAAACGACTTGTTGAAATCATCATACGGAAAATCATATACATCATGACTGCCCAAGATGAAGTTGACCAACTGGCCTTGCAAAATTTTTGTTTTTCCCAGCGTTGCTCGGGTATCCATATCCATCTTATTTTTGTTAATATGCTCATGCAACATGTCAATTAGAATGTGCAAATCATACTGCTGTGCGTCTTCCATCCTGTACATTATCCTATTATTTTCTATCGTTAGACGATCATAAATGTCATCTCCTAAACCCAATTCAAATAAGAGAAGGTGAAGAAAAAATAGCCTATCCTGAGTAAGCGAGAATTCATTTCCTCTCTCTGCTACATGTGAAATCTGATATTGATAATAAACACAACATAAGTTTTTTCTGCAATAAGCAACATCTTTATGTATATCAAACATGTTAAAAATAAGCGCAAGCAATCGAATCAGACGTTCAGCATCCGTTACGCTTAGAATGGGATGATCCATTTTGGTAAATAGCGACCTGTCAAATAAATCATGCCATCGCACTAAAGAAATATGATCCTGCTCATTTATATTCAGAGTTAATATTCTTAAATTTTGCTCTTGATCAGGATAGGAATAAAATAGATCTTCATGATTCAAATCAGAAATGCGCTCATTAAAGTATGCTCTTAATTTGTAATCGTATATTTCAGAAAAAGACATTTCTCTCCTCCTTACATCTTATTTTCGAACTCCTATATTGTAAAATTATTCTGGATCGACTGGCAAGGTAGCATAATTACAGAAACATATGTTCTTCATTTCTATATTATGATATCTTAATGCTAAAAGTAAAATGTGATGTCGCAGGTCATAACCTACGATTAGAAAGGAATACACACCTATGAAACAGTTAAGCGAAGCGCTTACCCGGTTTGTACACCAGCAAAACTTGTATAATGAAGCCTACGGGCTGTTCCAAGACCACGATATCCAGCCCCGTTCAGAGAGTATAACAGATTGCTGGGACAATCGGATTCCTCTATCTCCTGAGCTTGCGTACATGTATAGCCACTATGAAATGATCGATGCCAAGGCAGCGGGAACACACAAATTAAAAAACGCGGCAGTTGAAGTTGGGGATGCCGCAGTTCTCTTTTTTGTCGCACCAGAACATTTATATCGCCAACAACTGGGGTATCGCTTCGTTACGTCTGGTGAGCTTGTCCAAGAGTCTTCTTCGTGGCCCTCCCATCATGTTGTAATTGCCACGTTTAATGACGATCCACTCATTGTCGATACTAGCGCACCCGATTCTCCTGTATATGCTGCAATTGAAGGTGGCGCAGCGCAGCAGGTTGCCGACTCTTTAGCTAACTTCTTTACGGCTCTTTCCATCCTGATTGAAGGTGCCTGTACCTTTAAGGGAGAATTGGTAGATGAAGATACATACGAAACCAAAGCAGCATATATCGAGCACGTAAAACCATTGCTGCATCACTTACTGGGCGAGAACCAAACCACGTATTTGCTGAAATACCTATCCTTCTGTTAGAAATCCTATTTGTTAAAGAGAGGTGGGGCTTTTTATGATCTATATCGCATTACTGCGGGGCATCAATGTCGGCGGCAACAACAAGATCGAGATGAAGAAGCTCAAGCAAACGTTTGAACATGCAGGTATGGGGCATGTGACGACTTACATCAATTCTGGAAATATCATATTTTCCAGTCAGGAGCGGTCCAACCAGGAGCTATCGCTCGTATTGGAACAGGCGATTCTGGAGGATTTTAGCTTACCCATCCGTGTCATCGTCCGTAATATGAAGGAGATTCAGAGCATTATGGAAGCACTACCGAATGAATGGTCTAATGATACACAGATGAAAAGTGATGTAATGTTTCTGTGGGATGAAATTAACGATATTTCCGTTCTGGACAAGCTTCCTTTGAAACCGGGAATTGGGCATGTCATATATACGACCGGGGCCGTTCTGTTTTCTGTTAGCAAGGAACAAGTCACCAAAAGCGGGTTAACGAAATTAGTCGGCACCAAGCTGTATCAGCAAATGACGGTGCGGAATGTGAACACAACCCGGCAGATTTATAAGCTGATGCAAATGGCTGAACAGGAAGAGTTACGAGATTTGGACTCCTGACTGGATGACGAAAGCAATCTAGTAGAGTCTGCTCAAAAAGGGAGCCTTCTTACGGCTCCCAACTGTTTTTCTTCGTCCTTCATTTAAATACCCATCACCGTATGGTCCTCGTTAAATTTTAAAACCTTCGACCAGTCCATTCAGTCGAGCAGCGCTTTCCTTCACCTGATCAGACTGTTGTGCCACATCAAGAGATTTCTCCGTCGATGAAACCATATTCTCTGCAATGTGCTGGGTAGATATAGCAGACTGCTCGCTGGCGGTTGCAATCTCATGGATCGCTCTCGCCATGGTTTGGATGGTTTCATTTACCTGCTTAGAGGTGGCGTTCAAATCATTGACTGTGTTCGTATGCTCAACAGCATCAGTGTAATATTGTCCCGCTGTGTCCTCAAGCAGCTGATAATCCTTGCCCACCTGGGTTTGCAGGAAGTGCAGTAATTCTTCGGCATTGGTAGTCAGATTTTCTACAGACTGCACAACCTCTTGAGTAACACTCTGAATTTGGTCTACCGCGTGTTTGGAGCCGTCTGCCAACTTACGAATCTCATTAGCTACAACCGCAAACCCTCGACCTGACTCACCGGCACGAGCCGCTTCAATAGATGCATTTAGGGCCAGCAAATTGGTTTGTGCCGTAATTTCCAAGATAGACTGAGAAAGTATACGAATTTGATCTACTGCCTTGGCTCGTTCTAATGCTTCTGTCATCTTTGCATTAGCCTTCTGGTAAATTTCCTTGGCCGCTTTATTGGATTGACTAGCCGCCTGCTTCAACGTTTCGGCCTTTACACTTGTATCATAGGCAGACTGAGCTCTTTCTTGAGTTTTGACTGAGATGTACTCTGCTGCCCGCTGCATTTCATCCGCAGAATGATTCATATTTTCGGTGTATGCTGAAGTCTCCTCCATAGCTGCTGACAGCTGTTCGACCGTGGCGGATACATCGCGAATCCGTTCATTGAGATCTGTCATATTCAGATTCGTCTGATCGCTAAGCTGGTTAATTTGGCGCGACTCATTGATCACTCCCGTAATGACCATTGAGGTTGAATCTGTCATTTGCTGAATAGCACGAGCAATGACAGCGATCTCATTATTTCCTTTGAGCAAGGCAGGATCAAGGGCTGCCGTTAAATTGCCTTGGGTAATCTCTTCACAGTATCTCGTAATGGTGCTCATCCGAGAACGAATGTTTTGAATGGCCACAAAGGAGATTGTGATCAGAACAACCAGCACAAGAGCCAGAACCGTGATCAACACAATTGTGCGCATTTTAATCTCATTTTGTGTATTTTGATATAGGTTGGCGGATTGCTCATTGTTATAATCTGAAATGGTAGTCAGCATCGTAACTATGGCCGTACTAGATTTATTAATCCGACCTCTCTCTTCTGTGTCATAAGTTCCAGTATTTTTTTTGACGGCCATGATCTGTTCAATATCCTGAAAATACGTGTCTATACTGCCTCTTAGTTCCTCATACAATTTCTGTTCCTTTGCATCCAATGTCCTTTGTGAAAATTCATTTAGCCCGGTTGTAACACTATCCTTTCCTTTCTGTACCTGCTTATATTGTTTATCTGTATACTCTTTATTGTCGAGTATTTTTGTATAATTGGCCCGCATATTGTAGAAATCACTTTTGACTTCAAGAATATTGGTTTGGTGTTGAAAGCGATCCACATACAAAATACCTTGACCCTCTTTAGCTTGATACATACCGATAACCCCTACCAACGATACAATGAGCAAACCCACCAAGCTGATCACAATCATGGAGATCATCGTTGTCGTAACCTTTACATCTCTAAAACCTTTTCCTTTTTTTGTCCTGTCTGATAGCTTGTTACTCATCCAAACCCCTCCAGCTCGTCTATGGTTAATAGTTCACGCTGCTCTCAACTTTCACGAGTACTCCGATCCCCCCTTGATGCTGCCCTCCAAACAACAATATGAAGTAGATTACAAAACGTGATGCTATATATATCGGTAGAAAGCGCTTAAATTTATAAGTCAAATTACAGTACTGCAAAAATAATGAATATTATAACAGGAAAATTTATACATGGACTTGCTACGTAAATCCACAATTTTAGTACTTATAAGCATGGGGAGTTTGGTAAACTAGAGGGGAATGCCTGCATGAAGTGAGGCACATATGCAAATTAAGTTCTAAACACTGGATGATGGGAGAGAACGTATTGTGACAAACATACAAAATCAAAAGCAAGTATATATAATCCATGGTTACACCGCTTCGCCAGCAGATCATTGGTTTCCTTGGTTACAAGACAAATTACAGGAAGATGGGGTTTCGGTAGATATACTAGAAATGCCCAACTCGCAAGCGCCCAAGCTTAATGAGTGGATTGAGTATCTATTGCAAAATATTAAAGTTCTACATAAAGACACCTATTTTATTGGTCATAGCTTGGGATGTGTATCCATATTAAGGTACCTGCAGCAAGTAAATATCTCGGAACCGCTGGGGGGCGCCGTGTTCGTTTCCGGTTTTACTGACCCAGTGCCAAGCCTACCATCATTAGATGAGTTTACAATTGACCATTTGGATGATCAGCAAATTATGGCTTCACTAAAGGCACGTGCAGCTATAGCTTCAAAGGACGATACGATTGTCCCCTTTGCACTTAGTAAGAAACTAGCGGAAGATATGCAGGCTGATTTTCACGAAGTAGATCATGGGGGGCACTTTTTGCAAAGTGACGGTTTTACCACCTTACCGATGGTATATCAAGTGTTACTTGAGATGATGAATGCAAATGAATAGCATGTCAGGAGAGCCTTGTGTCAAAAAAGCAACGCGGATTGAATCCGTAAACCTAGCTACTATTTACTTTTAGCAAACGATAACAAGCCCCGATGATAAGCTATTCCATCGGGGCTTGTTAATTTGCTATGGCCTTCTTTACTTTATTGTTAGGTCTTCAATTTAAAACCCAGTGTGATAATTTCATGCGGCTTTACAGACTGAAGCAACTCATTAGAAGAATCCACTACGATGTCTTCTCCTGGTTGTTCAAGGATATTACTTTTATAAAAATCGTACTGCTGCGGCCCGGGCTTGATAAGTAATTCGGCTATACTATTGCTCATATTGTACCAGCGTAGCAGCACATCCCCCGACAGCTCATTCATTTTCATAGAGGAAAAGGCAAGCTCCGTGCTTTGCCAATCAAACGGCGCATAATCTGAAGCAACTGTACCCGCATGAATCCCCGTTTGTTTTACAATCCAAGGAATTTGGTATTGATAGGCTTCTGTATACGCGCCGGACTGAATACCGTCGCCATCATGTGGAATGATTTCCAGACGAGCGGTGTGCTCACCTGGGCACTGCGCTTCCGGCGTCGGAAACCATCCCCAATCCCCCAGCTCGCCAACTGAGCGAAGCAGCGTTATTGCAATCGTGTTACGACCATCACGCATGATTTCATATTCATTCAACCCGAGATTGGCTACGGTTAGACCCGCCTGTTCCCCGCTTACATCCACAAACGCCTGCTGATGCTGTGTGTTGCTTGGGTTTTCCCGCTCAGGTGCAGGTTCATTGTCCCGGATTGCAATTTCAAACATCGAGTCCACCCGATGCTCACCAGAAACTATATCTGTCGGAAACAGAGCACGAAGACGGTGATCCTTGGCCTGGTTGTTAAAGGTGGTTTCCATGGAAACCCCTCTGCTGTTCCTAGATAAAGAAATGACGGTCCGTATCGTCAGCGGAACGGTCTGCCAGGAGCGCTGAGCCTTGCGGTACGGATAATAAACCAGTTCTCGCTGCTCCTGCTCCAGCGTTTCATCCGCAGAGGCCGGGATTTCCCAATGATGGATAATCTCGATGGATGCCAGAAAAGGTGTATCTTCAAGCACACGAACGTCAGCAATCAAATCTTTGGTAGTCAGTGCCTGCTCCCCCTCGGGCTGTCTGAACATATACTCGTTGCCGATATCACCCACATTTTCATATACGCCAAGGTCTTTGTAGCTACGGGCTGTACGCTTATCTGTCAGGGTAAAAGAGCCGTTATCCGCAATTTCGACGTGGAGCAGATCATTTTCCATACTGCGACTGCCATGAAAAAGGGAAGAGGAGTCCGTCTCGACACTACTTCTCAGCCAAGCATAAGTTTTTAAGCCTAGCAGGGGCACACGTTCAACCTCAAAGGTAAGGCGAACCCGACGAGACATGTAAGGCTGGCGGAATCGGTCATCCGGCAAATCATAACCGAACTGGAGCCCGAGGTCCTCCATCTTGCATGCCACCGGACTCCCTTCACTGTCCACCAGTATACGCCCGGAAAGATCAACGTTCTTCGCTTGATGAGCAGCCTCCTCAGGCGTGTATCCTTCACGGAAGTACAGACGCACCACTTCCAGTTCTACCGACACTATACCACTGCGCTCCCAGCCTGACGTATTAAAAATCGCGAGTGGCAATGCATCTTCTCCAAAGCGGCTAAAGCCCGTCGTATCCACTGCTTGCACAATGACCTCTATGCTTTCATCCACAATGCTCTCGGCTACATGACGGCTCTTATCAAACCGGGTCACCATCTCACGGTGCACCTCGTCCACACTACAACCGCAAATACTGTCATGCGGATGGTTCTGCATCAGTGTTTTCCAGGCATAGGTGAACAAATGGTGAGGATAAGCCTGCCCCAGCAGATGTGCGATGGTCGCAAGCGGCTCTGCCACTTTTTCCAGCATCACTTGTCCCAACTGGTTCATCTGTTTCAAATACACCCGGGCAGAAGCCGTATTCACCAGCGTTCCCCAGCCATCCGTGCGCTGACTGCGAAGCTCTCCCTTCACGGACGAGAGTTGCCTTTGGGAAGTCCGTTTCAGAGAAGTCAGATAATCGTTGAAATTGGAATGAACAAACTTGATATCCGGATAAAGCTTCTGTGCCGTACGGATTGCTTCCGGTAAATCAAGCTGTAAAGGCTGATGATCGCAACCGTTCATGAACAGCAGCTCGCCCGTTGAAGCATATTTTTGCGCATCATCCAGTTTACGCTTCCAATACATTTTGGCTTCCGCCTCATCTATAGGAACCTCATTGCCGTTGGAATACCAGTTGGCGAATAAAATACCGAGTACCTCTGATCCGTCTGGCCCCGTCCATAACAGTTCCGAAAAGGAAGACTCGTAGCCTCTATCCGACACCGTATTGTTAAACCCTGTCGGCTTTACGCCCCTTCCAAAGAAAACATTCGTAATTCCCGACTGCTGCATGAACTGCGGAGTCTGCCCAACCAGACCAAACGTATCGGGGAAGTATCCGATCTTGGACGGACTGCCGTAACGCTCACAATCGCGGTGCCCAATCTGCATATTGCGTATATTGGCTTCGCCGCTGGTCAGAAAAGCATCCTGCAAAATGTACCAGGGTCCGATAAAAATACGACCATTGCGAATGTGCTGCTCAAGCCGTTTCTTATGCTCGGGCCGAACCTGTAGATAATCCTCTAGAATGATCGTCTGCCCGTCCAGATAAAAACTTTTATAATCCGGGTCCTGCTCCAGCTTATCCAGCAGAGAATCTATCAGGCTAATCAGGCGCATATGGTGCTTCTCATAAGGCAAATACCACTCCCGATCCCAGTGGGTATGCGAAATAATATGTGCTGTCGTCTTGCTGCCCGTGTATGTGTCTACTTCACTGCTTATCGCTTGATTGTTGATTGATTCATCCCTTTGCTCGCTCATCGCATATCTCCTCACCGTATGTCTTGACCTGCCATTGTTCACTGTATCACTTCAATCGTCACGTCCTCGGGACGATATACTGCTAGCAACTGACCTTCTCGACCCACAGCAAACAAGATAGAGCGGCTCCTTGGCAACAGAAAAGCGTAGGATAATCCAGTCTCCTTATCCCGAACACGCACTTGGGTATCCCGGGAAAACTCCGATACGAAAATATATAGGCCCCCATTCTTGAAATTCAGCTTACGTCCATATAGCCCCGGCTGATCGCCACCGTCTATCCATTCCAGCTCTCGCTCCACCCCGGCAGCAGCGAAGGCGTAACGATACAATTCGGCAATCGGCTTATCTCTGCCATTCAACTCCAGTGGAAGCGGACTCCAGATCAAGCGCCCCCTGCCAAGCGGCAGATTCACGACTTCATCACCCATCGCTCCATCCGCTTCCGGTGATAGTAGTTCCTCTTTAGCGACCTCAGCAATTCGCCGCTGACCGAATGAGACAGAGTAGGTTTGACCCTCCAGACTCAGTACTTCCTCCCGTTGGACGTTCCCCAGTATACGCTGCCCAATAATATCATCAACCCGGTCGGTCATTTTCCAGTAAGGATCAAGCCCCAGTGGCCCGGTGACTAGTAGCATCACACCGAAGGCTCGCACTATTTCTAGAAGATGCTCCAGCGATGTACTGTCGAAATTGTGCGCGCTGGGGACCATAATCAGTTTCGGTAACTGCCGCTTGAGCGAGTCCAGATGATACTCGGAGACGGCACGGAACGGCTGCTTGAGATTATAGGACATCACCCGGGTAAGCCGTGTCGTGGTATCGAAGGCAAGTGATCGGTTAGAGAAATCATTGGAATACGGGAATACAACAGCCGTTTCTTCCAGCTTCCGGTCTGTAAACAGATCGCGAATTTCATTCATAAAACGCCCAAAATCGTAAGATACCTCTGCTTCCGGCTTCTCGGTCCCATCCGCACGTAACGCACCGATGTGCGATTCATTGGCATTATCCATATAAAAGTTCGTATTCCATATCCAATGAATCGCACCCGCTCCGCCAGTCGAAAAGGCATACGCATACTTGCGCTCCAGCATGTCGCGCAGCTCCTCCTCCGAACGCTTGGCTCGACCATCCGGCGTCTCAACATACATGATTCCGGTTTCCTGCACGAGATTCGGTTTGTCTGGTGTTTTGGCAAAAATACCGTCCCACACCAAATGATCATTCAGCCACCATGAATGCACCGTCGTATAATCCACCACAGCCTCATAAAAAAACGGAGATGGCCGTTGCGCGCCCAGTGCCTCGTCCTGACCTACAGTTACCAAATGTCCGGGACAAAGCTCCCGAATCGTAGTCGCCAATTGCTCGGCCCACAGATTGTGCATTTCCATCGAAAATAGACAGTAATCCAGCCACTTGCCTCCCTTTTTGGCCTGATGCATATCCTGAACGTCGAAGTTGATCTCCTCCGGCTCGGGGATTGTGGCAGAAGCAAAGCAGGAAAGCTGCTGTGGCGTCATATTCCAGGCTTCCTGCAAAGCCTCAATGCTGCCATGGCGTTGCTCCAGCCATGTACTAAACGCCGCCTGTTCCCATGAGTCCCTCGCAGAGCGTGGACCGTCTGCGAAAATACGCGACGGATCAAACATCGAAGGCTCGTTAATTAGATCCCAATCCACATGGGTTGTAGCCGTGTGACGACTGACAATACTGCGAATGAATCGCTTTTGTGCTTCTACGCTTTGCGGATCAAGATAAGGGTTAACCCCTTCCCACGTTTCCGGCGTAAAAGAAAAGAACGTGAACGTCACCTGCAAGCCATGCCTTTTGGCTGTCAGCAGAAAAGCATCAATCGCGCGAAGTACCTCTTCCGAGGCGTGCCCGTCTATCTGCATCATGTTGCGATAAGCCGTCCATACCCCTGTACGAATCCAGTTGATGCCCGCTTTGGCCATCTGGGCCATATCCCGATCCCAAATTGCTGCATTGGGCAAAAACAAAAATTTCCGTGCCACATCTGAGGTCATATAGGTCATGCCAACAACAGGTAACGGACGCCCATCCTTTATAAAATAATCCCGACTACGCATGATGATCTGTCCTTCAGCCAGCAGTTCGGCATCCTGCCCCCAAAAGCCCTGTCGCAATATACGTACTTCACCATCCGATGATTCAGCTCGGCAAATGACCCGATATAAACCGCTTTGAATGGAAAAGCCAAGGGGAATACGTACAAAGTTCTGTTCTTTGCTAACCTCAATCTGCAAGCGATTGCTCCATACCTGCTGATTGTACTCATCCAATATTTGCTCCACCGTCAGGTCAAAGCTCCATACCTCGTGATTTCTGGGCGTGGCTCCTTCTCGCTGCAATTGCTGGGTTTGAAGTGTCAGTATGGCTCGTTCCCCGGACTCATAAGCAGCATAGTTTGGCTTGATAGATAGCTCCGTCATCCCCTTGGCGCAAAAACGTGCCCATTGGGCAAGCAACTGCTCACCATCCTGTTCCCAAAAGGAAGCTATCAACGGCACATGGATAAACATCCAGCGTGCGCCAGCAAACAGACCACGGGCATGCTCCCATAGCACCCCCGGGGCAGCAATATCCCGTCCGTCCTTACTTACTCCCTTGAGCAAAGGATAAATTTGCGTATTCATCGGCCCGGCAGAGCCCATTTGGTGCGGTAGATCGCTACTTTTGGTCGTATGTGGAACGAGATTCCACGTATCCGCCACCTGGAACAGAGACTCCTGACCACACAGCACAGGAATATCCTCAGATGCGACCAGGGAAGCTACCTTCGACGCATCCACTCGCAGCACCTCATGAATATGCAGCTCCTGATGATATGCAGTCTGCTCAGTCTCAATCCACCAATCTTCATGCTCATCAGCAGGATTGCGGACCGGAATCTTAAAGGGTGCTCCCCCGACGTTAAGCAGCCCCCCTCCCCTGTGGAGAAATGCCACGATTTCGGTCCAGGCGGACTTGGGGAAATACGGTGCATGCAGGTTGACAAAACAGCCGTTGTCCATATGCTTTAGCGTTTCAGCCAGTTCATCGGCTCCTACGACCACCACCTCTGCAACTCCCTGAAATGCCTCATCTGGCAACAGGCTCCCTATAGTGGGAAAGCCTTGCTCACTGAAAACAACGATGGATGGGTTTACTATGATTCCATTCATAACAAGCCATCCTTCATAGCCTTATACACAAGCTGTGCAAACAGACTGTTAGACCAAGCGAACCATTTTCGCGTAAAAACCGTAGGATCATCGGCATGAAAGCCTTCATGCATGTAGCCAGTGTCCCCATCTGTTGCTTCCAGCATCTGGATCATCTCCAGCTTTTCTTCTGCGGTCCGGGCCGTTAATCCTTGCATAGACAGGGCCATATGCCAGATGTAACCTGGCAGCGTGTGCGGACTTCCGATGCCTTTAGCCGCCTTGCCCTCAAAGTAAAACGGATTCTCCTGACTTAAAGCGAAGCGTCTCGTATTTTGATAGATAGGATCGTCCGCCGTCGTATAGCCCAAATACGGAATGGACATCAATCCCGGTGTACCCGCGTCATCCATCAGGCAGTAGTTGCCAAATCCGTCTGTTTCATAAGCATATATAGGTCCAAATACCGGATGGCGGTAAATACCGTACAAGCGGATACCGTGCTCCACCTCAGCCTCCAGCTCCTTCAGCTCGTTCAGAAAGTCCATATCACGGAATACCCATTCCGCAAACTCCTGCATCTGCCGCAAAGCAACCACTGCAAACATATTGCCGGGTATATTATAGTGAAAATCGCAAGCATCATCACTGGAACGGAAGCCCGACCAAATCATCCCTGTATAATTTACAGGCATACCGAGTCCCTGATTGCGCAAGGAATCTGTGGGAATGCCGTTATTACGCGTAAACCGATACGCAGATTGCTCTTGGTGACGCTGCTCCGTTTTGAACACATCCACTATTTTGCGCAGAGCCGACTTGAATTTTGAATCAAAAATATCGGTAAGCTCCGTTTCCTTCCAGTACATATAAGCTAGCCGAATGACAAAGCACAGCGAGTCGATTTCAAATTTTCTTTCCCACACCCATGCTGACATCTCCGTCTCATCGGTCGCATTCCAGTGCCAGTCATTCGCTGTCTCATTGAACGCATTCGCATACGGGTCTATGAGGACATAATGAATATGGCGCTTGATCAGCCCCCCAATGATGCGCTGTAAATCAGCATCCTCCCTGGCTAACGGCACATAATGAATGACCTGCTCTACAGAATCCCGCAACCAAAGAGCTGGAATATCCCCTGTAATGAGAAACGTTGTCCCATCATCCATTAGCTTGGTCGTCGTCTCCAGTGAATTTGGAAAACAGTTCTTAAACAGCTTCAGCAGCTTCGGCCTGTGAGCCAGTGCTTGCTCTGCTTCCTTAAGTACGTCCTGAACAGCCTGCGGCAAGTCAAGGTCGGGCATTGGTATTTTGGGAAGTCTGAATTGTTCCAATAGCTTTTTCGCTCCTTTATCTGACGGGAAACACCCGTGCGGTTATAGACTTTCTAATCCAGCATATCTATTGCAAACGTATCGTTTTAATTTCATAAGGTGTAAAAGACAGCGTAAGACATCCACCTTCCAGCTCAAGCAGCTGCACAGGTTCCTCCAGCGCATTCGACACGTAGGCTGCGTTGAACGTGTAAGGCCAGGTCAGCTTGATCGTTTCCCGTCCCCCGGAAGATTCGTACAAACGAAGAATCGTCCCCAGCCCATCTTCGACCGGCTTGATCGTATCCAGCACAACGTGACGGCTATCAAAATTAATGAACGATCCGCTGCTCGGCAGCACTCCGCTATTGTGCTTTTGCTGCTGCACAACAGGCACATCTTGGTTCAGCTCAGCCGCATGACGCAAAGTATGGGCGCTGCGCCAGTCTCCTACATGCGGATATAGCGAATACGTAAAATCGTGCTCGCCCAGATCGGCATCTTTATCCGGCCATTTGGGTGCTCGTAGCAGAGACAGACGGATGGTACTGTCTTGAATGTCGTAGCCATATTTGCAATCATTGAGCAGACTCACGCCATACCTGTGCTCGGAAACATCCGCAAATCGGTGTCCGCACACTTCGTACTGCGCCTGCTCCCAGCTCGTATTCCGATGGGTCGACCGCTCCAAAGCACCGAACGGAATTTCATAAGTCGCCTTGTCTGTAACCACGTCTATAGGAAAGCCTACCTTCAGCAGCTTGTGCGCTTCATTCCAGCTCACATGCGTCTTGAAATCAATTCGCCGCTCATGATGATAAAAGATTACATCCTGTGTCATTTCAGATTGATGAATTCGCCATCGGAAGCGCAGCACATCCTTCGTTTTTCCCTGAAGCACTACTTGTTTTTCCAGCAACTCGGCTTCTCCTGCTATCTGTTCCTCATAACGGTCATCCAAATCCCAGGCATCCCACAGCGTCGGACGGTCATGGAAAAAATAAAAACGGTTTGCCCGTTCCCCTTGCTTCAAAATTTCACGGTTTGCCGCTTTATCTAGCAGGCGAATCATTTCGCCCCGCTCGTTAAATTGCACCTTATAAAATGCCGTCTCCCAGATGTCCCCCAGCGGTCCGGATATCATAGCGATCCCGGGCTTCTCACCTGCTTGGGCCTGTTCTCGCTCCAACCAAATCGTTTTGTAGCCCAGTGCAGGAATATCCGGAATACGCACCGAAATGCCGCCTTCCTCCACATCGGTGTCCAGCCGCTCGGCTTCATCATTAGCGTAGTGGTAGGCATACCATCCCTGTGCCGATTCCGTAGCAATATGAATCACAGCATTACGGCTCCAGCCCAGGCTGTTAAACACCAGATACGGTGTTCCTGCTCTCGATCCTTCCGTGTTCACTTGAGCCGCCAGCGTCGTAATCCCCTGTTGAAGCCCGACATGTCCCCATTCGAAAATTTGCTGATACTCCTTATCCGAAGTGCCGTACACCTCGGTAATCGCCGAGCCAGGGATAATATCGTGGAATTGATTCAACAAAATCAGCTTCCAGCCCTCATGCAATGCCGAACAGATATCCTCCACCTGCTCCGGCTCCAGCTGTGGTAATGCCAGCGTGCTCCACAGTTCTGCCTCGCGGTAGACTCCCTCCGCTTTCCGGTTATTGCGTTTGTTGCGGGCGTGGGTCGTGTAGGTTCCCCGGTGCAACTCAAGGTACAAGTCACCATGCCATCTGGGAAGCTTCGGATGTGCCTGATCTATGCCTGTGAAAAACTGTCCCGCCGTGCTGAACCGACTCGCAGGCAATCCCACCATTAGCGGAGAACGCTCTATATATTCCAGCATTTCACGCGTAACTCCGCCCCCGCCGTCTCCATGTCCATAGAGCAACATGTGCTCAGGATGAGCCGATTTTTCACGATAGGACTGCCAGTGGTCACGAATGTCCTGTGGCCGTGTATTTTCATTCACGCCATGATTGAGGTAGGACAACATCGAAGTACCATCGATGCCCACCCAGTGGAACAAATCATAAGGAAACACATTCGTGTCATTCCAGCCAAGCTTGGTCGTCATAAAATAGTCTATCTTCCCATGCTTTAAAATCTGCGGCAGGGACGCACAGTAGCCAAACGTATCCGGCAGCCATTCGATATGAGAGGTTTGGCCAAATTCCTGTTGGTAAAAACGCTGACCATACAGCATTTGGCGGATGAGTGATTCGCCACTGGGTAGGTTCAGATCAGGCTCTACCCACATCCCCCCGACCAGCTCCCACCGTCCTTCGACGACTCTTGCTTTGATCCGTTCATACAGCTCTGGATCATTTTCCTTTACAAAAGAGAACAGTAGCGGCTGGCTCTGTGCATATTGATAGGCCGGGTACTCATCCATCAGCGCATCCACCGTTGAGAAGGTTCGGCTTGTTTTCCGTACGGTCTCGCGCATCGGCCACAGCCAGGCAATGTCAATGTGCGACTGTCCTACCATGTGCTCCAAAGCTTGCGCATTTCCGCCGATCTCCTGAACCTGATGAATGAGCTCCTTTTCTGTGGCTGATATCACTTCCCCTGCTCGAATGGCGTCTTCCTCCAGATTCGCAAAACGATCCATCACCCCATACAGAGCCTTCAACAGGCGTATTTTGCGGATATCGCCCTCAGGCAGTAATAGAGCGGCTTCGCTAATAACGGTAACGGTATACATGAGGCTTTGCACGGGCTTATTGGGCCGTACAAGATAGCTTGTAATAGAAGAAATCGGAGGTTGAATGACAGCCTGCCGATTGAGCGGATCTACGGGCTCAGGTACCGGATCAAACAGCTCAATCTCCAGCTCAGGGGAAGACCCGATGAGCTCTGGATTTAGCGTGACATAGGTATGATTGCGATCAAGCCCGTGATAGGAAGCACGATTGACTCGCAGCAACCCTTCCCCCCCGGACTCAAACACCAATCCAAAAGGCTCTCTCAACCACGCTGTTGGTACATTCAGCCGCATTCGAAAAAAATAAGTCGTCCCCTGACTGCTGAGGAATCGCTTGAGGTCCAGTCCCTCCGATAAAGGTGCGGCGTCTTCGTATTGACCTGGTGCCAGGTAAGTGGAGCGTGTAATGTTCCAGCTCCGCAAATCCAGCTTCTCCAGCCATTGGCATTCCGACAATTCCCGAATCAGGCGTTTGATACGCTCCATTATTCATCCTCCCGTACGATCAGCTCGGCACACAGGGTATCTTTGGAGTGCCTGCCTACTTGAATAGAAAATCGCCCAGTCTCAACGATTGGCTGTAGATCATGCCCTATATATTGCAGCTTGTCGGAGCCTACTACAAACACCACCGTCCGTGTTTCTCCCGGCTGTAATACAAGCTTGCAAAAGCCCTTAAGTTCCCTGATTGGACGGGTCACCGAACTCACCGTGTCCGAGATATATAACTGAACTACTTCAGCCCCTTCCCGGTCGCCCGTGTTGGTTACATCGACTGTAACCGTAACGGATTCGCCCACTCGGATTGAACTGGCGCTTAATGTAAGCTTTTCATAGCTAAACGTCGTGTAGCTAAGGCCGTAGCCAAACGGATAGCGCGGCTCGACATCGTCTTCCAGATACCGCTTGCCCCGGGAACGCTTGCCATTGTAATATACCGGCAACTGCCCCACTTGTTTAGGGATGGAAAGAGTTAAACGTCCCGAAGGGTTCACATCCCCAAATAAAATATCTGCGATTGCATGCCCTCCCTCCTGACCGGGATACCATGCTTCCACAATGGCATATGCGTGCTCCTCCACCCATGGCTCAGCAATCGGTCGCCCGTTCATATAAACGACGACAAGCTCCTTCCCCAGCCTGTAGACTTCCTGCATGAGTTGAAGCTGTACGCCTGCAAGCCCCAACGTCATCCGGTCAATGCCTTCGCCGCATTCCATGTCGTTCCAATCGTGATCCGATACCTTCGAGGCGCCGGTTTTCAGGTCAATCGTCCCTTCCCCGAAATCGCGGGCGCTGGACCCTCCAACCACCATCACCACGGTATCGGCCTCAGCCGCACATGCCAGTGCATTATCAAAGCCTTCCCGTGACTCTCCCTTAATCCGGCAGCCAGGTGCATACAGAACGCCTGAATGATCCTTGCCCAGTTTGTCACGGATACCATCAAGCACAGTGACCACACGGGATCTCTGCTGCGGTGATGTATAATCGCCCAGTTGGTTGTAGATCTGATCTGCATTCGGGCCGATGACCGCAATACGCTTGGAGGTTTTCGGCAGGGGAAGCGTGCTATTGACGTTTTTAAGTAGCACGATCCCTTCGGTCCCAAGCTGACGAGCCAACCGAATATGCTCCGCCTGACCAATTACCTGCTCCGCTCGTTCTGCATTCACATACGGTTTGTCAAACAGACCGAGCCTGTATTTTAACGTGAGCACCCTGCGAACCGCCCGATCCAGCACGCTCGTCTCCAGCTTGCCAGCCTGAACCGCCTCGACCAGATGACTGCCGAACATTTCCCCGGACATTTCCATATCAATTCCTGCGCGAATTGCCTGCACAGCGGCATCCAATCCATTTTCGGCCACATCATGTCCGCTCGCTAACATTTCAATCGCGCCACAATCTGTGATGATCAGACCGTCAAATCCCCACGCCTGACGAAGAGTATCGTCCAATAGCTCAGTATTCACTGTACACGGGACCCCGTCGATTTCGTTATAGGCTGGCATAACAGATTGCGCCCCTGCTTCCACCGCTTTTTGGAATGGATACAGATCGACCTCCAAAAGCTCGCGCCAGCCCATATGCACAGGTCCGGCATTACGTCCGCCTTCCGAGCTGCCATAGCCTGCAAAATGCTTTAATGTGGTAGCTACGCTATGTTCGCTGAATAAGCTTTCCCCCTGAAGCCCCTCCACTGCGGCAACAGCAAATTCGCCGATGAGATAAGGGTCTTCGCCAAAGCATTCCTCCGTGCGTCCCCAGCGCGGATCACGCACAACATCAAGCACGGGCGAATACGTGACAGCCCCGCCCTGAGCACGGGTTTCACTCGCAACCGCACGGCACATATCGCGGTATAGATCGACATTCCATGTGCTGCCAATGGACAGCGGAACCGGAAACACAGTGCCGTCAATCGCCATATGCCCATGAGAGCATTCCTCACCGATCAGTATCGGGATACCCAGCCGGGAATGCTCTATCGCATAGCGTTGGATCATATTCACAGCCTCCGCCCCTTGTTTGGCAGATAAGCCATTCTCCAAGGTCACTCCGGTCCACGGATCAGCGCGAAGTACCCCGTATAAGGAGCCGACTCCTCCATTTTGTACCTGCTGCTTGAAATCATGATGTAGGGACAATTCCCCGTCTATGTGCTTATACACTTGCCAGCCAAAGGGCTGCACAAGCTGCCCCACCTTTTCTTCTAACGTCATCAAACCGATTAAGTGCTTAACCCGTTCTTCGATCGGTTTGCTTTTGTCTTTATAAATCAACACGTTCATGTCACTCCTTCCCTGTTATTCCTTCACAGCCCCAACCGTAAGTCCCTGCACAAAGTAACGCTGGAAAAAAGGATAAGCGAATATAATAGGCAGCGTCGCCAGCACCACCATCGCCATCCGCGAGGTATCCTGCGGAATGGATTGAAGTGCAGCCAGGCTCATAGAGCTGTTTTGCGAATTTTGCTGGATGAACTGAATGCTGGATTCAATCCGCATCAACATAGACTGAAGCGGTACCAGATTGGGATTGTCAATATACAACAGGGCATTAAACCAGTCATTCCAGTAACCAAGCGTGCTAAATAAGCCAATGGTGGCAAGTCCAGGCAGAGAGAGTGGAAGCACGATTTTTAAAAAGGTGTAAAACTCGCCTGCCCCATCTATTTTGGCTGATTCGACAATGGCATCAGGCACGCTGGTGCTATAAAATGTGCGCAGGATCATAATATAAAAGGCATTCATGGCAAGCGGCAAAATCAAAGCCCAAATCGTATCCTTAAGCCCGAGCAATTGGGAAACGACCATATAGGTCGGGATCATTCCACCATTAAAGAGCATGGTTAAAATCGCAAAAATGGAAAAGAATCTCCGGTAACGGAAGCTCTTTCGTGAAATGGCGTACGCATATAACGAAATAAGGATGAGACTGATCACCGTACCGATGACCGTTACAGCAATCGTCACCCCATAGGAGCGCAGTAGCGTATCACTGGTACGAAATATGAAGCGGTAGGCTTCCAGACTCCATTGAGCCGGGAGCAAACGATATCCGTCCCGCGCCAGCGTTTTCTCATCGGTTAGGGAAATAATGACGACAAACAAAAACGGAAACACACATAGGAACGCGAACATCCCTGCTATCCCATTCAGAACAACATTCCAGCCCCGTGAAATATGATGGAAATCTCGTTTTTTTCTTTTTTTTCCAGAAGCCATAGTCCACACCCCTCTCCTCTTTTTTAGAACAAAGCGCTGTCTTTATCTATTTTTCGCACAACATAATTGGATAGGATGACGAGAACGAAGCCAACCACCGACTGATACAAACCTGCCGCCGTGCTCATCCCGATTTCGCCTGTCGTTTTCAAACCGCGATATACATAGGTGTCGATGACGTTCGTTACTGAGTATAAGGTGCCCGAATCCCTCGGAACCTGATAGAACAAACCAAAATCCGCATAAAAAATCCGTCCGACTGCAAGCAGCGTCATAATGATAATGATCGGCGAGAGCAAAGGGAGCGTCACATTACGAATTTGCTGCCACTTGCTGGCTCCATCTATCATGGCTGCTTCATACAATGATTTGTCGATACCCAAAATCGAAGCCAGATATACGACACTGTTATAGCCGATCGCCTTCCATAGACTGACTAGAATCAAGATATAAGGCCAATAGGCTGCCTCTGAATACCACTGAATCGGCTCGATGCCAAACCCTGCGAGAATTTGATTCAGCATCCCCCGATCCATGCTCAGAAAGCTGAAGGCAAAGTAGCCCACGATGACCCATGATAGAAAATATGGGAGAAACATGCCTGTCTGGTACAGCTTCGCCAACCGTTTATTAATCAGCTCGGAGAGCAGAATAGCCATAGCGACTGAAAACACAAGTCCAAGAATAATAAAGACCAGGTTATACAAAAGAGTATTTCGCGTGATGACATAGGCATCATTGTTATTGAACAGAAACTTGAAGTTATCCCAGCCCACCCATTTGCTCGTATAAATACTGGCCCAGAATCCTTCCCTGTTAAAACGATATTGCTTGAAGGCAGCCACAGTACCAACCAACGGCAGATATGAAAAGAAAAAGAACCAGATAGCGCCAGGCAGCACCATGAATAGCATAACTTTGTTTCGAATCACATTTCTGAAAAATGCGGCCATAGGTATCCCCTCCCAATCTGTAATGAGAAAATCAGCTAAAATAGCTATTGGAAAAAGACCGGGCGTAACTTACACCCGCCCGATCTCGCTTCTATTTCACAACCTAAAGGATTATTTGCTGTTTTGTGCCTTCCAGGCATCAAGCTGGGATTGCGCTTCCGCCATCACCTTATCCAGCCCAGCCTGCTTGAATTTCTCAATTACTTTCGGGAGATTCGTTTCCGGTTCCAGCGTGCCTGTCATCAGCGAAGCCCAAAATTGCTCTTTGACGTTCTGCACCGCTGCCATCTCCGTGGATACTTTACTGCTGTCAAAGTTGAAGCTCAGGATGGGAGAGTTTTTTCCTTCCGAGTTGAACTTCTTGAATTGCTCCCATTTGTCAGCAGGATCATTCGGATTCAGATACAACAGCATATTGTTGCCGAGTGAATACGAAGGCATGTCATAGTTTTTGGAATCAGCCAGATTTTCGATATACTGGCCATTTGTTTTTTTGTAATGCACTCCTTCAATCCCAGAGTCAACCATATTACGTAATACTGGATCTGTATTCAGCAGGTTCAGGAACTGCATCGCCTTTTCAGGGTTTGCCGAGTTAGCAGAGATCGCCATAATGGAGCCCTGTACAGACGTATTGGTCACAATTGGATCACTGGCAGGTGTCGATATCACCGGATAGCCGTAGCTGGCAGACCATAGATTATCGGCTAGTGGTTGAGTTTGCGCACGATCCAGAAACCAGTTTCCGGACGTAGTTAAATCATTAGTCGAGCCTGTAGTTGCAGCTTCCGGTGATACATATCCGGCCTTGTAATACTTATGCATCGTCGTCAGCGCCTGCTTCATTTCAGGTGTTTCCAAGATGTTTACGATTTTATAGTCCGTAGTATCCAGTTTGACAGCCATCGGCAGGTTTTGAATGATATAGTCATATGGAACATAGGGAACATAGTTTTTGTCCATACCGAATGCCGTTACGCCGGGCTCGTTTTCTTTAATCGTTTTGAGTAGAGGCTCCAGGCTATCCAGCGAGCGGACATTGGAAAGGTCCAGCTTGTATTGGGTTAGCAATTTTTTATTGAACCGCCATACCTCTTGCTGTGGAAGCTCCTTGTTGGCAGGAATGCCATAATGATGACCATCCACCTTGGAGCCTTCCAGAAACGCAGGATTAATCGTCTTTTTAATATCCTGACCGTACTTGTCAAGCAAGTCGTCCAGCTCCATGAATGCGCCCTTTCTGGCATTTTGTACATAATCAAAACCACCGGAAGCCGTAAATACAATATCCATGGGCTCTCCCGAAGCCACATTCACCTGCATTTTTTGCGGGTAGTCGCCCCAATCGACCATTTTCATTTTGATCGTGGCGTTGATTTTCTTTTGGGTGTACTTGCTAACCTCTTCCATCACCCGATCTACATCTTTTTGAGGTGTACCAATGGTATACCAGATCAGCTCTACCGGCTTTTCCGCTCCCTCATTCGTCGTTTCCCCGCCACCGCTGCTTCCTCCACATGCACTGAGAATGAGCGTCAAAACCATACACATCACTAGAACAAACGAGTAGCTTCTTTTGCTTTTACCCATGTATGATCCTCCCTTATGAAATGGAATCTGACCCTGTCGTTTCATTCATTTCTGTTTCAGGATTTTTGCGAAATCCTCATTGATGAAGCAACTACGTTAACCTTAACTAATGTAAGCACTTTCATAAAGAAGATAAACTTAATAAACCAAGGTACAAATTAAAGAAATCCATGTACACCTGGTATTTATCCCAATCCTTTATAGTCTGTCGGGGAAATGCCCACATATTTTCTGAACTGCTTATAAAAATATCCCGTCTCCCAATACCCTACGTTCCGCGCAATTTCGTTTACCTTGAGATTTGTGCTTTTAAGCTGCTCCTTGGCTTTTTCAATCCGGTATTGATTGATATATTCAGCAAAGGTTTCGCCCGTTTCCTTATGAAATAACTGACCGAGATAAACGGGATGAAGGTTGTACTGGTATCCTAATATTTTTAATGATAGCTCCTTGGCATAATGAACATGGATATAGGACAGCACCTGACTTACAATAGGGTTTTTCATATCTTGCAGTAGTGAATTGACCGTCTCTGTCGCCACATGCTGAAGCGCGCTCACCAGCTCTGCCCATGTCGTACAGCATTTTATCTGGTAAAGCCCCTGCTGAAACCGTTCCGACTCATTGGAATGCTTGATGCTTTCTAGCTCCATCTTGAACCGGATCACCAGTTCCAGCGCCATATTCCGCAATTCATCCGGGGTAACCCTTTCAAGATGCTGGATTTGCTCAAAATCACTCTGAATCCGTGCGGTAAGCGCATCTAGGTCTCTTGCTATAATCAGCTTCGCATAATCCTTCCATTCGATGGAACAAGTCTCGCCAGCATTTCTCCCGCCCTCCTCTAGCAACGTATAGTCAATGATCCGGCGGTCATCATACAGCATAAAATATTCCAGTGATTTTTTAGCTTCATTATAGCTGCGTGGAGCAGCAACAAGCGAACCGGCGCTGCCTATCCCGATATAAACTGTTTCTTCCCCGTCCGTTGACCACTGAACAGAAAAATCCTCCAACTGCATAATCAAGTCCTGTCTGCCCTCATCATAATTCGGCAGTGCGGCAATGATTACACTATCCGCATCAACATCGAGAAACAATGTTAAATCGGGCTGATGCTGAATGTACTGCCTTAACTGTTGATGCATTCCTACCGAATCCCCCTCCGTCCGTAACACGGCTACCGCCATGAAGGGGATATTTAACGAAAAACCTATCAATTCAGCACGTTCCTGAAATTCGGTAGGCGCAATCTGCCCTGTCAGCCAACGGTACAACGTATTTTCCTTAAGCACCTGCACCCCGAACGTCTCATATCGTTGATCCATCCAGAACCTGTCCAGCTTCTCCGTTGTATTGCATAAAGTGGATTCCAGTTCCTCCACATTAATCGGCTTCAGAAGATAATTTTCGATGCCCAGCTTCATGCCTTCCTTCAAGTAATCAAATTCATTAAATCCGCTCAAAATAATCACCTTCAAGTCAGCATGCAGCTTTCTCGCCTCATGAATCAGCCTGAGACCATTCATCGTTGGCATGGAAATGTCCGTAATGAGTACGTCCACGGGTCTGGAGGCCAGCGCTTCCAGCGCCAAAGAGCCATTTTCCGCATGTCCGACAACTTCTAGCCCAAAAGAGGTCCAATTCACAATATCGTATAATCCCTCAATGATAAAAGGCTCATCGTCTACAATAAATACTTTATACATATATGGCATCCATCCCTTCCCTGTTGGGGCATCGTACCCGAATCGTCGTTCCCTCACCGCTGCGGCTCTCCAGTTCAATCCCGTAATCGGCTCCGTGTAGAAACCGAAGTCGGGTGTGCACACTGCGTAGTCCAAACATTTGTCCGTTTTCCTCCTGGCGTTCCAGTTCCTCCAAAATCTCTTTCAAACGCTTCTCTTTAATGCCCTTCCCATTGTCACGGATCTCAACCAGCAGAACCTCCCCCGTTTCCCGCACATCAATGGTCAGCACATTATCATTCCGGTCGCTTTGGATACCATGAACAATATAATTCTCAATGATGGGTTGAAGCATCAGCTTCATGACAGAGCGGGTATACAACTCGGGGTCGACCGTAATCGTGTAATTGAACCTTTCCTTGTAGCGTATTCTGAACAACTCAAGATATAATCTGCAAGCCTCCAATTCATCTTTAAGCGTGTATATTTTTTTCTGCTGAACCAGGCTTTTGAACAACACCGATAAGCTATAGATCATTTCTCCTACATCCTTGGCTCCCTGGGAAATCGCCCTCATACGTATCACTTCAAGCGTGTTATACAAAAAATGTGGATGAATACGTGCCTGCAACGCCACAAGCTCCGTTTGCTTTTGTTTGATCTCTGCTTTATACACCCGTTCAATATATAGATTAAGTTCGTCCAGCATATCGTTGAAGCTTCGAGAGATTTGTCCCAACTCGTCCTCTCGGAGGTCCTGAATGCGAGCTGTGAGGTCACCATTTTTTACTTGACGAGTGAATTTAATAATCCGATTCGTTCGTTTAGCAAAGTTAATGACGAAGAATGCAGGGAACAACACAGCAAACAGAATACAGATGACACTGATGGTCAAAATCGTATTACGAATGCCCCGGTACGATTGAGCCATTTCCTCATGGGGGACTGCCCCAATCACGACATATCCTTCGTCCGGAGAAATCAGCTTGTTAATATACATATTTTTCTTCGTCTGAATGATCCCGGCATCGGAATCCACATCGTCATATAATGATCGGGTCACTTCGACATAAGGGTACGTTTTTCCGTAATAGTTATTCCTTGAATCGAACAGAACGGTTCCATTGCTGGACAGAACGATAATTTCTCCCTTCAGGTTGTTCCCGTAGCTGGCAAGTGCATTGGAGATACTTTTGGAATTTAGAAATACTAGAAGCTGACCGGTATTTTTGAGTGTTTGCTTATTGTTAATGGGGACTTGTAACGAATATAACGAGGGGCTCCACTGATCGACCGCCTTCCGAATCCAGTAATTCGGAGTAGAGACGCTTTTGCTTTCTGCAGCCATCACATCCGGTACAAAGGAACGCGCCGCATGCACCGGGAATTGCTTGAATTGCTTGTTCTCATTGAAAGTAGACAGATATTGCTGGTCGGCACTGTACAAAATCAAATTGCTGATATCGCTATTTTCATCCAACCAATTTTTAAAATAGGTGAGTACATCTGTTGAGTAATCATGACTCTCCATGTACATTTCGTCCATGCGGTGCTGTACATATTCGGAATACGCGTGGTCCATAAAAAAGGAAACATTCATTGAGAGAACCTCATTCCGGTACATATCTCGCACCATGTTCTGGACGGATTCATGCCGGAGATGGATATAACGGTCAACACTTTCCATAGCTGCTTTCTGGGTATCCAGTTCCCGCCGAACAATAGATTGCGAAATGGAAACATACGTGACATATGCAATTGTAATGATGGACAAAATCGCAATACAGGAGAACAACACGAGTATCCTCAGGAACATGTTGTTTTTAAAATAAGCAGTGTATCTAGTACCCCTTTTCATGGTATAAGCCCTCCAGAATCGTGATGCGTAAATAAAGTATACCATGTCCTTCGCAGGAGATAAGTAAGCGCATTCATGAAAAACGCGATTTTCTTTAATTTAAACGCTATATCTTTAATTTATCCTCTATGTAAAAACCGTTTTATTGATTATCTTTAGGGAGATAAATACTCGTTAGGGGGATGAGCTATGAAACGTAACAAGGTTCACAAGTTCGCTTTAAAATGGACTGCTCTGGTTTTGACTTCTGTCCTGTTCAGTCAAACCCTCTCTCCATCCGTGTATGCAGGCGATACCCTCCCGTATAAAGGAGAAAGCGCCAAAGGGCCGAATCAGCCTTATCAGCATGGATACGCCAGCTCACATATTTTGGACTGGACTCCCACCCAAGATGTCTATGGAGATATGCTTCGCGCCCGTGTCCCACTGCAACAACGAAACAGCCCCTTTACAGCCACACAGGCTCAGCCTGCTTTAAGCCCTGACACGCAAATGTTTACACTCAGCGGCGATTATGGCAACGCTTTCTTCGATAGCTATCCCTATACCAATAAATTCAGCCAATATTTGTTCAATTACTGGCAGTATACCGACTATTACGGCTACTGGCATGGCATGCCTACCGCCCATGTCCCTGAAGAGCTATACGATCCACAAAAGGATTGGACGGAAAAGTGGTTTGAGTTCGGCATTCTGAACATTCCAAATCCGGGTTATACGAATGCGGCGCACAAAAACGGCGTTCTCTCCATCGCCTGTATCTTTTTCTCGGATAATGACCGTGGACCGCAAACGTATAAGCAAATGCTCGTACAGGATGCTCAGGGAGAATTTCCGGTAGCCAAAAAATTGGTCGAAATGGCGAAATATTATGGCTATGACGGCTACTTCATCAACCAGGAGGAAGCTTCAAAAGGCGTAGCTACAGAGGACATTCCCCGGTACAAACAGTTTATGAAATACTTACGGGATCAGGGTATGTATGTGCAATGGTACGACTCCACTGTAAACGAAACCGGGAAAATTGCTTATCAAAATGAGTTTAATGCCGTGAACAGCCCGTTTGTCAAAGACAAGCAATATGGACAGGTGTCCGATTCTATTTTTCTGAATTATTGGTGGGACAAAGCGAAGCTGAAAAGCTCCCGCGACCATGCCAAGCAATTGGGTCTGAACCCTCTTAAAACTGTTTTTGCCGGGATTGAGGGCGGGAACGGTGACTTCGGCAGATGGAAGCAAAAATACGACCTTCGTCTGAACATTGGTGATAACGGGCAGCCGATGAACAGTATCGCAACGTTGGGAGCCGATTTCACACATAATGCGCTGGATGAAGAGCTTGGCGGGCAGGACACCAATCGCAGAGCTGACAATGCGTATCAATGGATGACCTTTATCCGCGACCGTGTCTGGTGGTCCGGTCCAAATCAGAATCCCGTCCGTGCACAAAGAAACTCAAGTGTAGATTTGTCTGATGTAAAAGCTTCAGGCGCAAACTGGGACGGTATCGCAGCATATATCGCTGAACGTTCTGTCATCCGTGGCCCCCATTTCAATACCAGCTTCAATACCGGACATGGCTTGCAGTATGTCGCGAATGGAACCATTTCCAATCCGAAGGAATGGTCCAACATTAATATTCAGGATATTCCAGTGACCTGGCAGTGGTGGATCGATACCAAAGGTAAACCGCTCTCGGTTGACTATGACTATGGTCCGAATTATACCAAAGGTACTCGGTTTACCTATCAGCCTGTGGGCGCTTATCAGGGCGGCAGCTCCCTCGTCGTGAATGGAGAGCTGAATTCAGATAACTTTTTACGCCTGTATAAAACGGATCTGTCGGTTAATCAGAATTCAAACTTGTCCATCACGTACAATAAGCCTTCCTCTGATGACAGCTCAGTACTGAGCATCGGACTTATGTTCAAGGATAACCCCAGCCAAGTCGTAAAAGTCAGTATCCCTAACTCTGGTAAACAAACCACGGGCTGGGTTAGCCGCAATTTGGACTTGAGTCCCTATCAAGGAAAAACAATTGCAGCTTTCGGTTTATCTTTTGAAAATACGAATAAAACAATCAAAAACTATCAGATGAATATCGGCCAAATCAAGATAACAGACGGTTCTGCCCGGAAACCAGCCGCGCCGACAGGATTTAAAATCACCAAGGCCCTGACCGATACGAACGAAATGCTCGTAGCCTGGGACCTTGAGGATTACTCCAAAGTTAAACAATACAATCTGTATGAGAACGGCTCCTATATCGGCGGAATTTATGACTCAACCTATTATATTAAATCCCTAAACCATAAATCCGGTGAATTAATGCTTACCGCAGTTGGGGCTGATGGAACGGAAAGCGAACCGGCTCGATTAAGCTACGATCTGAATGCTGCCGTCAGTCATATTAAGGTGGAGACGAAAGAAAACGGGGAGGCTACAGTAACGTGGAAAAATCCCTCTAAAGCGGACGGAACGGTTAAATTGACCTTAATCACCGACTATACGGACACCGTATTCCATAAAACCATTACGGCGGACAATGGCGCTGAAACGGCTACGTTTACCGATCTGCCCACAAATGGTGATCGCTACACCCTACGTATCGCCATCGGCAATCATGAACCTGTAGCCTATACCGGGCAGCTCGCAGACACGATGATAGAGCCTTATGCAAAAGAGAATGTGACAGTCACCGGATCAACCTATACGCTTGCTCTACCCACCTTGAAGGACTGGCATTATTTATATGTATACGAAAACGATGTGCCCAAACTATTTGGTGTAACTTATGTATCAAAAAAGTTTCCTTACATTGTCCGGGGAAGAACAAAATTAAGTGAACTCACTTTTACCCCTACTTCTCGTACCAGCTCGCTAAAGATCGTGCTTGAAGATTACGCTGGCAATCAGGCCACCACATATGTAAGATAGCTTGGTGCAAGAATTCCGAGACCGTCGATTCGTTGTTCGAACAACTAGCTCAAATTCAGCTATAGGGACGTGAGCATACGGCACAATAGCGAGAAAATCCAATTCAATGGACTTCTCGCTATTGGCTATATATTGGGCAGAATCATGCACCTATCAATATAATGCCCATTTTTCCGTACACAGCTCTATAAATGAATGGGCAACCTGTTCACATTCGTCATACCCCAAGCTACCAGAATGAGCAAAAAGAATGGGGTATTCGTTGTTTCTTTTTTCCTCTCTCATATCAAACATATAGTGGTTTCCGCACCCATCCATCGCAAACGACACGGCACCCGGCATATACTCTGGCAGCTCGTAGGCGAGGTTCATTTCTCTCAAATCCTCGGTATTGAAAAATTGAAAATAACGTTCTCCATTTTGAAATTCCCCGCCATTAGAGTATTTCAGCAATTCTATGTAACTATCAGGAAATTGTTCTTGGGGCAGATGCCAGCCCACAGGATCTAGCGGTTTATATTGATCATAAAATGGAGACGATTTCGGGAAAGGGTTCACTTGTCTTTGTTGGATTTCGTGAATTTCCTGCTCCGATAGCTTGATGTTCCATGTGCTCAAAAAATCCGCGATTTGTTCACCTGTTGCTTCCGGGCATTTTACAAACTGTTGCTCAAAATGAATACTCCACATAATAACCAACCTCCCTGCCTTGACGTCTCTAAAAGTTGTTGTTGCTACCTTTTTCAACCTTCTCCATCTTTTTCAACCCATTCAGCCACACTTTCATGAGGTTGAAGGTTCTCACGTTTATAGTAAAAAACGGTCTTGAGCTCGTAATCCAAGCTTTCAGCAGCAATGAAAAATCGGGTACCAAACGTTTGATCCTCCATACAAATCACAGGCCCCTCATGAAATCCGTAAGAGACGGTTTTTAACATTTCCAATTCCTTGTCATTAGCCAGTCTAAAGCATTCAATTGAAAATACACCGCCCGGACAGGAAAGAAACGAGACCTCGTAAAATGTAATCTCTATGTTGTGATAATAGCTAAAGTCAAAGCTCCCTGCTAGTACCAGCTTGGGGCGACTTGTATAATCATAAATGTAGTAATGATCAATGTTATTTTGAGAAAGTATTTCATTCAGCTGCACCAGTTTGGATTGAATGGAATGATTCATGATCTTATGTCCCCCTCCCCACTCGCGGCTATTCCCGATCCGTCACCGCCTGCCACGCTTCTGTTATGGCTATAGGTGATTTGTGGCTGGTCTCTCCGCCACCTTCCTGAGTCCATAGCGGCGGATAATAAGCAAATACCTCTCCTGGCTGAAGTTGCTCCATATCCGACTGCCAACCATTCCAACGGAATGTCTGGTAGAACAAGCCCAAATCTCCCTCAGCCAACCAGCTCAAGAAACCGGAATAGGCCAGTTCAGTGGATTCCCACTCCAATGCATCCGGTGCAAAATAGTAGATGTGGCCGCTGCGTCCAAACTTCCCTGTATCCAATCCAAAGAAGCCACCTGCTGCATCATAGGCCACAATCAGCATTCCCCCAAGTGCAGGGACGCTCACTGGCTCTTGCAGCCCGTTCCACGAAGCCAAACTACCGTAAATTTCAGGCCCACCTGCACCCAGTAAGGTGATCCATCCGTGGTCAAATATGATCCCTCCTGTTTCATAGGCAACCGTTCCCAAGTACGATTTTGTGCTCACTTGCAAACGGTAGAGCGAATCTCCCCTAGCAGATTCCGATTCTGCCGGTACAATGCGATATGGATTATTCCCTTCTTGCAGAATATTTCTGACCTCTTCCCATGCATGGTTGTCCTGATCCACCAGCTCATCAACCGTTAACGTATGCATATCCATTCTCCTTCCTGTATTCCGATATCTATCTTTCAACCCTTGAACTGATTTTCGAAAACCTGCGTTTGCTCTAAAATCACCCACTGATTCAGCTCGTCGTAGCCTTGGACAATCGCCGTGATCTCATGCCTCGGATAACTCCACTCAGATGGGGTCTTTTCCGCATATGAATGGGTGTCTGCCAATCCGACTGCATTGTGCTGGAAAATATGAATAAGTGTTCCGTGTGGAAAAAAGGCTTCAATATAACCCTTTACCTTAGTCCCAACGGGCAGTACGGTTTTGACTTGATGCCATTCCTTGTTAAAGGTGTGAAGATTGCTAGACCAGATTTCTTCAAACTCTTTTTTTGTAATTTTCGTATAATAGGGCTCTGTATCATCAATCGCTTTCTCTGCTAACAAGAAATGATATTGCTCATGCTTGCGATTAGAAGCAATATACGTGCCGTCATCCTGAATCACAATTTGCCGATAGGCTACACCGTCTGAGTCTATTTCAAAATACCAGGTTCCCATGCCTGGTTCCGGACAATCTTTAAGATATTTCATTGGTTCCTCCTAAAAAGGATGTATAACCGCATCATTTTATCTTTCTTTTTCCGCTATAGCTCCTTGCCAAATAAGCGAGATATTTCGAACGTGTCAGTCCTCCTGTTTGGCGGTTGAACTCATCATACGAAATGTCTTCCGGGAATCCGAATTCGGCCAGTGCTTTTCGACGCTCCTCCCGATACAACGGATTATCCAGCGTTTTGTGCCACTCCCGCTCTTCCCAAGGACCAAAACAGTCCGTAATAATACCTGAATACACACCGTTATTTAAAAATTCCCGCGAAGACTTGAACACTGTCTCCCCTTCCGGTTTGGAAATTGTGCCCGTTCCCCAGGACAGTCTATATATTCTTTCATTACTGCTATCCGTGCTAATGCCGTAACCCATCGGAAACACAATGTCCTCTTCCGCCAACGGTTTATGCCCTACCCGCTCGTAGGCCCCACGCATAAAGGAATCATCCATAACAATCCAGGTTGTATCCGATAACGGGGCGGCTGTGATGGATTCCAAAGTTATTGAACGGTCACGACTTGTGCACAAATACGGACGTACGAATAAAGGCATCGTCATGACACTGTTCCATATGCTCTCCTTTGCAAACAACTGATCCTTTTGCATTTGGCGCAAATCACCGACGACCAGTACATACCCATCTGTGAAAAGGTCTATTTCCACACGAAAGATGTCTCCTGGAATGGTTTTATAGCGCTGGTTTTTCATATGCTTTAATCGATCCAGCTTACGATCATAGTCGTTAGGCACAAGTGACGGGTAACGTTGAAGCCAATCCATGATCTCTTCTTTACTATGTAAATGCTCACATCCAGTGATGGGCAATCTCACGCCAGTTTTGCTATTCACAACAGTAACATAACTAATAGGACGATCTCTTCGAATGCCTGCTGAAAAGGTCACACCTTCTGCTGAGATGCTCGAAACACTTGTATAATTCAGTTTTTTCTCTTTGCCACGAGCCGTTTTAGGCAGAACAACTGCCCGATCACGGGTAAAAATCTCTACATCAGCTTCTCCATAAGCATCCTCTTTAGAAGAAATTCGCTTGCGAATAACATCTCCATCCATACAAATAAAATATCCTTCTTTAATTTCTACCACGTCCCAATGTTCTTCCAGCGTCTCCAGCCCAAAATAGGGTCGTAACGCGTTCGTTAACCAACTATTCATCTGCTCCTCCTGTTCCGAGTTTAATTCAATAGACTTCATTTCTGTTATTCCAGAAATTATAACATAACACGGCATGTAGCTCGTTTATTCATACATTGTTCCAGCTTGGGCCAACTCCTCCTGAATCCAGCTACTGCTGGTAGACAGTTGGAGCAAGTCGGCCGCAATCTGTTGGACCTGTTCTTGCAATACGTGTGGCTGATCTGTTCCTTCCAGAAAGCGACTCACAAAATGAAGAAATATGTCTACCTTTCTAAGCAGCATCAACACAGGCAAAGCGTCGATCTCGGGTTGGCTTAAACGGATCTGGCGGCTGAAGCCCTGACAAAAATCACGAACAGCCGTTGTCTCCTCCGGTTGCCCCAAAAATCCTGATAAGATGACCGCCGGTTCCATCACCCGAACGTCTAACGTGCAAAATTCAAAATCAAGCAGTGCAGCCACCTGGCTATGATCAGAATCCTTTACTAATAAATTAGAAGCGTTCAAATCTCCATGTACAAGCTGATGCGGCAACTCTTCCAATGCACGAAGCGAATTTGTAATCTCTTCATATACTTTTCCTATCAGGCGCAGCTCTTCATGTAAATTCTTGAGAGGCTCCGGCGGGTTTAAACAAAAGCCTTGGATTACTTCCGGGCTACATAATGGATAGGATTGCTGCAAAGCATAATACGGCCGATAGACTGGGGTCATATCAAGATTAAGTGTTGCAAGCACGGCAGACAATTCACCAGCTGCCTCGCCAAAAGAATGGGCAAAGCTAGGGTCCTGCTCCAAGGGTGATATACCTTCTATGTATTCGAATAGACACACATATTTGCCACTATCCTTCTCAACCTGTGCAAGTGTCTCTCCTGTAATCGTTCGAATTGGCATTGGAACCCTGAAGGATAGAGATTGCTTGCTCAGCGCCTGCAAAACCACATGCTCAAATTCAATTTTGTCCCGATCCCTGTGTGTATCGTAGACGCGCAGCACCCCGCTTCGCCCACCGCTCTTAACAAAATACGTCGTATTATTCCAGCCTCCGGTTCGTCTCTGCAATCTTCCGTTCCACTCTGGCCAGTTCCGTCTTAGTACCGCTTCCAAGGATATCCCCCTTTACTTACTAGCTTATGAATTTGCCGATATTATAACATATAGACGCCCAATTCAAATTGGACGTCCTTGTGTATTCTTCATTTTCTCATTTGTTTGTTTCGGATATTTTGCGGGGTGGCACCATACGCGGTCTTAAATTTTTTATAGAAAAAACTCATGCTGTTATATCCCACCTGCTTAAATATCATTTCGAACGGCAGGTTGGTATTCACAACCAAAGAATAGGCGGCATTAAGCTTAATGTTGGCAATCAGCTCAGTGTAAGTAAGACCCGTAACTTTTTTTAACTTGTTACTTAAATACGTGCTATTGTAATTAAAATGGTTAGATAATTGCTGTAGGCTTAAATGCTGATAATGCTCTTCCATGTAATTCAGAATAGAGGTAATATGATTTTCCTGCTGGTTTACATGAATATTATGCTCGATCTCCAATACACGGACCAATTCTCCAAATACAATTGGCAAATAAGCCTTGACCAACTCCATAGAGTCCTCTTGCCTGGAAAAATATTCGATTAAGATTCTACGCAATATATACTGAAGGTTCTCATTATGCTGTGACTCAAAAATAATAAAGTGATTATGGTGCTGATGCTGGAGGACAGAGTTGGCGAGAAATTCGCCGATCAAACTTTTTTTCTTGGATAGCCGCTGTAGAAAGAGGGACGAGATCGTTTCTCTTTGCAGCAGGATATTAATCAGTATATCGTTTTCTCCCAAAGGAGAGATGCTGTGCGGCACATCCTTATCCAGAACACACACTTGACCTTCACAAAGCTGAATCTCTTTGCCTGCTATAATTTGGTTGCATTTACCTGAGTAAACATAGTTTAATTCAATAAATTCATGCATGTGCTCTAGCATCGGAGCAAACCTGTTGTGCTTGCTAATATAAATATCATGTTCTCCGAAAAAGAATAAAGCGGGCATTCGATACATATTCAGATTCATATCAAAAAATCGCTCATTCTCCGATTCTTTAGAGAGATCATTAATCACCTGATTGCTTTGTTGTTGCAGAAGCTCAATTTCAGTTTTACTTCTCAGCAACTGATCCAACTCATGCAGGTTCATAAACACAGACTCCTCCTTCAGACTCCATTAACTGTGAATTGCCGTCTGTGTTTTGCTTTCCTTTCCTCTAATAGCGATTCCCAGACAGAGGAGCGCAGCAATCATAAATACAATCGCTGAAACGAGAAAGGAAAATGAGGCAGTTTCATTCCCAGACAACACCCCAACTAACTTGATGACATAAGGCGAAGCAAACGCTCCCAAATTGGAGCCCACCATTGCAATCGAAATAGAAATCGTCTCACTACCCTTAGGTACGATTTTAGTTAGTATAGTAAAAATATAAGGAATAAACAGCGCAAAGCTAAAGCCAATAATCAGCATGGCAACCGTAACCATCGTTACACTCTGAGCAAACCACAGCAGGACAAAGCCTGTTGCTGTTAATAGACTGGAGATAAAAGGTGCGTAATTTCTGAACCATTTATATATTCTACCAAACAAGAAGCCTGCAATCATAGTTGATAAGGAGAACAGCGTTAAAGCGGTTCCTAAAAACCCTGCGTTAAGCATACTCTTTTCAGCAATCATAATACCTGTTTTGGTATACACAATCATGATAAAGGTCATAAACAGGAATAGTGCAGCCCCTAAGCCAAGTACAGGTAGGGATACTCCCCTACTCTTGTTACCCGTTCCTGTCGTGCACACTGTAGGCTCCCCACGCTCTGGTTCAGGGATGATAAAAAAGAATAACAGTGCGATCGGAATCGTGATCGCATAGCACAAAAAGGCAAACGGCCAGTCGATTAGGGCAAGCTGTCCTGCCACAAAGGTAGCCAAGCTGCTTCCGAGCCCTTGTACAGCGCTTTGAAAGCCTACCAATTGAGCACGTTCGTCCCCTTCAAAAAAATCACTAATTAAACTGACAGCCAGCGAATTGAACATCCCCAGGCCTGCGCCTAGCACCAAACGCAACGCGAGAATCCATGTAATGTTCGTAGTGAGCATAGGAAGTATTCCGCCGATGACCACGAGCAAAAGTCCTAGCAGGACTGTATTTTTTTTACCCAGGCGAGAAGAGATCGGACCACTCAGCAGCACAAACAGCATCATCGAGAAGGACGGGATCGTAACTACGCTTTCAATCAGCGAACTGGAGACTCCCGGTAATTGGTTCAGCATCATCGGGATGACAGCCGAAATAGCACTCGCTGATGTCAGGACTAAGGAAATAGACAGCAACGCCGTTTTAAACCATATTTTGTTTTTGATATTCATCAAGCTTCTCACCTCTAGTCTATGTTATTTAGCCCTGGTTGTATTTGTATTGGAACGTATACTGTCCAGACCCGGCGGTAAACGTCAATTCATGGTCTCCACTCTTTTGGAAAGTCGCCTGTTCTCCGGTAGAACCTAATTTTCCGGCCAGCTCTCGTGGCACATTACCAGGCGGATACTGAATGGACGGGTATTGTGTGGTAATGGTCTGTTGTAGCGTATCCAGCTCCATAACGCCTGAAAGCGTAATCTCAGCTGTCGTATTATGTGGTACGTGAACCGTCATCTGCATTTCCTCATTCACGATTTCCCAATGGACAGCAAGCGCACCATATGGTGTCTCCAGCTTGCCATGGGCCGAAGTAAGATTAATAGGCGGTTTGGGTGCTAACCGTGACTTTTTGTAGCCCGCTTCAAGCACATCGATTCCGGCAATATTTTGGTACATAAAGTCTCCAACTGAACCGTACGAATAGTGATTGAACGAATTCATATCAGTGCTCCAGAAGGAGCCGTCCACTTTGATGCTGTCCCAATGCTCCCACATGGTCGTGGCCCCACGTTCAACCTGATAGAGCCAGGAAGGATAATCATTCTGGAATAAAATTTTATAAGCTACATCTGTATAGCCATTGTCGGATAAAACTAGGCATAGATAGGGCGTGCCCACAAAGCCGGTATCCAGATGCATATCATTTTTTTCTATCAGCCGTACAAGCTCCTGGATCACTTGCTTTTTATAGCTTTCTGGTACCAATCCGAAGTGCAAAGCCACAACCTGTGCAGTTTGGGTATTCGAAGTCAGCTTGCCAGCGTCATCAAAATAACGGTTCGCAAAAGCGGCTTTAATCCCTTCATGCAGGCTTTGATAGGTGTTGTAATCGGTATAGCGATTCAGCAGTTTGGCCGTCTGCGCCAAAATATGAGTCGAATACGCAAAGTATGCAGTCGCTACCAGCGTTCCATCGGTCGCCCCAAAATAGCTTCCTTCCTCGCTGTCCAGCGCCAACCAGTCTCCCAGCTGCAAACCACTATCCCACAGATGCTCCTCAGTCCCCTGGGCACGGATATAATCGACCCATGCTTTCATACTGTCATACTGCTGGGCTAAAATTTGCTTATCCCCATAACATTGATAGATCGTCCACGGACATATAACCGCCGCGTCCCCCCATGCTGCCGTCGTTTTGTCCATATTATCTGCAAAGGTTCCTTTGAGGACGTCCGGCACGACAAAAGGCACAGCCCCATTCTCCAGCTGGTTGTAAGCCAAATCTTTCAGCCACTTTCGGAAGAAGGAAGCACTATTCATATTGAAGCTGGCCGTTCTGGCAAAAATCTGTGCATCGCCGGTCCAGCCTAATCGCTCATCACGCTGCGGGCAATCGGTCGGTACATCCAGGAAGTTCCCCTTTTGTCCCCATACAATATTGTGCTGGAGTTGATTGAGCTTTAGATCGGATGTCTCGAACAAGCCAATTGTCTCCATATCTGAATGCAAAACAACGCCTGTAAAATCTTCAATCGCTACGCCAGCCGGAAAGCCCTCTAGCTTCACATATTGGAAGCCTTGAAAAGTGAAATGCGGCCTAAATATCTCCGTCCCCTTGCCGCTGCAAATGTACGTAATCTGCTGCGCTGCATCCCGAATGTTATCTCGGTAAAAGTTCCCTTGCTGATCCAGCACTTCACCATGTATCAAATTCAGAACCGTACCCTCAGGAGCTTCAACTTTAAATTCCAGCCAGCCTACCATATTTTGACCCAAGTTAAGAACCAGTTCGCCTTTAGGCGTTTGAATCAGTTCAACAGGCTTTAATCGGTTCATTACACGGACAGGCTCGTTCTCCTGAGCAACCAGATGACTTAACGGAAACGGGACGACCTGCATCATTTTCCGTTCATTCAAGGAGCGATGCTCGCCTGCCTGCTGCTCCAATCGGGCATCATAGATTTCGCCGTTATAAATATCCGACATCAAAATGGCACAGCTCGTTTCCTCCCAGGAAGAATCTGAGCAAATGAGTTCTGAACGGCCATCTTCATAGCTAATCTTCATTTGAAATAACAAAGCATTCGTGTTCCCGTAGGTATCCTTGCGCTTTTGCCAGCCTAGATAGCCGCTGTACCAGCCTTCTCCTACCGTGGCTGTGATGCGATTATGTTGTTCTCGAATGGTAGAAGTCACATCATAGGCTTGCACCTGGACACGATCGTTATAATCTGTCCATCCCGGGGTAAAATAGGCATCGCCTACTCTTTGTCCATTTAGCTCCAGCTCATATAGACCAAGGCTTGTGGCATAAATGACTGCTTTTTTTACTTTTCCCTCAACTGAAAAACACTTGGAGGAAGCAAAAGGGGCTCTCGTCTGAAACTTTTCATGGAGGCTTCGCTCCTTCACTGTAATCCATTCTGCCTTCCAGTCCTGCTCAGAAAGCAGCCCCATTTCCCAAAAGCCAAACTCACTCCATTCCGATTCCTCCGGTTCGGTGTCACCTGCTCCCTGAGCCCATACTTTTACCCGGTAATAATATCGTTGTCCGGATTCCAGTGGAGGACCTCCATAGGGAAACAAAATAGATTGCTCCGAATAGGAAAAATGATTCCAAATCAGCGGTTCAAAAGTAGGATGTATGGATACTTGCAATTGGAAGCGTTTTTGGAAAACGTATATGTTGTCAGATTCAATTTGCCAGCTTAGTCGCGGCTTTAGGCAGCTCAGTCCAATCGGATTGTTTAAATGTTCACATCTAAGCGCTTTCACTTTTAGCATTCGTATGTCCTCCCTGAGGTCTTCTTTTGTGTTTCTATACTCAAATTAAAACGCTTCCAATAGTTGTGCGCAATGTTGTATCCCTGCATGTTGTATGCTTGATTTACAGGTGTTGAATGTCCAACCCTTATATTGAATCTTAAAATGGGTCTATTAGAAAAATATGTACGTGTATACATCGCTGCTACACTAAGCGATCCCGTCTCAAAAGGAAATCGCTTGTTTTATATACATATGGATTGTAGTATTAAGCCGATCAAGAAAGGAGAATCACAGTATTGGAAACGAACTACAAAAGGCTGCTGGATCAGATGATGGCACCCTATGATGAAATGCTGCAGAGTCTAATAAGTGATCACGCCGATTTTTCGAAGGTTGACTATTTGGAGCAACACAATGAGGAATATGGAAAAAGTGATGCCAATTATACCAATCGCTTGAAGGTGCTTTTGGCTATGTATAATCGTGAGGATCGAGATGCCCCGCATTACGAACCGATTGTGAGAAGGCTGCTCGTGAATGAGATTATAGATAGGGAAACGAACAGTTTTCAGGGGATTGGCGATGCTCTGTATTACGCCATTTTTTCACTGCAAAAGTATGAGCGTGAGCAGGACCAAATTTTGTTCCAGCAGGCCAAGAAGGCCAATTTCGATACATATGCCGGGTTTGACCCTGAGTTGATTTTGGAAACATATTTGTTCAGCAAAGATACAGCTGATCTTGAGGATTGCATCAATATCGCAAGTGAGCTCGGGGAAGATATGTATCTATCATTATTTATCGATTTGTGGATCAGAGAGCAGACGGATTGGAACAAAGAAAATTTACAGGCACTCGTTTATCATGAGAGATGGCGCAACCATCCAGAAGGTGAAATTGAAGCCCTTAAAAAGCTGGCCGAAATGGAAAAAACAGAAGGAAATCATCATAATTACTGTTCTACTGCATCTAACTTGGCAGAGAAGTTCATTGAAACAGGTCGATTGGATGAAGCGTGGGAAACGATGGTAACCATTATTCCGCTTATTACGAAGGAAAAAGAATGGTTCCTGTACGGACTTGGTCGCAATATTATTACCTCCTGTATCCATATCATCTTGCATTTTGGGGCAGAAAGCCTGCAGGCCTCTTCATTATGGCAAACAATAAAAGGGATTCTTCAACCTGCCGCTAACAATATGGGGACCAATCAATATCAGCTTGCTGTATCTGCCAGCAAATTTATGGCAGATACCGAATTGGAGCAAACGTTAATCAGAAACCAAAAGCACCGTTAATAATCCAGTTGCAACAAGGAGACTGTCGCGTGTACTGCAAAGAACCAGGCACTCGACTCAGTGGCTCGCCGTCCGGTCGCCCCTCGAAGCGAGGGGCAGCAAAAATACGGATTGCAGTGCATGGCCTTCTCTACAGATTTCCGGTCACGATAATACCATCTGCTTGCTTCAGATGCGCTCTGACCCATGCTGTAAAGGAATCGATAAATAGGCGTAATTCTGGCTCCTTGGCAGGCCAAGTATCCAATTGTGTTAATATTTCATGCCATACCGACGCCTGAATCGGATTATCCCAGCAGGGGTCAAAAGCCTCATACGTTTCTCCCGTATCAGGATCGACAAGTGGATATTTGGACTTTAACGCAGACAGCACGATATCAAAGTCATCTGCGTAGATGAATATCATCTCCTCCAGCTTCGGTTCATCAGTATCCCCATAACGCAGCGGTTCAAAAGTATATCCAATATTGGCTCGTGGACCCCTATAGCGATAGATTAGTGTCTGAATCTCTTTTTTGTCCTTCTTACTCAATCTCACCCACCCCTTTCTTCGGCTATAACTCGAACCAATCCGCAGCGCATTTCTCTTCTTCCAGCACCCTGCACATTCCTTCCCTCAACCTCATCGCATCTCCGCCGCCGATATGAAATAGACAATAGATATAAGGTTCATTATCTTCTAAACCTTCAATATTTCTTGCCTCTTCCAATGAAATCTGGAGCGCTTCAGGCCAATCAGAATTATTCTGAAGCAGGACAAAACCATCCTCATCCCTTTGCATCCGATATCCGTCAATCCTAGGCAATGCTTCAGCTAAGCGTTCCATTAGCGCTTTAATATCCTTAACATTTGCGACCTTAATTCCATACTCCCAACCCATCTGCATTCCTCCAACACGTTTTCAAAAAATCTGACTTAAAGACCTGAGTGCGTACAAGCTGTATTTTTTGTTTAATGCCACCCATTTTTGCCGGATTTCCATAAGCTCTTTACTTCCTTCTGGTTTTCCTGAAATTTCTTATAACTTATTATAATAGATATAGGCTTCCGGTGAGTATACTCCGGAAGCCTATGGATTCATCTAATCACTCTTTTATTTATCATGCCTTGTCAGGCACAGGCTTACTATTCCCGTCTCCCTTTTTTACCCCCAGCATAACGATAGCCATACAAGCAACCAGAACCGCTATAAGAATAAAGGGAATATATTTGTCTACTCGATATAAAGTGGTCGTCAAAATAGGAGCAATGATCGCGGAAATTCCCTGTATCGCAGCTACCAGCCCTGCTGCTCCCCCTTGCTGTTCTTGACTGACCGAAAGCGAAGCACCTGCCATAAATCCGGGCATCAGTAAGCCCGTGCCTATGCCAAACATAAAGAACGCTGCATAGTAAAGGGCCCAGCTGGCTGAAATCAGAAAAAATGCCATTCCAGCAATCAGGAATAGAGAACCGAGCAAAATCATCGGCTTAGGCTGCCATTTAAGCCATTTCATTTGGATGATCTGCACGATCAGCATCGCTGCTCCGGAGAACATAAGTCCAAAGGAAACAACTCTTGCTGTTTCTTCGGATGTAAGACCTAACTGATCTTGAAAATAAAAACCACCTATAACCTGAATAGTCACAATACTAATCATCGTAACCAAGCCTGCAAACAAATACATTCTTAGACCTGGCTGGAGGGGATTAATTCGAGCAGGTTTTTGCTGAATAACAGGCTGGGCGGCCGGAATCGCCAGTAGAGACACCACGAATGCAACAGCGGCAATGACAATTCCAAAGTATAAGGGCCATAACAGTCCTATTAAAGTAAAGGCACCTGCAATCGCGGGGCCAAATACCAGCCCAAGCCCATTCGCCGCACTAATAATAGCCATACCACTTCCACGCTCTTCACCCTCCGTTACATCCCCCATATAAGCTTGGGAAGATGACAGCACCGCCGGGATAAAGCCGCCAATTAAGCCGCGTGTAACAATCAGCAGGACTAACAGCAGTCCCCCACTGAGCCAACCCTTTAATCCTGCAAAAAGGGTAAGCGTAAACAACAGACAGCTTACACACATCCCTATAAACCCAAGCAAAATCACAGGCTTGCGGCCCTTTGCATCACTCAGATTTCCCCATACTGGAGCCATTAAGGCCATCGTTATAGAACCAAGCGATATAATTATTCCGGAATGGCTTTCTCTTAAGCCTAATTCACGAATAAGGGGCGGCATAATTGGAGCAATGAGCATGAGCCCTAGCATAGCCACAAAAACACTGAAAAAGATGCTCCCTTTTATTCTATTCATCCTCGCACACTCCTCTGTTATAGATTCTCTCTATGTAGAAGTATACGGAGCATACCAAAAAGCTACTGCCTATAGACGGATAAATTTGCGGTTAAACGGATTTAATTTAGCCTATAAAACAGCAGCCAGGCTGAAAGGGCTTAATTTCCTGACGAGTTTTTACGATATATGATGTACAGTCTTTTTACCTTTAGTAACAAAACGCAGTTGTGGGTTGAGTCTGTATATCGATCTCTAAGGGGGAAATCACAGTGAAAACAAAGATAGGATCAATCATGAAGGTGAGATCGTTAAGGGCGAAGTTAACCATAATGTGCTTGATTATTTTAATTGTACCTACTTTTGTGATTGGAAGCAGTTCTTATGTTGTTTCTAAGAATGAAATGAATGAATCAGGCAAAGTGGCACTTAAGAATAGTGTGCAAATGGTAATTGGTATGATTAGTTTCCTCAATGGGCAAGTCGAAGCCGGTAATTTAACATTGGAGGAAGCACAGGAAAAACTGCGCATCGAACTGCTCGGTGTAAAAGATGCTAATAACAAAAGACCGGTAAAGATTAAATATACTGTAGGTAAAACAGGTTATCCGTGGGCAGTCAACCAAGATGCGGTTTCCGTGATGAACCCTTCAAATGAAGGCCAGGATTTAATAAATGCCGTATCCGAAGACGGTGTGCATGTGGGAAAAGAGTTTGTAGAAGCCGGTACAAACGGCGGGGGATTCGTCACTTATAAATGGGCTTTACCTGGTACAGATCAAGTAGAGACGAAAATCTCGTACGTTGAGAAGGATCCTTATTGGGGGTGGATCATCGGTTCTGGAGCATATTTTAACGAATTTAACAGCGGAGCGACCAAAGTCCTTTATATTGTCCTGATTATTACGGCTGTTGCGGTTATTCTGGGAGCAGTTATCGTAAGCTTTGTTTCGGGACGTTTTACGAAACCTATTATCACGATTGCAAAGCGGCTTAACTCAGTTGCGGACGGTGATTTAACAGTCCAAGAAGTCAAAATGAATTCAAAAGATGAGATCGGTGAGCTTGCACAGGACTTCAATCATATGATTAAAAATATTCGATTTCTGATCGGTGAGGTAAACCTGTCCACCAAGCAGGTCGCTGCTTCCTCAAAAGAATTGACCCTTGGAGCAGAGCACACTGGACAGGCAACCGAGCATATCACCGTCGCAATTCAGGAATCGGCGGCCGGTGCGAAGGAGCAGCAACTGATGCTTCAGAAGACAACCAGCTCGCTTGAGGAAATTTCAATAGGTATGCAACGGATCACGGATAGCTCCTTGACTATTGCTGAATCGTCTGCAGACGCGATGGAAATGGCAAGCCTTGGCGGTACTGCTGTACAACATACAGTGAAGCAAATGGACTTGATTAACCATTCTGTCAATGAAACCGATGCGGTTATGAGAATGTTGGATGAACGCACTCAACAGATCGACACGATGCTACATGCCATTACGGATATCGCACAGCAGACCAATCTGCTTGCCTTAAATGCTTCGATTGAGGCTGCCCGTGCAGGCGAAGAAGGCCGCGGTTTCTCCGTAGTTGCTTCAGAGGTAAGAAAGCTGGCCGAACAATCGAATCAGTCTTCCGGGCAGATTTCTGAGTTGATTCAGAATATGCGCAAAGATATGGAGCATTCGCTTCAGACCATGGAACGCGTAAAACAGGATGTCGACTCCGGCATTAAAATTGCCAATGAGACGGAGCAGCAGTTTAATAAAATTGTGGCGTCCACCAATCATATCGCACAGCAAACGGAAGAGCTTGCAAGCATCACGGAGCAAATAACCGCAAGTGTCCAGGAAATTTCAGCAAGTGGAGAAAACGTATCGAGTCTGGCGCTCCAAGCGGCGGACAACTCGCAGAATATTGCAGCGTCTGCAGAAGAACAGCTAGCTTCGATGCAGCAGATCACCAGCCTGGCAACGACCTTGTCGGATATGTCACAGAAATTACAGGATCTAACGGTCAAATTTAAATACTAACGGAATAAGTCTTTCCAAAATATCACGCTAAACTGTCATTCATATTATGAGGTCAACCATTTCTTTCTGGTTGACCCTATTTGCATTTGCTCTGAGAAATTACGGAAAAGGCTCGCAAATCGTGATCCCCTTCTAGCGATGTGAATTGGGCACGGTTTTTATCGATTTGGTTCAGAATTGGTTCAGAGGCATTTAGTATAGTAAATCAGTAGTGTAAGAAAGAAAAATTATATTAGTAGGTTAGTCATCATGGAGGATCCTAGTAAGTTCATCGTGACACCGGAATTTTATGGAGGAAATTTATGCGTAAAATCAAGTCTTTTTGTTTATCTTATCTTGCTATTATCGTTTTATTTGGAACCTGGACATGGAGTTTTTCCGAGAGTGCTGTGTATGCAACCTCCCCACCAGTACCTAGTGTAACGGATGCTGTGTATGCTACTGAAACCACAGTAACGAGTTGGACAAATCCTTCTAAACAAGGTCAATCCGTAACGTTTAGCATCAAAACCATCTCAACTCCACAAATTACGAAGGATTTAACCGGCACGGTGGTCCTTATGGATGGTACGGATATATTAGATACGCTGACGATGAGGCCAAATGGCATTGCGAATGGATATGCCACTGCCACTTACACCACAAGTAATCTAAGTGTGGGAAGTCACCCGATTACGGCTATATATAGTGGGGATGCTCGATTTATTCCCAGTACATCTGAGCCATACATTCAGGTCGTAAATGCATCTGCACCTACACCTTCACTGAGACCTACAGTAACTACAGTATTGAGTTCGACGAATCCGTCTAGTCAAGGTCAAGAAGTAAGGTTTAGCGTGAGGACAACTTCAAACCCACAAACGTCGGGCGATTTAACTGGAACGGTCATTCTTATGGACGGCACGAATGTATTAGATACGCTGACGATGGAGCCGGTGGGCATTTCGAACGGCTATGCCAATGGGTACTACACTACAAGAGACTTAAGTGTGGGAAGCCACGCGATCACTGCTATATACAGCGGGGATGCTCGATTTGCCCCGAGTACATCTGAAGCGTATATACAGGTTGTAAATGGAAATGCAAGCACTGGTGGTACTGAAAACACTGGCGGAACTGGTGATACTAGCAATAACGACAGCAGCAGTAGCAATAAAAAAGATAAGAAGGATAACACGGATAGCAGTGATTCATCTTCTTCCAGTGAAACAACCACACCTTCATCACCATCGGTTTCTTCAACGGTTTTACCGACTCCAGAAATCATGCCAGTAGAGCAATCCGAGGTTGCGCATGAAAAATATATAACGGGTTATCAGGATGGTACTTTCCGACCGGACCAGTCGATTACACGGGCTGAAACCGCTGCAATGATGGCTAGGATTATGAAGTTGGAGACAAAAGAAGGCTCAACGACATACAAAGATGTACCTAGCACGTATTGGGCAAAGGATTCGATTATAGCACTTACGACACAGCACCTCATGAATGGGTATGCAGATGGAACATTTCGACCAGAGCAACCCATTACCCGTGCAGAAATGGCAGCAATACTCGCATCCTGGAAGCAGCTTAAAGGAACACAAACCACAGCTTCTCCTTATACCGATATCGAAAAACATTGGGCAAGAGATTCCATTGTAGCGTTAGCTAATGCAGGATGGATTACCGGCTATAATGATGGAAGCTTCCAACCCAATAAATATATAACACGCGTAGAAACCGTTACAATTTTGAACACAATCTTAAAACGAGGACCCCTGGAAGGAACCATTCAGGCTACATGGAAGGATGTACCAACAGATTACTGGGCATTCAAAAATATTGAAGAAGCGTCTCGTACCCATACTTCAACCATCAATACAGATGGCATTGAAACTTTCGTGAAATAAGCACCAAATAAAAAGGCTGGAGTCCTATCTATACAGGGTTCCAGCTTTTTGTTTACTTAATATTTTTTAACATGGTCAAAACAGAATTTTTAAAATAATTTCTTTAAAGATGATGGCTTCACTCCGTATTCCCGGAAAAATTGCTCTGAAAATGCACTCACATTACTGTATCCTACAGCCATCGCAGCTTCTGTTACATTGCTTTCCTGGCTTCGAAGCAGCTTCATCGCATATTCAAGACGAATTTGGCGCAAATGTTCAAATACAGTTGTTCCAAAACATGCTTTGAATCCTTTTTTTAATTTAAAATCATTTAATCCAACCTTTTTTGATAATGCGATCAGTGAAGGAGGATCAATCATGCTGGATTCAAGGATTTGCCGAGCCATATGCAACTTTCTGACATCTTCTTTAGATAGGCCTTCGGGCATGGGAGTTAAATCAAATAATTGAATCATAAACCTATTCAAAATCTCTAGTGCCGCTGCTTCCATTAATAAAGGCGATCTATGCACACTTTTCAAGTCTTTGATCAAATGTTCAATCATCACTATACTTCTGTGATCCAGTTCAAAACTAAGATGATGGAACGCAGCACCCTTCAGAATTTGATTAAATTCAATAGCTACCTGTCGACGAGCTGCCAACTGTGAAGCTGCATAATTAAACAACGAGACAGGAATGCCAAGCGCAAAGGATTGGTATTGTTCGTTAACAGGAGGATGGAAATATGCTTTGAAATCCTGTAAAAAAATAAGAGCACCCCGCCCTATCGGGAGCGTGTAGTCCAGACCAGCTATATTTACATGACGTTGACCCGAAAGTGCAAATTGAAGTTCAATCATTTGTCCTCTGGAGGCAAAGTTCGTCGGATAAGGCTCGTGATATTGAATATGCGAATACACAATCTCGATTCCGCTGTAAGTCGTAACTCGGTAAATATGTCCGTCGCCCGCTTCCGGTAACATCATATACGTATGCTCGTTTTGTTTTCTAAACGGAGTTTTTTCTAAATAATGCTGATATATTAATGATAACGAATTTGAATTCACTAGCGTCCACCTCAAAGGTTTTCATTCATTCTGATACCACAAATGAGAATCGTTATCATTAATATTAGCTGAATTTGACTGGTTTGACCAGGCTTATTGGAGTATGCTGTAGAGATATTCGGGGAATCTATTAATCCCAATCCATATAAAACGTTGCCTTCAATTTACCCTTCTCACATGCTGGGCAGCTCAAATGAACCGGCACATTGTTTTCAATGTGTTCCTGCTGCATAACACTCGCGCATCTAGGACAAGCATAAGAAATTTTATACTGTGATGAGTCCGATTCCATCTCAATAAACAATTCATTGCGGATGGCCTGACAGACCGGGCACACATACAGAGCGTCATAAGCATCATATCTCATCGAAGGGTTGCCTATGAATTCCTCAATACGCCGTTTAAGGGCAGCATCCTGTACAAACGAAGCAATGGATTCCAAACGCATATATAATAAACCAAACCCCACAAATATGTTCTCAGTATACGCACAGATATCACAGTCCAGCTTGTACGCTTCCCCCATTTTTATCCTCCCCAGCTCTTCTAAGGTTATTGAAGCCTCTACCTATTTCTTTACAAGACTTGCTGCATGCGTGACCCGGTTTCTCCCGCCACTCTTGGAAGCATACAGTGCCAAATCTGCTTGATGAACTATCGATTGTTCCGTATCCGCTTGCGTAACCGTTGCCACGCCAATACTCACAGTAATGCTGTAATCTCCCCAATCCCTTGAGGCCGTCGTGGAGCGATATCTTTCTGCTGCACGAATGGCTTCCTCTGCGTCGTTGCCCGGAAGAATAATGACAAACTCCTCGCCACCATAACGAGCGACAATATCCATCTCCCGTGACATGGATTGTAGTAATTCAGCCAGATTAGTGAGCACCAGGTCGCCCACCGGATGACCATAAGTGTCATTAATGCTTTTGAAACGATCAATATCAATGATCAGCAACGAGAAAGGTATTCCGGTCTCTTGAAAGGAGGCTAGGCTGATTTGTAATTGATCTTGAAAATATCTTCTATTTTTAAGCCCAGTTAACGGGTCGGTTGACGCCATCGTTTCTAGCTGGTGATTGATCCGCACTAGTTCCTGCTGTTTGATTTCATATTCTTCGTGCAACCGTTCAAGCTTCTGGTTTGCTTCATTCGTCGCCTGATATAATTCCTGAAGCTTGGTTTTGGTCTGTAGTATATCTTTCTCATGTTCAATCCGCTTACGCATCATAAGCACTACACAATCAATAACAGCTTCTCCATTGCGTTCCTGCCGAACTCCGTTTAGAAGTACAGGCACATCCTGTCGATCACTTGTGCGAAACGAGAAGTACATCTCATCAACATGCCCGTACAACTGGATGTAGGGATAAAAATAAGTATGAAAAAATAGCTTGTTCGTAACAGACATTGTCGTTTCAATCGGCCGCCCGAGCAATTGATCATGTTCATAAAGAAGCATGTCCAATAAAGTTTGATTTACCGATTGAATGATCCCAGCGTCCGAAATTGAAAAGTATCCACAGGGAGCTTTATCTAATTGAATATCCATTGCATGACTGCCTTTCTTTCGATATTACACACTGGCTAAATATTCTTTGATTAAATCGCTCGTTTCTCCTGGTTGGCTTAAATGAGGATAATGCCCCTTTGCTCTCATCTGCTGAAGTCTGCTGTTTCTAAGATGGGTATGCAAATAATCCCCTACCTCAATTGGAGCAATACTATCGTCTGAGCACTGGAGAATAAGCGTAGGAACCGAAGCATGCTGAAGATCGACACGGCAATCTGAAAAAAATGTAACCTCTGCGAATTGCCGTGCAATATGAGGATCTCTGGAGCAAAATGCCTTTTCCAACTCTTCGGTTAAGTCCCCTCGCTCGGGATTTTGCATAGCAATGGGCGCCATGTAACTAGCCCAGCCAATAAAGTTCATTTGCATCATATCCAGTAATTCATCAATATCACTCTTATCGAAACCTCCATAATAAGAAGGCAGGTCATTCACATAGCGTGGAGAAGGACCGAGCATGACAATGCGTTCAAAATATTGAGGGCTTCGGATGGATGCGAGCATTCCGATCATGCTGCTAACGGAGTGTCCGACGAATATGGTATTCCGTAATTCTAACGCTTCCATAATATCCAGCACATCTTGAGCATATCCTTGCAAGTCACTGTATTTTTGGGAATCATAGTATTTTATTTGGGAATCTCCAGAACCAACGTAATCAAATAAGACGATTTGGTAGTTGTCGATAAAGCTAGGGACGATATAACGCCACATATCCTGATCGCATCCAAAGCCGTGAGCAAATACAATCGTCTGGCTGCCTGTACCCAACACTTTTACATTATTACGTCGGAGAATATCAACGGTCATTGTAAATCACCTCTCTGAGGTAGTATCTGTTCTATGGCTTCTCTTCCCTATTATATCGGAAAAGATTTGATTATGGATAATGGATCTCATTCATAAATCCAGCGTTTAATGATCCCCTTTACCTTGTGCACATGTTGCTGTGATGGGGAACAAATAATAACTAATTCGTTTTTCCCATTCGTATCTAACCAATAGTGAACGTCATCCCCCTCATTAACCGTTTCATGAATGATTCTGATGGATTTATGACTTATTTTCGATTTAGCCGAAAAAATGGGGTTCATATCCATAACTTTCTGACCATTAGAAAAGGATGTGTTGTAATAAGGAATCCCCCAGTTCTCTTTATCCTGATGTTGTACTAAATTTAGAAATACACGCACCCAATAATCCTCTAGTTCTGTGTAACTCTGTTCATTCAACCCATTCAAATTCATATATGTATCCACTCCAAATGATTTAATAAACTTAAAAAAGTCTCGCCCTGTGATCACATTTCCATGACGGAATGCACAATTCACAGACCGAGACTTCTTCCAATCTTTATTTTACATCCACATCATTCGTGATTTTCTCTATTAAACCTCTCAAGCCTTGGTTGGTATCATTTAATTGATCAATAATATTCATGAACTCCGATACAAGCTTGGCCTGCTCCTGGGAAGATACAGTAATCTGCGTAATCTCTTGTTCCATACTATAAACCGATTGTCTGACAGCTTGCAAGGATTGCTCGATTCGACCAGTGGCTTCCTTGGTGCCCGTAGACATCTTGCGGATTTCTGCGGCAACAACCCCAAATCCTGCTCCTGCCTCACCCACCCGAGCAGCTTCAATGGCTGCATTTAGTCCAAGCAAGTTTGTCTGCTCTGAAATTTCCTTGATGTAGCCAGCCACCTCAGTCACATTACCAGAGTCCTCAACCGCCTTTTTCGTATTGCTTAAAATTTCCTCGGCTGTCGCACTAAGCTCCTCCGAATGGGCTGCTACATGCTGAATCCCTTCCACTAGCTTGCTTGTAACATCCTCTGCTTGGCCCATCAACTTCTTCAGTTGATCCTGATTATCCATACTATAGGTGATGCACATTACTGCCTCAATCTCATTCTGTTCATTCTTTATCGGATGAAAGTATGAATCAGCAGCAAACCCGAAAACTTCGGCATCATAGCGAACTCGGGTCTTTTCTCCGTCTACTAGCATTTTGAAGTTCTTGTGTACATCAGGGAGAGGGTCGCCTGCCTTGAAATCATAGACTAAACTTTTCCCCGACTGAAAGAATAGAAATTTTTCTTTATCCATTACAGATATTAAAACATCATGTCGTGCAGCTTCTCTAATAAACGGCATGGCAGACAAAACAGCTTCTACTTGATTCATAATATGTATCCACTTCCTTATATTTTGTTATCCACCCTACCCTTTATTTCGACATTTTCACCCCATGTGTTTAGTAAAATTAACATACTATTGACTATGGTGATCTCCTAATCTGTATACATTCACCGTAGTTTCCTGAAGGGAAGCTGGTTTTAAATCCAAACAGCGCATACCTACTGAATAGGCATGCGCTGACTGCATCACTTTTTGAAGACACACACTAATATTTAGTCCAGCTGTTCCCCATTAGTTTCGATCACACTCTTATACCAATAAAAGCTCTTCTTTCTGGATCTGGCAAGTGTTCCTTTACCTTCATTATCCTTATCGACGTATATGAATCCATAGCGTTTTTTCATTTCACCGGTTCCCGCACTTACTAGATCAATACATCCCCAAGGTGTATAACCTATTAAATCTACTCCATCAGCAATGGCTTCTTTCATTTGCTCAATGTGCTGCTTTAGATAATCAATTCGATAAGCATCTTGAATGGAGCCGTCTTCTTCCACTGTATCCACAGCGCCCAGACCATTTTCCACAACCATTAACGGGATTTCATATCGATTATAAATGTTATTGAGGGACCATCTCAATCCCTGCGGATCGATTTGCCAGTCCCAGGCGCTTGCTTTTAAATAGGGATTCTTTAATCCCATGGATAAATTCCCACCCACCTTCTCCTGATTGGGGTCTGCACTGACACAAGTGGATGAATAATAACTGAAAGTATAAAAATCTACGCATCCTTCTTTTAAGACGTCCTCATCATTGTCCTGCATCGTAATTTGGATATTATGTTCTTTAAAATATCGTTTGGCAAATCCGGGATAAGCACCTCTTACTTGAACATCTGAACATAGGAAATTACTCAAGTTATCCTTTTGTTGAGCGAGCAAAACATCATCGGGGTTACAGGTAAGTGGGTATGAACACATATAAGCAATCATACAGCCAATTTTAAAATCCTTATTGATTTCATGCCCCAGCTTTACTGCCTTTGCACTGGCTACAAATTGATGATGCAAAGCTTGATACAGGTCCTGCTCATCCTTCACTGTAGCATGGGCAAGCTCTCCATTCCCCTCTGGCATCATCGCTCCAGCCATGAACGCCCCAAAAGACAAGGTTAAGATATTGATTTCATTAAAGGTGAGCCAGTATTTTACAACATCTTTGTATCTGTTAAAAAGAACTTCACAATATCTTACATAAAAATCTACCACTCTGCGATCTGACCAGCCGTTATATTTTTGGGTTAAATGAAACGGTGCTTCATAATGTGAGATCGTAACCAACGGCTCAATGTTGTACTTTTTTAATTCTGCGAACACACGATCATAGAACTGCATGCCTTGCTCATTCGGCTCTGTATCATCTCCGTTAGGAAATATTCTGGACCAAGCGATGGACATTCTAAAAACCTTGAAACCCATTTCAGCAAATAATCGGATATCCTCTTTATAATGATGGTAGAAATCAATAGCCTCGTGACTTGGATAGTTCATTCCTTCTTCCAATACAGGCGTAATTCTTCGGGAAATAGTATGCGTCCCGGCTGTTATTACATCAGCAGTGCTTAGTCCCTTACCATCCACGTTATACCCACCTTCAAATTGGTTAGCAGCCGTGGCCCCTCCCCATAAAAATCCTTGTGGAAACTCCTTGGTTATATTATTGTTCATAGTTCATTCCTCCTAAAATATGGGTAGCTTAGACCATGACCGTCAACAAATCCTCTTTATAACCAATCGTCTTCTTCTCCGTTTCAATAACATCCAAGTAACTAGCAGTGTTGGCAACAATTACAGGAGTAGTCAGAACATAACCAGCCTCTTGGATAGCCTCCAGATCAAACTCCATGAGCAATTGTCCCTTTTTGACGGCTTCCCCTTGTTTTACTTTGGGATAAAAATGTTTACCTTTTAATTTGACTGTATCCTTACCTACATGGATGAGAATTTCCACGCCCTGATCACTGGTAATTCCGATCGCATGACCTGACGAAAATAAGGAGGTTAATACACCATCTACAGGTGAAACGACCTTGCCTTCGGAAGGCTCAATGGCAATCCCTTTACCCAGAGCACCTGTCGAAAATGCTTCATCAGTTACCTCAGATAAAGGTTTTACATCACCCTTTAACGGACTAATTACCGTCTCCTGTCTTATTAATACTTCTCCTCCTTTTGCTGCTCCCGTTGAACTAACTTCTTTTTTCGTTTCTTTCACCTCATCATCTTTAAATCCGCCAAAAAACATAAGCAAGAAGCCTAATACGAAACTTACCAGGATACCAATAACAGCCCCATAAAATCCGCTGTCTATCCCTGACGGATTAATATAGCTCGGAATCGCGAAAATGCCTAAGCCGCCAATGATATAGCCTTTCGTTCCCATCATTCCGATAATACCGCCACCTACTGCAGACGCTATACAGCTTAAAATGAATGGTTTCTTACGTGGTAATGTAATCCCGTAAATCGCGGGTTCTGTTACACCAAAGATCCCGGAGATGACAGCTGGAATGGAAAGGGATCTCAGCTTTACATTTTTGGTTTTGAACAAAATTGCCAGTACGACACCTGTTTGAGCAAAGGAGGCTCCCAGCGTTGCAGCAAGGATCGGATCGAATTTGAGCACCGCCAAGTTGTTCATAGCGATAGGAACAAGACCCCAGTGCAGTCCAAAAATAACAAATACCTGCCAGAAAGCCCCCATGATAATACCTTCAATCATCGGGCTTAAGTTATACACAAAGAGGGTGGCTGCGCCAAGCAGTTGACCTGCCCAAGTCGAGAGTGGTCCAATCACAATCAGCGCTAAGGGTACAATAACTAACAAAGTGAAAAACGGAACCAAGAATGTTCTCACTACGCTAGGGATGACCTTTTTAAAGAAATTTTCTATTTTTGAGCCTACATAGGTGGATACGATGATCGGAAGAACCGTTGATGCATAGCTCATCAGAATGACCGGAATACCTAAGAAGGTGATATATACCGGTGACTCAAATATAGTGCCGCTAAATAAAGTGTATAGCGGTTTACCCGAGGCTGTTATCGTGCTAAAGGTTGGATAAACAAGTGACGCCCCGATCGCCATACCTATAAAAATGTTGGCATTGAATTTTTTAGCTGACGTATACCCCAGGAAAATAGGGAAGAAGTAGAACAAGCAGTCTCCTAATGCATTGAGAATTTGATAGGTACCCGATGTAACAGTCAGCCAGCCTATAGCTACAAACAAGGCCGTAAAACCCTTAATCATACCCGTGGCACTCAAGACACCCAGCGTGGGTGTAAATACACCTGAAATGGTATCAATAAACCTATTGAACAAACTGACTTTTTCACCTGATGTTTCTTCTGAATCACCTGCCTGGAAGCCGCCTATCGCAGCAACATCCGCATAAACCTCGGGCACATGATTACCGATCACAACTTGGTATTGTCCCCCGCTTTTTACCACCGTGACGACACCATCCATACTTTTCAGAACCTCTGTATTGGCCTTATTTTCATCCTTTAGCTTGAAGCGCAAGCGTGTAATACAATGAGTTAGACTATTTACATTTTCTTTGCCGCCGACATTTCTGATGATGTCTTTTGCTAATGTCTCATACTTCATTGTAACTGCCCCTTTATTTGTATTTATAAAAAAAGGCAAAACCAAAATAGATCAAATTCGATCTAGGTTGGTTTCGCCTGCATTACCAGTAACAATCCAAGGAGTTATTCAATTGGTCATTGAGTTACGCGCTGAATATGAATCGTTATATACAGTTTTTCTTCATCTGACAATACCGTGTCCAAGTATTTCTCAATTTTCAGCATACAACTGTAAGCTTTTTTGTACTTTGCTTTCACTTGCCTTAATAGAAAATCATCTTCCAGTGCTAATTTTTCTTTTTGAATTAACCGCTGAAAGAAAAACCTTAAATGTGTAATAAATCGTTCATAGCTAGTCGAGTGTTCATCCAGGGTAATATTGTAAGAGTACTTAATAATATTTAGGATATCCTGTATTTTTTGAGTTTGCTGAGCGACATCCGCTACTTTATGGTAGGAGCTGTTGACTTGAGCATTGATTAAATGAAGAGCTATATTACCTGCTTCATCTTCAGACAATCGTTTACCTGTTTCGTCTTCAATAAACTCCAGCGCTTTTAAGCCAACTCCAAACTCTTTAGGATAAAATTTTTTAATTTCCCAGATGAGCGGATTTGCATTTTTAAACCCTTCATCAAACATTTTAAATGCATTGTTCATGTGATCTGTAAGCGAAACATATACATAGTCGCTCAGCTGTGCTTCCAATATGCTTTTTCCATATTCAATGATGTCATAGCATAACGAAACATATTCTGTAGGGACATCCTCTAACAGTAATTTAAATTTCTCTGAAGCATCTTTTTGTTTAAGTACAAACACCTTTTCAATTAAATGCTCTTCTACTTGTTCTCCTGCATTCTTTTTGAATGCAATTCCACGACCCATAACAACAAATTCATGCCTTTTTGAATCTTTGGCTATTATGGCGTTATTATTAAATATCTTTGTTATGATCATTCTGGCTGCCCCCCTGATCCCGCAATAATCTAAAAAAGGATTTAGATGCTGGGCGATATTTCAGATAGGTCACAAGACGGTAATAGCCGATCAAGCTTTCGCTGTAAACCAAACTATAATGTGTAGATTTATAAACCCATTAAAATGAAAGCGTATTCATAAAGAGGAATAAGCCCTACACTATCACTCACCTTTCTACGTTATTGCAAATCTGTATACAAAAAGAAAAGGCAAAACCCAACACATGGAAGTCCAGTTCCATGTCCCGGGTTTTGCCTTTTCAGTAACAATCCCAAGATCATAATAACATCGAATTTAAGTTTTGCCAACAAAAATGTTTGCGCTTTCTTTTTGGGAATATCCACATCGAATACGGCACATTACCCGTATAAAAATGTCAGCCGCCAATGTAGGACATGTTAATTTTTTTTCTGTTGTTTGCAGTCTGTTCTGTACGTTCATCGGAATACCGATCTATGCGTTGTTCCCATACTGAAGTAATCGCATCAAGTAATTCCTGATCATTCGCCCCGTTACGAAGCATCTGGCGCAAATCAAATCCGTCTGAAGCAAACAAACACGTATAAAACTTACCATCAGAAGATAAACGGGCACGCGTGCAGGATGAGCAAAACGAATCCGAAACCGAAGTAATAAAGCCAACTTGCGCGTCGCTGTCTTTATAACGGTAACGTTTTGCCACTTCTCCAAAGTAATTCTGATCTACCGGCTCCAACTCGTACTCATTCTTAAGGCGCTCCATAATTTCTTCTTTTGTTACTACCTTTTTGAAGCTCCATCCGGTATCGTTACCTACATCCATAAATTCAATAAAACGAAGAGTTATTCCCTGGTCCTTAAAATAAGCAGCCATCGGCAAAATCTCAGAATCATTAACACCTTTTTGAACCACCATATTGACCTTAATCTCAAAACCGATTTCTCTTGCAAAATCGATCTGCTTCAAAATAAACGCAGGCTTAATGCCCCGTCCATTCATCTGCCCAAATAGCTCGGGGTTCAGAGCGTCTACACTGACATTAAGCCGTCGCAGTCCCGCGTCATAGAGGCGTTGCGCCTGTTGCCCTAGTAGCAAACCATTTGTAGTCAACCCTATATCCTCAACTCCACTGATAGACAAAATACTAGAGACAAGGTCGGGAAGGTTCGGTCGCATTAACGGCTCACCACCTGTGAGTCGTATTTTTTTGACCCCAAGGCCTACAAAGAGCTCCGTAAGCCGATGAATCTCTTCAAACGATAGGCATTCGCTTTTGGGAAGAAAGGCAAAATCGTCGCCGAAAATTTCTTTTGGCATACAGTAGGAACAGCGAAAATTGCAGCGATCCGTAACAGATATACGTAAATCACGAATCGGACGCCGCAATGGGTCCTTCAGCGGATGTGAACTCATGTGACCACCTTCTTTTTTTCATTAGCTGTATTTGACGTTGCGGACATGGACACATGACAAGCACTTTCACTAGCCGCCGCTGACAGGCGGAATAAAAGCTGCGATATCTCCATCCTGCAGTACATCTGTAAGCAACGCATACTCCTCGTTTACTGCAATTCGTGTAGAATTGATCGGCATATCCGGGTATTTATCTGTGATCCAACTGTATAATTCCCCTACAGTTTGGCCTGCCAAATCTGCCATTTCTTCGAATTTTCCCGTTACTTCACGGAGTCCCGCAAAATAGTACAGCTTAATCATGACTGATTTCCTCCGGCTTTTTCTTTTGTTGTCCGATCCATTGTGTTCCGTTTTCCCATATCTCTCGCTTCCAGATCGGAACGATTTCCTTGATTCGTTCGATTGCGTATTCATTCGCCTTATACGCATCCGAGCGGTGTGGTGAAGAAACAGCGATGACAACGGCAATATCACCGATCTGAAGCTCACCAATCCGATGTGCAATTGCTACTCTTGTCCCTTCCCATTTCTGTTCAATTTCGTGGCCAATCTCTGCAAGCTTTTTCTCAGCCATAGGCACATAGGCCTCGTAAGCAAGATATAATGTCCGTACGCCTTGGGTCCACTCTCTTACGTGCCCTGTAAACACGGTCACCGCTCCCGCTTCTGGTCTTAAGACATAATCTGCATAAATCTGCGGAAGAATGGGCTCCGTCACGATTTCAAATACACTCATCTTTTCCACCTTCCAGCCACCTGGCAAGCTACTCTGCTATGAAAACTCTGCTCACTATTTATATTTCCTGGATCTATATCCCTTGTTTAACCGAACAACTGATGGTATAGCTTTTGACCTCTGGCAATACTTCCAATACCGTGAATGAGGAGCCTTCCGTTTTTAAATAAAATCATTCGGTGCTCAAAGGCATAAAATTCAACGAAATAAGGGGTCCTTTTTACACGTTCCGCCATAAGCCTGCCCATTTTCTCTGCATCGTCCAACGTAATCGGACGATGAGGGTCTGGAAGAACCTGCACTACATCCCGTCCGCACAGCGAAGCATACGCCGAGCGACGGGATGCGGTCAGTGTAGGAAACACAGGATGCTCTCCACAGGTCGGACAATTCTGATTGCGGATGCGGGAAATCCCTATGTCCATCTGCGTATTTTCCCATAGATCAAATAAATGAACCTTGCTGCGCATTTTATCACGTTTACCGCTCAGCCACTTCATGGCTTCTGCACTTTGGAGAGCAGCCGTCACTTGAACTGCGGGCGAGATGATTCCAGCCGTATCGCAGGTCTGATTGATTGCCGGCAGCGATGGCAGTAGGCAACGAAAACAAGCTGACTTGCCCGGCACGAACGGAAAAACAACGCCTGTGCTTCCAACACAGGCGCCGTAAATCCATGGAATTTCAGCCTTTCGTGCAGCATCGTTTATAAGCAGCCGGGTTTCAAAATTATCCGTTGCATCCATCAGCAATGTGCTTTTACCAGCAAGCTCTTGAGCAAGCCCGGTATCCAAGCTGTCGAGATAGGTATACAAGCGTACGTCTTCTCGTATCGCCTTTAACCTTTTTTCAGCAGCCGTTACCTTGGGGAGCATTTGTGCAGCATCCTGCTCCGTGAATAACTGCTGGCGTTGCAGATTCGACGTCTCCACATAATCACGGTCAACCAGGTGAATCTCTCCGACGCCCGCTCTTACTAATGTTTCAGCGATGGCGGAGCCTAGTGCCCCGCAGCCGATAATGGTAACAACAGCTTCAGACAGATTACGTTGTCCTTCACTGCCGATGGGTCTAAATAAGATCTGTCTTGAATAACGTTCCTTCATCACAATGTCCCCCTAACGTTGAAGAGCGATCGTTAACTTTGTGCTTTTTCCTGTGGCTCTCGCTAGAAACGTTAAAGGTGTCTTTATAATTTCTCCACTCTTAATGCTTTACTGCTGAAGTTCCTTTTGTTTCTCAAAGCGGTTCTGCTCGGCAGTTACGGGGAAACGTCCTTGATAATATAGCCATATGACGAGAATCAGGCTAGCGAGTGCCACTTGGGAGAGTAACATGAACCCAATGGAATATTGGCCAGTAGCCGCATGAATCGTCGATAACAAGATCGGAGGGAAAAAGCCACCCAGGCCACCCATCATGGATACAATTCCGTTCACTATGCCCGCCTGTTTATTAAAATAAAATGGAACTAGCTTGAAAATGACACCGTTCCCGATTCCCGCACTCACAGCGATAGCCAAGCACCCTACGGTATACAGGGTGATGTCTGGGGAAAAAGCCAAAAGAATCGCAGCGACCGTGTATACAGCAAACGTACCTACCAGCAGGAACAAGGGCTGAAAACGATCCGCCAGCCAGCCACCGATCGGGCGGAAGAATGTAGCAATTGCGATAAAGCCTGCTGTACGCATCCCTGCATCCACTTTATCCAGTTCGAAATTCGATACGAGAAAATTCGGTAGATACACCGTAAACGCTACAAATGAGCCAAACGTAATAAAATAAAAGAGCGAGAAAAACCAAAGCTTTTCATTTTTGTAAACCCCTTTGATTTGCTCCATAATGGGCGTCTTGACTTTAGCTTCATGACGGTCCCCAAAGAAGAAATTCAAAACGATAAAAACAAGCAATAGGATAAGGTACAGCTTGACTGTAAGTGCCCATCCTACCTGTGTCGCTACAATCGGAGCGGAGAAAGTCGTTACCGCTGTCCCCAGGTTGCCCACACCATACATCCCGTTGACAAAGCCATGTCTTTCTTTCGGATAGTACTTGGGCAGTGAAGTTACTCCAACCGAGAACACCGCTCCCCCAATCCCAAGGAACAAGCCACCGATAATTAAATCCGTCATCGTCGAAGCTTCACTGATATAGTAGACCGGAAACAAAAGCAAAACAAAGCTAACGAGGAAAACGATTCTCGCCCCGAAGATATTGGCATAATAACCAAGCGGAATGCGCAGAATCGATCCAAGCACGACCGGAATCGCCGTAACCATGGCCAGTTTTCCGGGTGGAATCGCAATATCCTCCGTAATGAACGGCATGAGGGAAGAAATGATGACCCACACCATGAATCCAAGAATCAGGTTCAATGTTTGTAGCGGCAACTGCATTTTTCTAATCATTTAACTCACCTTTTCAACTTTATTCTGTCGAATGTTTGATTTGTATTTTTCTGTTCCCATTGTAGCCGCTAGCCGTTCCTTTCGAATATAGGGGACTCCCCTTTCCCGGTCAGGGGAGTCCCTGAAAATAAAAAAGCCGCTTCTCGTAAGAAGCTGCTTGATTCATTGTAGATATATTATTGGATTAAAAATAATCTTCTTCATAAACTAGAAATCCAGCATTTTTTTCTTTAAAGCATATTGGACCAGCTCAGGCCGGCTTTTTAAGTTCAACTTCTCCATGATTTTAGCTTTATTCGCTTCCACGGTTTTGACAGAAATGAACAGCTTTTCGGCAACTTCCTTGTTACCGTATCCCTTTGCAACCAAAGGGAGAATCTCCAGCTCGCGCTTGGACAGAATCTCATACGGATCTTCGGTTTGTGATGTTGTGTCTTTCTTAATGAACTCACGCACGAGAGAAGTGGCCATTTTAGGATGGATATACGTCCCGCCCCCATGAATGGTACGTATGGCAAGCAATAACTCCTCATCTGGCGCATTTTTCAAAACGTACCCTGAAGCACCATTCTTCAAAATATGAAATAGATATTCTTCGTCGTCATGCATGGTCAAAATCAGAATTTTAGTATCAGGATGGTCCTCTTTAATCTTGCCTGTGGCGATCAATCCACTTTCGCCTGGAGGCATGCTGAGGTCCATAATTAGAATATCCGGCTGATGTTTGGCTACCATAGTATACGCTTCAATCCCGTCCGCAGCCGTTCCGACAACCTCCATATCCGATTGGAAGTTGAGAATCATGGAAAATCCGCTTCGTACAATGGCATGATCATCCGCTAATACAATTTTGATCAAGTTTCTATTCCTCCTCGTGTCCAATCGGAATTTGTAAAAAGACTTTGGTTCCTTGGCCAACATTCGAAAGGACGCCAAAACTTCCACCTACCAGCTCTGCTCGCTCCTGCATACCATACAAGCCAAGTCCTGTTCCAATAGGCTTGCCCCCCTTATCAAAGCCAATCCCATTATCCTCTACAGTCAAACGAAGCGCGTGTTCGTGCTCCGACAAAGTAACTTTAACGGTATCCACCTGGGCATACTTTAACGCATTGAGCACAGCCTCCTGACAGACGCGATAAATGACTGTTTCTTTTTCGCTTCCATACCGCTTCTGGGGAAGATCAGATACGAACTCAACCACTAGACCAAAACTTTGCTCGACCCGCTTAAAGTGGGAACGGAATGCCGCCTCAAGTCCAAAATCATCAAGGGTAGCAGGACGAAGATCCACAGACAGGTTGCGGATATCATCCAGCAAGCGTGTCATGGATGCTTCTGTTTGTTTCATGTTTTTAATGAGCTGCTCATCATTCGTCATGTATTTTAATACCCGTAGTTCAACAACCGCGCTCATCAATTCCTGGGCGACGCTGTCGTGCAGCTCTCTGGAAAGCCGTTTACGCTCGTTTTCCTGTGCTTCAATAACATGTTTCATCATTTTGTTCTGATACAATTTCTCCTGCGTCTGAAATTGCGGGGTCAAATCTCTCAGCATCAGCACCCGGATTCCATTTGTAGAATCAATCGTATGAAAAGAAGCTGCATAGGGAACCATTCCATTGCTTTTCGTCTCCAGATAAACCTGAAAAGAAGCAAAATTGTTGGATTCAGGCACATTGAAATAACAGTCGAGGCAGGTACGGGGCTCTGTGTCGCTTGTATAGCCTCTGCATGTTCCACATAAGGCCCTGTCCTGTCCTTCATAGAGTTGAATGAGAACGTCATCGTCTACAATCTCCTCAGCCGCCGGGTTCATGGCTAGGGTTTTCCCTTCCCTATCAAAAAAGAAGATAGCTTCTGTACTGTTCTCAAACATCTTCACCATTAGCGCACTCAAAGAGTCTGTCCCTATAGACAATGTCAATTCAGATCACTTCCTTCCCGTTCAACTCTCCAATTCCCCTATGTGCCAAGGTTTCCAAATCACGCATCATAGCTTCGGTCATCAGCTGTTCTTCTCGAAATCCACCCAGCAGCACACCCGCGACGCGAGCATCATTCCACAGGGGCACAGCGCCGAGACTCTTGAGCTTCTCGGATTGAACGATTGGATAGTTAAACAGGTTGTCTGCCCCAACAAATTGATGAACAGATGGAATAAAGATAGATTTCCCGGTTTTAAACACGACTCCTGCTATGCCCTTTCCAGATTGCAGTACAATCCGCTTAAATCGATCATTCAAATTGCCAGCGGCGTTTTTCCATTTAATGACGTATTGATATTCGGCCGGTTCAACCAGAGCAAGTGCCATAAAATCATAACCGAAATGTTCGCGTATTCGCTCAAGCTCCCTTTGATAATCCATCTTATTATTCATCACTCTCTCCTAATAAAACTAGGAAAGAAGGCAGGGCCCGCTTTCCTAGTTTGATTTATGTCTTCTGTAAAGGATATAACTTCTGCGCACATAATTCAACGGAACACTCCACACATGTACAAGCCGGGTAAACGGCCAGAATGCAAAAATCGCAAAACCCATAAGGACATGAAGCTTGAACGAGATCGGTACGTCTCTCATCAGTGTAGGGTCAACACGGAATATGAACAAACCGCGGAACCAGATCGAGATAGTCTCCCGATAATCAAATTCCGGCTGAACCGCATTCGTTACGAGAGTGGCAAACATCCCCATGCACACAAGCGCCAACAGCAATACGTTTACAATCAAATCAGAAGCTGTACTTAAACGACGCACATTACGAATTGTAAAACGTCGAGAGGTAAGTATCAACATCCCAAGGAACGTCATGGCTCCAAATATTCCACCAATATAGACCGCTCCAATGTGATATAGATGATCGTTTACCCCCAGTGCATGCATCCAGGTTTTGGGTATACCCAGACCAGACACATGACCGAAAATAACTGGAATGATCCCCAGGTGGAATAAGAGGCTTCCGATCATCAATTGTTTCTTTTCAATAAATTCGCTCGATTTTGCCGTCCAATTGAATTGGTCCGTTCTATAGCGGAAGATATGGCCTACGATAAAAATGACCACACACATATAAGGGAAAATGACCCATAAAAACTGCTCCATCATCATAGCGTGGCTGCCTCCTGTTCTACGCAAGCTTTAAGCGTTTCGCGCAGTCCCTTGACCAGATGAAAATACGGGCTTTCCATTTTTTCCAGCGCTTTAAGCAAATGATAAGTGCCGTCTTCCAAAATCGCGATCGGCATGCGGAAATTTTCTGTCGTCTTTGCATCCTGTACCCATTCGGCGGCATACAGGAATTCACACATGAGCGGTAGGTAATCCGGCAGCTCACCATCTGGCATTTCAAGACCATACATTTCATAGAGAACCTTTAACTTTACCAGCATTTGTCCTCTTTCTTTTGCATCTTCACACTTGAAGTAAGTCATATATAGTGCGCAATTTTTTTGAAAATCGAAGGTTTCTGTATACAGTTCCTGGATCTCTTCCATACTAAACTCTTGCATAAGAGACCAGTACTTATGAGCATGCGTATACGCAGGATGATCCGGATCAAATGATGCTTCCAGAAAAGCCGGATGAAAATCCAGCTTTTCCGGGTACATGAGTTGTTGGGCGAAAAACCCGAATGAAGGCTTGAATTCATACAGTTTCGCTACATTAATCACGCCAAATACCCCCGTAGAAGTTTTCTTCATACATTTGCTTGCCTGATTTCGAAGGCTCTTCCATTCCCGTGGAGCTTGCCAGGCTACAACCGCTACAGCCAGCTCCTGCAACTCCACAACCTTCCATATTCCCTAAGGTATCACCGTAACCAGCAGCTCCTTGGGCGCGATATGGATTAGAATAACCCTCTTTATGCGATGTTGGAATAACGAAACGGTCCTCGTATTTGGCAATGGCCAGAAGCCGGTACATCTGCTCGGCCTGACGTGCTGTCATGCCGGTGCGTTCCAGACGGCTTTCATCGAAAGATTGTCCTGTGGACTGGGCACGCATATAGGAGCGCATCATAGCCATCCGCTGCAGCGATTCTTTCACCGTCTGGGTGTCGCCCGCCGTCAACATATTGGCAAGATACTGAATAGGCGTGCGCATTTCTTCGATAGCTGGAAAGATCATATCTGGATTCTCGATGGAGTCTTTCCCTTCAAAGTAATTCATGATCGGACTAAGTGGTGGTACATACCAGACCATCGGCAGCGTGCGGTATTCCGGATGAAGCGGGAATGCCAGCTTATACTCAATAGCAAGCTTGTAGACCGGTGAGTTCTGCGCAGCCTCAATCCAATCTTGCGAGATCCCATCTTTTTTTGCCTGCGCAATTACCGCTGGATCACTTGGGTCTAAGAACAAATCACACTGTGCTTTATACAGATCTTTCTCATCCTCTTTAGAAGCAGCCTCCTGCACCTTATCCGCGTCATACAATAGAACGCCAAGGTAACGAATTCGTCCGGTACACGTCTCGGAGCAGACGGTTGGCAACCCGGCTTCTACGCGCGGGAAGCAGAAGGTACATTTCTCTGCTTTGTTCGTCTGCCAGTTGAAGTACACTTTCTTATAAGGACAACCCGTCATGCAATATCTCCAGCCGCGACATGCTTCCTGATCCACAAGCACGATGCCATCCTCGTCCCGTTTGTACATGGCACCTGAAGGGCAGGATGCGACACAGCTTGGATTCAAACAGTGTTCGCAAAGCCGAGGAAGATACAGCATGAACGACTTCTCGAAATTGAATTTAATCTCTTCTTCAATTTTCTGAATATTGGGATCGAGAGGTCCTGTCACATGGGTACCTGCCAAATCATCCTCCCAGTTTGGCCCCCAATTCAGATCCATTTTTTCGCCTGTTACAGCAGATTGTGCACGCGCGACCGGAGAATGCTTCTGCTCTTTGGCGTTGGTCAAATGTTCATAATTGTAAGTCCAGGGTTCATAATAATCCTTCATTTCAGGCATATCGGGATTGTAGAAAATTTTACCGAGCGCTATCTTGGACAGCTTGTTCCCTGACTTCAGTTCAAGTTTCCCTTTGCGAAGCTGCCAGCCCCCCTTATACTGTTCCTGGTCTTCCCAGCGTTTTGGATAACCAATACCGGGCTTCGTTTCCACGTTGTTGAACCACATATATTCCGCACCTTTGCGGTTTGTCCAAGTTGTTTTGCACGTCACGCTGCACGTATGGCAGCCAATACATTTATCCAGGTTCATGACCATGGCAATTTGAGCTTTAATCTTCAAGCCAGTTAACCTCCTTCATTTTACGTACCGCTACGTACACATCGCGCTGGTTGCCGATTGGACCGTAATAGTTGAACCCGTAGCTAAGCTGAGCGTATCCGCCAACCATCTGGGTCGGTTTGAGATGAATTCTTGTTGGCGCATTATGACTGCCCCCGCGTGTATCCGTGATTTCGGAGCCTGGCACTTGAATGTGCTTATCTTGAGCATGGTACATAAACATCGTTCCTCTTGGCATCCGGTGACTGACAACTGCTCGGGCGGTTACGACACCGTTACGGTTGTACACCTCCAGCCAGTCATTGTCGGCAATAGCATGAGTTGCTGCATCTTCGTTATTGATCCATACCGTTGGGCCTCCACGGAACAACGTAAGCATATGCTGGTTATCCTGATAAGTGGAGTGAATATTCCATTTCCCGTGTGGAGTCAGATAACGAAGCACAAGTGAATCCTGGCCACCCTTGATTTCCCGATCATGTGTACCGAATACCATCGGTGGCAAAGTCGGTTTATAGATAGGCAGCGACTCCCCAAACTGCTGGAAGATTTCATGATCGATATAGAAATGCTGTCTTCCTGTCAAAGTCCGGAACGGAACGAGACGCTCAATATTCGTGGTAAATGGCGAGTAGCGACGTCCCTGTTTGTTAGAGCCACTGAATACCGGTGTCGGTATAACTTCACGCGGCTGCGCTGTAATGCTTTGGAACGTGATCTTCTCGGCGGCGCGGTCGGCTGAGATGTCCATTAGCTTCACACCGTGATCCTTTTCCGCCTCTGCGTAGGCTTTTTGGGAGACACGACCATTCGTTGCAGACGAAAGATGAAGAATCGTATCAGCCACTTGACGGGCTGTCTGGATCTTCGGCAGTCCATCTTTAATGGACTCATCGTAATAAACCCCGTTCAGCTTCTTCAATTCCTCATATTCATCCGCTACCGAGAAGCTAACGCCATGCGCGCCCGTTTTTCCAGTAGCCAAATTTGGACCGAGCGAGACATATTTATCGTAAATTTTGGTGTAATCGCGTTCTACGATGCTGAAATTAGGCATGGTTTTACCCGGCACAGCTTCGGCCTCGCCTTTCGTCCAGTCCTTTATAAGACCCATCGGTTGCGCAATTTCGCCTATGGAGTCATGCCCAAGCGGTGCAGTTACAAGGTCTTTATATATTCCCGGTAGATGCTCTTTGGCCATGTTCGAGAAGGTTTCAGACAACTGACGGTAAATATCCCAGTCCGAACGTGATTCCCAAAGCGGATTTACCGCAGGATTAAATGGATGCACGAACGGATGCATGTCTGTCGAGGACAAATCCGTCTTCTCATACCAGGTTGCCGCCGGAAGTACGACATCCGCGTACAATGGCGTTGTGGTCATCCGGAAATCAAGTGCGACCATCAAATCAAGCTTTCCTTCCACATCTTCCCGCCAGACGATTTCCTCAGGCTTCTGATCTTCGTTCGGCCGGGCAAGCAGCGCGTCGGAGGCTCCGAGCAAATGCTTCATGAAATATTCCTGTCCCTTGGCCGAGCTGGAAATGAGGTTGGACCGCCAAATAAAGAGCGAACGCGGAAAGTTCTCCGCTGCCCCTGGATCTTCAATAGCAAAACGAGTCTTACGCGATTTAATCTCTTCCACAGTGTGGTTAATGATTTCCTCGTTTGACTTCTTGCCTAATTGCGCCGCCTCTTCGGCGAATAGCAGGCTGTTTTTATTAAACTGCGGGTAAGAAGGCATCCAGCCCAACCGTGCAGCAAGTACATTGTAGTCCGCCGGATGTTGGTAACTGACCTCTCCCCCAGTCGGCGATTTCAATGTGTCGGTGCCGCTTTCTTCATACCGCCACTGTTCAGTTGCAAAATAGAAAAACGAAGTAGCATTTTGCAACCGAGCCGGTCCCTGCCAGTCTTTGGCAAAGGCAATCGTTGACCAGCCTTCAATAGGACGGCACTTCTCTTGACCTACATAATGCGCCCAGCCTCCACCGTTAACACCTTGGGAAGCCGTCAGCACGACCAGGTTCAAGATGGAGCGATAAATGGTGTCACTGTTAAACCAGTGATTGATCCCCGCCCCCATAATGATCATGGAACGTCCTTGAGTGTCGATGGCGTTCTGAGCAAATTCGCGAGCAACTTGCACTACGACCGATGCCTTGACTCCCGTGATCTTCTCCTGCCAGGCAGGAGTGTAATGAGAAGCTGCATCGTAATAATCCTTTGCATTATGAGGGCTATCATTGCGAGCGACACCATACTGACTCATCATCAAATCATATACGGTGGCTACGAGGCGCTCTGAACCATCAGCCAGACGTACTTTTTTCGCCGGAATGACACGTTTGAATGTTCCGTTACCTGTGTTATCAAAATAAGGGAATACGATTTCTTCCCATTGCTCGTCATGACCTTCCACCGTGAGCGCAGGCTCAACCTTGGTTCCATCTTCCCGCTCCAAGATCAGATTCCATTTCTTATCCTGCTCCCAGCGCTGTCCCATTGTTCCGTTCGGGACCATCATTTCCCCTGCTACTTCATCGAAAATGACCGGTTTCCAATCTGCATGCTGTGAAGCATCTCCCAGATCACTCGCCCGCAGAAAACGTCCACCTTTCCAGGCCCCTTCGTGGGGATCAAGCAGAATCATGAATGGCATATCTGTATATTGCTTGGCATAGTTAATGAACATGGGTTCCTGACGTTCCTGGTAGAACTCATCCAGAATGACATGGGTCATCGCCTGTGCCACAGCGGCGTCTGTACCCGGATTAGGTGCAAGCCAGTTGTCAGCGAACTTCACATTTTCCGCCAAATCCGGAGCCACGGATACGACCTTGGTTCCTTTATAGCGTACTTCCGTCATAAAGTGGGCATCCGGCGTCCGGGTAAGCGGCACATTCGAGCCCCACATGATCAGGTAGCCCGCGTTGTACCAATCTGAGGATTCAGGTACGTCCGTTTGCTCACCCCAAATTTGGGGAGAAGCAGGCGGAAGATCAGCATACCAGTCGTAAAAGCTCAACATTTCCCCACCAAGCAATGAAATGAACCGCGCTCCCGAGGCGTAGCTTATCATTGACATCGCTGGAATGGGTGTGAAGCCTGCGATCCGGTCAGGACCGTACTTACGAATGGTATAAATTAATTGCGCCGAAATCAGGTGTAGAACATCATCCCAAGCCACACGAACATGCCCGCCTTTGCCGCGAGCCGATTTGTAGAGCTTGGCTTTCTCCGGGTCTTCCACAATGCTGGCCCATGCGTCTACCGGATTGCTATGCTCCTTGAGGGCAGCTTGCCATAGTCGCAATAGCTTACCGCGCATATATGGATATTTCACACGTAACGGGCTGTATTCATACCAGGAAAATGAAGCACCACGCGGGCATCCACGCGGCTCAAATTCTGGCATGTCTGGACCGCAGGAGGGATAATCGATTTGCTGATTTTCCCAAGTGATGATGCCGTTCTTAACAAAAACCTTCCAGCTACAGGAGCCGGTACAGTTAACACCATGCGTCGTGCGAATCACTTTGTCATGAGACCAACGCTGGCGGTACACGTTTTCCCATTCTCTATTTTTTTCTTCAAGGATTGACCAATTTCCAGAATAGCTCTCGATTGGCTTGAAGAAGTTGAGACTATATTTTTTTTTCATCGGTGATCAACGCTCCTTTTCAGAATAAATCAGCCCGTTGCAAACCCGCGGAGAGGATTCATTCGCTTACTCTCATTATGTAATTCATTCCTCTCCGTTCCCATTAGGGAATGTCCTATAGCGCTATAGAAAATCCCTCGTTCTAAGGAAAGATACAAAAAAAGCCCCCCTCTACCAGAGGGAAGCTTGTATGAATAGATTAATTGTTCTTTTGGCCTGTTAACAGGAGCATTATAAAGGAAATGAATATGATCGAGCATGTCCAAGCCCAGGCCATAGGAAGATGACCAGAATCCACTGCAATATAGATGGCTGTAGGGATCGTTTGTGTTTTACCCGGAATATTTCCGGCAATCATCAGCGTAGCACCGAACTCGCCCAGCCCACGGGCAAAACCAAGTATAAAGGCCGCTTTAAAAGAAGGGAAAATCAAAGGAAAGGTGATATATCGGAAGACCTGCCATTCATTTGCCCCCATCGAGCGCCCTGCGTTTTCCAAGTCACGATCCACTGCAGCGAATCCCATTCTCAGTGTCCGATAGACTAGGGGAAAAGCCACAACCACCGCGGCCACGACCCCAGCCCACCATGAGAATACAATAGGCTCGCCAAACCAATGCTCCACCAAACGTCCAAACCCACTTTTTCGTCCGAGTAAGATTAGCAGTAAAAATCCAACTACCGTCGGCGGGAGCACCAAAGGCAGCATAAGCACGGTTTCAACGAGTGTTTTCCCTTTAAATAATCCTAACCGCGACATGGACCATGCCGCAAACAAGCCTAATAGGATCACCAAAACGCTGGATAACAGTGCAATCTGTAACGATAATCGAATCGGAGGCCAATATTCGCTCCAATCTATAGCCTGCATGCTCACTTCGGTATGGTAAATCCATACTTAGCCATAATGTTCAGAGATTCTTGCGATTGAAGGTATTCATAGAAGCTTTCGGCTTCTTGGATGTGTTTGGAAGCTTTGATGATCCCGATAGGGTACTCAACCGTTGAATAAGTTTTAGAGTCCACCTCAAAAGCAATTTTCGCCTTTTGCGAAGTTAACGCATCTGTCTTATACACAAATCCGACATCTGCGTTACCCGTTTCTACATATTGCAGCACTTGTCTAACATCTTTTGCCTGAACAAGCTTGTCTTGTAACACATCCCAAAGCTTAATGTTCGTCAGTGCTTCCTGTGCATATTTGCCTGCAGGAACACTCTCAGGAATACCGATTGCTACCTTTTTCACTTCTTTTTGCATTAAATCCTTTACACTCGTGATGCTCGTCGTCCCGTCAGCAGGGATCACCGCTACCAACTCGTTCGTCAGCCATGTTTTTTGTTTATTGCTCTCTATTAAATGCTGATCTACGAGAGACTTCATGTTTTTCTTCGAAGCAGACAAAAACAAGTCCGATGGAGCTCCTTGCTCAATCTGCTTTTCCAGTGCACCAGAACCACCAAAGTTGAAATTCAATTGAATACCTTTATGGGATGATTCGTACAATGTCTGGATTTCTTTAAGTGCATCTGTTAAGCTCGCAGCCGCGGAAATGGTCAGTTCTACAGTTTCAGTCTTTTTCGATGAATCCTGGCCGGAGACCTCGTTCTGGACCGCGCTGCTACCACTTGAAGCTGATTGTTGCCCCGCACCGCACCCTGCTAGTAATAACACAACACAAAAAGCAAAAAAGAGTGCCTGGCTATGTTTGATAATTTTTTTCATTTTGTTTGACTCCTTACGTCTAGCCTGTCATGAAGTGATAGGTTTCATTATGAATGGGGTTGTGCCTGTCTGGTACGTTCAACTAGTGTACAATTCTCAAGAAGAATATGATTATAAATGTCCGCTTCCAGGTCCTCCAAACGCTTCAATACAAGTCGATGTGTGCCACAAGCTTCCTGTAACGGCTCAAAGCCATTGGTAATCAAACGCAGCTCCTGCAGTGAATCCACAACCGCTTGGTGTTCGTCTTGCAACTCGGATAAGTGAAAAAGAAGTGCGTCCACACGCTCAAACGTCGAGTCCTGAAAAAACGCTTGAATCAACGGAAACAGAAGACTTTCCTTGAATTGAATATGTACCGTTAACTTCTGTTTAAGCAAGGTATAAAGTTCATTCACTCGCTTCAGGTGCGAATAGCGTTCGCCATGAACCCGTGTTAGCTTGGTAATATACGGTGTGAGCGCCGCTAGTTCTTCACACAACTTTGTATGATACTCATCCTGAATATAGGCGATCAGTTCTTTGGGTTCTAGTGAGGAGGGTTGCATTTGCTTATGCTGTGCCTGATTTTCCTCCACTTCATGCACCCGCGCCAGCAGTTCACCAGCGTGCAGCCCCCGGCTGGCAGCCGCTTCACGGAGCGATATTTTTCCGCCACAGCAGAAGTCAATCCGTAGTTTACGGAACAAGTCACTTGTTTTGGGTACTTCTTTTACAATGTCCGCTACCCATGTTTCTTCCGTTAACTGGCTCATTTTCATTCCCCCATCTTACTTCAGTTTTATACTTAACTCTCATTTTATGTCTCTCTCAAGGCTGAACCAATTAGGGCGATCCCTTTTTCACTCGTGGAAAGAGCCTGATTATAAAAAACCTGAGACCAGCTGTTCAGCTGCTTCTTTGCCTTGAGCGATACAATCCGGAATGCCAACCCCTCCATAACCAGCACCACATAAAAATACACGCGGAAAATCCTGTGACAAATCATGTCTCACCTTCGCCATCTGCTCTTTGTGTCCTATCGGATATTGTGGCATGGATTGATTACACCGACTGACTTCAGTTAATTCAGGTTCAGCATCGATTCCCATTAAATCCTTCAGGTCTTTGCGCGCCGCAGCTACAAGTTCATCGTCTGTCATCTGAACCCATCCCTGTGCGCCTGCATGCCCAATGTAAGTCCGTAAGAGTGTATACCCTTCAGGTGCGGTATGGCTCCACTTTGTCGATGACCAAGTACAGGCCGTAATCATTTTTCCTTCTTTGCGGGGAACTAAAAATCCAGTTCCCTCATAGGCAAGATCAAGGTCTGAATTTTTATACGCCAGGGAAATATTCGCTACCGAAACGTAGTTAATCTTATGGAGCCAGCTCACACTTGCGATATCGGAAAATAATGTGGCCGCTTCAAAGGCTGGAACAGCGCAGATCACTGCATCTGCAGCTATGATTTGCCCATGGTCTAGAACTACTTGATAACGATCCTCTTTTCTCACCTCAGCCACACGCTGTCCCATCACAAAATGGACGGTGTCGAGCTTTTCCTTTAACCGATCCACAATGGTCGATAATCCATGTCGATAGGAAAGAAACATGCTTTTCTTAGCGATATCCGGCAATTTGTTAGGTGCACCCGACTTTCTCCCCGCTCCTTTAGCCATACCTATAATCAAACTTCCATGCTTTTGTTCCATCTGCTTAAATTGAGGGAAGGTTGACTTGAGGCTAAGAGAATACGTATCGCCAGCGTAAATACCAGATAGCAAAGGCTCAGTAATCTGCTCCAACACCTCTTTACCTAGACGCCGCTTGATAAAATCCCCCAGAGATTCATCCATATCGCCTTGCTTGGCTGGAATAATTAAATCCAGAGCTGCGCGCGCTTTTCCCAGTGGAGAGATTAACCCTGTCCGAATGAAGGGAGTTAGCTTCGTTGGAATACCTAAAATAAAGCCCATCGGCATGGTATGCAGCTTGCCTTTATGCAAAATGGAGGCCGACTTGGCCTTCGGGTTTGTTGCCACTAAATCGGCTTCCAGCCCCAATTCCATAGTCAGATCCAATATAGCCGTCTTTCTGGCCAGAAAAGCATCCGGTCCTTTTTCGATCATAAAATGGTTTTGGCGAACCGTTTGCAGCTTTCCTCCCAGACGGTCGCTTTTCTCCACCAGTGTAATCTCCACTTCAAGCTGCCTGTCCTCCGCCAGCTTTTTCACATAATAGGCAGCACTTAAACCGCTTATTCCTCCACCAAGGATCACAACTCTTTTAGCATTTTTATTCATGAGCACACGTTTCCTTCCCCACTTCAGGCATATATGCACAATAAGGGTCACTCTCCAAATAGTCTCCTGTGATGGCAAAAGCCCTTGCTCTGGAGCCTCCACAGACTGTATTGAATTCGCAAACTCCACATTTGCCTTTAAGCAGAGATTTATCCCGAAGATGGTTCATAATCGGAGATTCCCGATAAATATGTGCCAAACTATCCTTTCGTACATTTCCGCATGTTAACGGCAGGAACCCACTCGGGTACACTTCGCCAATATGACTGATAAAAACAAATCCATCTCCATCATTTACGCCTTTAGGCGCGCGTCCCAAAACATCTGCCCGTTTAGGTTCGAACATTGCACCGTTCTTCACTGCTTTACGCTTTTCCTGTAGGACAACCCTTCGATAATGAGGTGCTTCGGTAGCCTTTACACCGTAGGGCATCTGTTGCTGTATCTGATACAACCACTTCATTACAGCCTCATGCTCATCAGGAGTAATCATATCTTTTTCCATACCACGCCCGGTTGGAACGAGAAAAAACAAGCTCCATAACACCGCCTGCATTTCCTTTACCTTTTCTGCAATTCGCTCCAGATCGTGAAGATTGTATCGGGACACGGTGGTGTTCACTTGGATAGGGATGTTCAATTCCTTCAAATATCCAATTCCCCGCATGGTCGTATTGTAAGAACCCACAGTCCCGCGAAAATGATCATGAATGTCCGCACATGAACCGTCCAGGCTAAAAGCCCATCGTGATAATCCAACCTGCTTTGCTTTTTCGACCGCTGCTCTTGTCACTTTTGGGGTAGCACTGGGTGTCATGGAAACCGATAGCTTTTTCTCCTCAATTGCATATTGAGCCAACTCAAATAAATCAGGACGCGATAACGGATCTCCACCTGTGAAAACCACCAGTGGTTGATTCATTTCAGCGATTTGATCGAGCAGCTTTTTGCCCTCTTCAAATGTCAGCTGACGAGGGTCAGGCTTATATTGGGCTTCCGCTCTACAGTGAAGGCATTTTAATGCGCAAGCTCTCGTTACCTCCCAAATGACGATAAACGGGTCTACGCGATAATTTCGTGGCGTTTGCAAAGATATCATTGATGTCTCTCCTTTTTAAAAATATAAAAACAGCACAGATACATAGAGCATCAATGAAAATCCAATTTCAGCCATGCCTACATGCTTTGCCTTTAACTCGAATTTAGGAAGCCATATAGCTCGTATGAACAAAATTAAAAATGGAATAACCAAAAACACCTTGATCCAGGCGGCCAACAGCACAATGATCAGATGATAGATAATAGACGCATAATAGTAACGTGGATTTTTTCTTTCACGGATGATCGTTTTAACATAAAGAGCCGTTCCTATGAAATAACATACCAACAGCAAAAATAGCTCTGTGGTTAATGTCCAATCTCCACCTTCTCCAATATGAACAACAGGGTATATAAAAGAACAGAAAAGCAGAATCGCGGTAATGTCATTTAACAAAGCACGCTCATTCTTCATTTTGGCGTAATACATATTAGCCATAAAAAAGAACAGGAGCAGAACTCCGTACCAGATCAACGCAGGTTTAACCCATACTAGAGAAGCCAAAAGAGGAAGGAGTATTGCTCCGTATATAACAACAGGTTTACGGTATCTTTTACTGTTTCCCGTTTTGATCCATTGGAGAACAGGAAAACTAAATAAATAGATAAAAAACCAGCATACGAATAGAGGTATATGAATGAATTGTTTTGGAGAAGCAGCTAAGCCAAACAAAAATGGAAGAATGAGCATTGCCCAGGCTCCATGCTGATTGGGGATGTATCTACTGATCCCTTTCAAAGTCTTGATCCTTTTTTCACAATGTGTAACATCTTTATAGCTTCGGTTAATCGACTCATCATCCATTCCCCCAAAATTCAATTTTTCACCCTACTATAATTCTAAGTATTCTGTCCAATTGAACCAATCAGGGAGTTCCCTTTTTTGTTTGGGGGAATAGCCTAACCTGAAGATAAACCTTCACTTTCTTTATAAAAACGTACCAAAATAATAGTCCAGCGCTTCCTGGGAGTATCCGTCATCTCCTTGCCAGGCTGCTACCGAATAAAAATCATCATTGCCGCCGCGGCGTCTACGAGGTGTGTCCCGTGGTGCCAGCAAGCCAGCATATCCCCATACCTCCATAACCACGTCGCGTTCATTTTTGCTGGATGGGAACACATCTTTCCAGCGCTTCTCCAATTGCCGCGCACCATTCTGAGCCTCACAGTCCTGAACGGCTTCCAGCATGTTATGAAGGATAGCCAGATCCTCATCCGAAACCTGGAACTCCTCTTCTTGACTAAACAATTCAAGGTCCATCCAGCAGTAAAGAAGGTGATTCAGCCGAATACCGCCCCATTTGATCCGTTCAAAATTTAGAACATTCAAATCCTTATTGACGTATTCCTTATCGGACATTAGTTTATGAAAATTACAATCCCCACAGCTGCTGTAATTGGGCAGGACGACAGGTCGCTCCCCATAGGTATGCATAGGCAGTTTTGCGGTTAATGCCCAGCTTGATAAGGCGCTTCGCAAATGAACCTTTTTCGTGGAAAGACTGTGCAAAAACGCCGCTGCCACTCGCTCTTTTGTAGCCTTTTGCTGATGCAACTCATGTAACCTATTTATCATCTCATCATGCGTAATGGTGATCGGATCGAACATCAAGCCCTTGCTTTTGGCATATTCAAAATCCTCACCCGAAAAGGGTCCTCGCTCCTGCTTCCAGCCGCTGGACCAGAAAGTGTTCATGAGTATTTTCTTTGCTTTTTTATCCATCACACTTCTCCTTACTTATGCCAACAGTCTCACCTACAAGATCGCTATTCACCTTTATACTTAAAAGCAACGGCCGTATTTCCCGACCGCGGGTCAAAATAAGAAGAGATTTTCCCCCAGTCAAGTTCATATTCCATATAGGGGTAAGGCTTGGTTTGACGATAGTTTGGCTTTACGGACAAATGTCGTTGTAACAAACGATCATGCTCCCTTTGACGCTTTCTTTCCCCTTCTTCAGACCAATTATCCCATGAAGTTGGAAATTCATTGCCTTGGAGCGAAATCTCCACAACCACTAGACTTGTATCCTTAAAGCATACAGACACAAAAAAATACCGGTGCAGCAAAGGAACCTGATCAAAATGATACCAAATGTAATCATTCCCTAGCTTTCTTACAGAATGAAAATATTTCGTGTACAAATCGGTCTCTAACAACTGCTCTTCTGTTAAAGAAGAATAAATCGCGTGCTCATTATCAACTTGAATGATGCCCGATTCCCAGTCATTCATTGCTGCCACTCCTTAAACTGATATGCCAATCTTCTACAGCTACTCTTTATCCTCGTTTGTCCACATGATGGAAAATGGCCTGCCAGGACCGATCCAGCACACGCGTATGTAATCGTCTGGCATAAACATTTCTCACGATGGCAAGAACGATCACACCCACAAATACAACACTAAGTATCGTAATAGAGGGAACCCAGTGGTCAAACATGGCATTCGCCAACACTTGCAGCAGATGCCGCTCCGGCTGCAAATATTCCACCACTGCAACGATAACTGCTGCCAGCAATATAATCACAGATAGGATCATAAGCATTGCATTGATTACTTTGTACCTGGCAAGCCCTTGCTGAAAAATGCGAGTGCTAGCATATTGCTCCAGCAAGATAATTTGCTTGTGAAAATCATCTTCCACCTGCTCTACAGGCAGGTCGTGCTTTTGAATCAATGCATGTGCTTTCTTCAGTTCGGATTGAATAAATAGGCTGCTCTGGATAGCAGATCCTAACTGACCTAAAACATTCATATCTTTTTACCTCATTTCAATAGTTTCTAAATTACGAGTATATCGTTCCACACTGAACATGACAATGTATGGAAAATTATAAACAAATGATAAGATAGGATAGTCTAATATAAAACAGAAGGGAGATTGGTCATGCAGTCTGTTGATCACCAACTCTATCTGGCTGAAAGCCATCGTATTCCTAAATTATCCATGTCACGGTACATTCAATATTTTAATATAAATGTCAAACCATTTTTGGAACAATGTATGGTTGAGCATACGATCCAAGGCTATGAAGTCTACAGATTCAGATTGACGGCAGAAAAGCGCGGAGAATTCGATTCATGGAACTTCCTGCTGCTTCTACAAGTTGAAAGCAAATCGGTCGCCGAGCAATATGTGAAGTTAAAGCAACAGCTGATAGGCTTCCCAAAAGAAATAGAGGTACGCAGCGAATTGATGATCAGCACGCCCCAATCGAATTACCCCACACCACCGCAACATGTACAGCGACGTGCATTCAAACCCTTTTTTGCTGTTGAATATGTAGATGTGCAAGCCCCATATTTGGATGAATTTCGGCACATTATGATTCACAATAACGGCCCTGCCATGCGAAACATTCTTGAGCATAAAAAGTGGTGCTACATGATGATTGCCCTTGAAACATTGGAAGTGTGGTACCATCATCACGCCTTTCCGACATGGAATCAAATTCATATCATTGGCCTTTACCCAGAAGCTATGCTCCATTATAAAAAAGATTTCGAAGAAGGCTTGCAACAACATGCCGGAGTTACTTTTCAGGAAAACTTCGATAGACTCAAAAGTATTCGAACCATGCTGTACAAAACGATCGCTTCCAGGCTCTTCCCTACATGAGCTTATTAATAGAAATCAAAGTAACCTCGCCAGGTTCCTTCATTCTGATGCTTGGCAAAATAAAAGCTACCCCCATCGACAATATTCAATTCGGCTTTGGCATCTGACGCAATCTGAAACACAAATTCACAGCCTTCGCCAAAGTCGATGCCTGGTTGAATAAAGCTGGGATAGCCACCCATTTTGTGAACCGCATATATGTCCTCTACGATGTCCTCGAAATAGTCGGGCTCCTCCTCGTCCATATCTTTGAGGGCATTGCCGTATTCCTCAGGAATATCTTCACCGTCCCAGACCGGATAATCATTCTCTATGAGCTCGGGGAACAGCGGAAATGCTTTGATTTGCATAAATGCCGGACCAAAATCTTTTTCAACCAAATCCTCTACCGACGTATACTCACGAATACACATATATCCTTCCATATCCTCATGATCCAGTACATCGGGAGACAGGAAGACTGTCAACAGCTTGATATCACGTATAGCTTGAGGAACAAAAGGCATAGCAGGCAGATACAATTGCATGATCGGAACCATAACATTTCCCTGTACATCAATCGGCTGTTCCTCTGTCGGTAAAGCTACTGTGACTCTACCGATCCAGCTCTGATCAAGGGAACCCGACGGTCTGCGTCCCCCTGTATGAAAAATAGTAGCTTTACGTCTTAGAATCGTTCTTAGCTTCTCAATGGAGTTGCTGGACAACGAAATCACTCCTTTCTAACCTAGAATAGAAACATCACAACATCCTCGCCTGCTCTACAACCAAACTCACTTAAGCGGTCTTCCATCTCTTGAATCTGGCGCAGATAGTCTTCCTGTACAGCTGGCAGCTCCTGTTCATTCACTAATGTCCCACCGAGTCTGGCGCGCGCATATTCGGCACCTTTCCACATCGCCTCAAACACAGCTTGCGGCTGCACCGTTCGTACCGCATCCATACTGAAAATCAAATCTGCAAAGCGATCTTCTGCGAGTGTACTCAACCAAAAGAAGCCGGGATCGGTTCCCGTATGTACGCTAAATAGTTCATCATAGCCTCCCGGACCGTGATGGTGTGCATGGAAAATATCCATATCTCCCCACTCCATTCCAAGGCTGAGCATGACATCCCAGATGTCCACTCCACGGTAAGATTGACCTTGATCTGCTACCAGCCTAAGCATGACAGTGTGTTCCCTCTCACCTTCCTGATCTACAAATGCTTGAAGTTTTTCCGCTTTTGCACGTGCATGAGCAGCGTCCTCCCGAGGAAGCACACGAACGGTACCCTTCTCCTCAAATCGCGCTGGCAGTGTGTTCATAAAGTCAGTAACCTTGGCTTCTTCCAATCGAATCTGCATCTCTACATTATCGAATATATCCATACAAATACAGATTTTATCATAATGGCATTCGCCTGCCGGTCTGCGTCCCACACTAGTCCATATCTGCAAATCATGGACATGCCCATACACAATATACCCCTTAAGCAATTGCAAAATATCTTCATCTGACAACGTAAAACCACTGAATTCCACATCAATCAGCCAATAGATATTAGCATCTGGCTCCACTTGATGGATTCCTTTTATGGTCTTCACAGGCTTCTGTACCAACTCTACGGCAAGAATGCTAGATACATCCTCACTCCCATGTTCTGGTAAATTCAAGAATTCCCCTCCTTATTACCTGTTTTCACTTAACAGTTTCCTATAATTCTCAATCTATATTAAACTATAAATCACCAAGCACAAAATAGTATAAAAACGGTGCTGGGTCGTTGAACATGATTCGTAGAAACTCAAAGCTTCGAAAGGGGAGAACTCATGATGCAAAAACTTTGGCAAAAAGGAAAGGCTTTGTCCCTGCCTATTATGGTGTCTACATCGCTGATTTCTGGAGCGCTGTTGGTAAATATACCTGCAGCGAATGCAGCTGCAACCAAGGAATTGCTTCAGTTATCCGGGCAGGCTACTTACTATGGAGAGGTTGAGAATGGTCAGCCACACGGGCGCGGTACGATCAAATGGAGCGAATATAAGCAGTATTCGGGTGATTTTGTGAATGGCAAGCGATCAGGTACTGGGAAATATATAAATCAATACACGGATGCAGATGGACAACATCATAAAGTCGTATATAGCGGAACGTGGAGCAATGACACCATAAGTGGCAAGGGTACGCAGACTGATAAAGTGACGCAAACGGACGGAACGATACGTTCGAATGAAATCCAAGTCGGTACTTTTCAGAACAATGGATTACAGAACGGCTACCAAGTGATCCATGCTGTAGCCGATCCAGACTACAGCTTTACTTATAAAAATGGTAAAGAAGTGCTAAATATTTTGCACAGTAATCAGGATCTGGTCCAAAGGTGGCAGCAAGGAGAGCTTTTCTCCGTAAATTATAAAAATGGCTCCGTTCAAAAGGAATACTCCATGTTCCCTGAAGAGGTCGCAACCAAAGAACGTCAAAGACAAGCGGCCATCAAATATCTCAAAGGGATTACCGCCAAGATCACCCCTCACTTGCAGCAGTTTGAAAAGCTGTCCAAGCAGGTTCCTTTAAAATAAGCTAGAGTGTCGCACATTATATAGTAGCTTCTATGCATGATGGCCTCTCATTCTTATGGAAAGCTCCATTTGAACAGAGAGGCTTTTTTTCATTTTCTTCATGAGTAACATGTAAGAATTTCGGATCATAACAACTACTACTATTTTCCCTCATACCCCCTCATGAACTCATACAAATGACTTATTTTTCACAAAAACCCCCTCCTTTTTTTGCTAACCACCGCTAGAATCACTAAAATATTAAGTAATTATTTTAATCATCCGAGGTGGACATCATGGCTAAAATTATGGTTCCTCCTGAGAAACTAGAGGCGGTTTCCAGGCAGTTCGCACAGGCACGTGAACTGGGAGCACAAATTTGCGGACAACTGTCACAGCAAATTCAAATGCTAGAGAATAGCTGGGCAGGAACGACACAGCAGCGCTTTTATCAGGATTTTCATAAAGCACGTGGACAAATGGATGCTTTTACTCAAACGGTCGGTTCTGTCAGCACAGAGCTGCGTTCCATTGCAGTAAAATTCAAGGAAACAGATACCCAAGCAGACACAGGGATTAACCAAGGAGATCAGAGCGGACAGATTAAGAGCAATGAAGGAGCAACTTCTGGGAAAAAAGGGAACGACCCAGCAGATATAGCCATTAACAGCCTGTCAGAAGCCAATAAATGGCGGGGACAATTGGGCTTTGCCGGGACAGCGATCTATAGCGGTCTGGCTTCCACACTTGTGCTCACCAAAACAGTAGAATTCAAAAAAAGTCTGAAAAATCCCACTCGGGCGGTTATACATAATGCGGCATGGGTGAAAGGCAAAGGTAACAATGCTTTTATGCGTAATTTGGGCAAAAGCATAAACCGCCAATTCGCTAAACCAGGTATTGTCATGAAAGGCTTAAAGGGCTTTGACCGTTTAGCCGGAAAGCTGCAAATGGGTAAGCTCGGCCTTGGATTCAACAAAGCCAATAGCTTTCCTCAGTGGACGCGCAACGTCATCGCCGGGGTGGAAAAAGGACGTTACGGCATAGCCACCCGCCAAATTCCCGGCATGATCGCCAAAAAGCTGTACCCTATTAATGCCACCATGAATATTGTGGGCGAGGGCATCAGTCTGGCTGGAAAATGGAAAAGTGGGAAGCTTACCGGAACGGATGTGGCTGTATCTGCTTCTAACGTAGCGATCAAAACTGCCGCAACTTATGGCGGTGCTGTCGTTTTGGGGTCCGTAGGCGGTGCTATCGGCGGTCCGGTTGGTGCAGCCGTCGGTGCATACGTTGGCGGTACAGTGGGAAGCTGGGCAGGTGGAAAAGTCGCCAAGTTCGCCGAAAAAGGGATACGCTGGGCCAGCAAGCTATTTAAATAACATACACTTAACAGATAGAGAAGGAGCCTGACTATGGACAAACAAACGGTAATTTTAACGCTTGAGGAACTAGGCTTTGCCTTGACTGCACTGGGTGCAGAGGATATGGCTTCGGGTCTGCTCCAATCCTATTACGGGCAACTAACGGAAGATCGCTGGGAACTGCTTTTTCATGCTGCAACACATAGCCTGGTATCCAAGGGCTTGATGGAACAACAGAATGACGGGCAACAGCAGCTTGAATTTGATGCGTTCATTGTTGAAATGCTAGCTCATCTGGTACAAAGCCGCCAAATGTTGCGTGGATACAAGGAGCAACAGGACAAGCAAAATACATTAACGATACACCATGGAAATGGCCGTTTTTTGTATCACCTCTCCAGCCACAATGAACTCCATTTCTTTCGCTGGTCTTCCCCAGAAGACTGGCATCACGACATTGATCAATTATTCGACCTGTTTTCCCCAAACTTCAATGCACACAGCCGATACGTCGATCTGACAGAAGAACAGTGGAATGAGTTAACCTCATCCAACTTCACGATGCAGCAAATGGCAACGTGGAAGCTTCAAGAGTCGGCTGAGCAAATGATACAAGACTGGCGAGAAGATTTTAATCGTAATCACTGCAGCCTCGATAATTTGAGCCAGATGGTATACACGGACACGGATGAAGAGGGGCCTTCCGTTACAAATCTGCTATTTGTTCTTAAAGGAACGAATGATGTGTGGATCGTAAGAAATACAGAACTGGATATGCATGCCACCCCATGTCTGCGCATTGAAAGTGTGACTGAATCAGACTGGAGAGAACGGATAACTCAGTTCATTCAGGCGTTTGTACCCGACGAGGCGGTATTCCGTGGATAAAATTGTATATCGCAGATCTCTGGCATTTTGGAAAGCCCTTGGTAGCTTGATGTTTGTGCTGATTTGTCTGTTTTTACTGTTGCTCATTTTTATCGACGAAGATATCTCTGCTCTGCAAATCTTCTTCTTTATTACGTCTGCTATGATTGGACTTCCTTTTTTCGGTAGTTATTTGGTGGTCTGTTTGAACAGAACGCTTCGTAAGGATACCTTCCTGTTCATCTTTGATGAACACAGTATTTCCGACGGTATTCGAACTGTCCCGTGGTCTGCAATCACTAAAGTTGAATTCGAGGGAGCCTCCATCCGCAAATGGTTGCGCCCTCGTTTCCCCACCTTTATTTTTCATCTGAATGACCGCAGCACCTGGGAAGTCAGCACCGATTATGTGTTGAACGATATGGAACTGAATCAAGCCGGGAAACAACTGCGAACTCTCATTAACCAGTATGGCAAGCCGAAGAAAAAACGTTTTTGATTTGCGCTCTCATTCCATGAATTTCTTTTATTCCAGCTTATTCTTTATGCTTGAAAGACACCCGTTGCTGCGATGCGCTGTACCGCCTCTAGCAGTCTTTCTTCACTGTTCACCAGGCTGACCCTCACATAAGAAGCTCCTGCACGACCAAACCCTTCTCCAGGGGCAACCGCAACTTGCGCCTCGTCCAATAAAAAGTTTGCAAAGGAAGCCGATGTATACCCTTCCGGCACCTTGAACCAGGCAAAAAAAGACCCTTGGGGAGCGGCAACATCCCAGCCAATATTTCGTAACGCTGCAATGAGAACATCACGTCGCCGCTCATATAACGCCGCGAGCTTCCGTACTGGCTCCTGGGTGCCCAGCAATGCGACAGCTCCCGCATCTTGTACCGCGCCAAAAACAGTACTGTAGGCATGCGTATGATAATGCTTGAGCGCACCAATAACGGACGCATTTCCAACCGCAAAGCCAAAGCGCCATCCAGCCATGTTATACGTTTTGGAAGCTGTATACGTCTCGACACCATATTCCTTGCCGCCAGGGATTTGCAATAGACTAATCGGCTTATGCCCGCCAAATCCAAGAGCACCATATGCAAAGTCATTCATAACCGGAAACTGGTGCCGAGCAGCATAATCCAGTGTCTTCGTCAGGAAATCTACGGAAGCTACCGCTCCTGTCGGATTGTTCGGATAATTAATCATGAGCAGTTTGACCTGCTTTGCGATTTCTTCAGGTACGGTTGTATAGTCCGGCAAGAATCCATGTTTCTCATCCAGAGGAATCGTATGAATACGAGCTCTTGCCAGCGCAGCAGCGGAATAATATTGGGGATATGCGGGATCGGTGGTCAACAACCAATCACCGGGATTCAGCAACGCCTGCGGAATCCCCATTACACCTATGGCTGAGCCATTGAATACAGCAACTTCCCGGTCAGGGTCCAGCTCCACTTGATACTCCCGTTGATAGAACGCAGCGACAGCCTCCAGCGTGCTTCTTTTCCCATGAAAAGGCGGGTAGCCCTGATTGATCGGTTGATCGACCGCTTCCTTCAAAGCGTTGATGATATGCGGTGGTGTTGGCTGATCTGGGTTGCCGGCTGCCAAATTAATTACATCTATTCCTTTACTTTTATACAGATTCACTTTGTCATCAATTGCGCTAAAATAGTTGTCAGGGAGAGCCTTGACGAGATCAGAGGATGAAAAAATCACGTTTATCTCCACCTTCTATCCATAAGATACAGACTAGGTAAGTCAGCCCACATAAGATAATACCTCAGTTATTTAAAATAGCTTGGCAGCTTGTAGCCTTCATACACAGGATTCGATTGGATGTACTTTTGGAATTCATCCGAATGATATCCCTCAATAATGTCTTTGACGAAGGGCTTGTCCTTATTCTTGCGGTCCACAGCTACCACATTTGTGAACGGGTCTGTCATATTTTCAAGCTTTAATGCCGAGGTCAACTTCATTCCATTCGATACAGCAAAGTTCCCTTGTATAGCCGCAAAATCAACATCCTCCAGTGCACGTGGCCCCTGTGCCGGGTCGGTAGCAACAAATTGCAGATGATGCGGATTAGAGGTGATATCGTTCACCGAAGTTTGCAATGGATCGATATTGTCCTTTAAGGTAATCCAACCTACTTCCTTCAAAATGTTCAGCGCACGCAGCATATTGACTGGCTCGTTGGGCAGGTTGATTTGGGCTCCAGCACTGATTTCGTCAAGGCTGGTATGCTTGCTGGAGTACAATCCCATTGGAGGAGTCGGAACTTGCACAGCACCAACCAGATCAATATTCTCCCGCTTATTCATTGAATCCAGATAGAGCGAGTGCTGGAACACATTGGCATCAATATCTCCATTAGCCACGGCTACATTGGGCTGAACCCCGTCTGTAAACTCTTTATATGTAATCTTATACCCCTTCTTCTCCAAATATGGAGCCACACCATTCTTAAACTGATCGCTATATGGACCGGGATTAAAGCCGATATGCAGTGTTTTCTTTTCTTCGTCCGCAGCGCTGTCCGACGTATTCTTGCTGCCACAGCCTGAAATAAAAAGCACAACTACGCCCAGCAGCAATATAAATGAAATCCATTGTTTCTTCATTTTGAGTCTCCCCCTGCTCCTTGATATGGTCTAGTTTTGGTGAGTTAAAATATTTAAAACTTTTAAAACATAGTAATTTGATATGTTTTGTAGATATTACAATGATTTTTTATTCACTGTCAACAACATTTAAATTACGTATCTTCCGCAAAACTAAAAGGGGGTCGCTTCGGGCTATCACTTCACCAATTTGTCATATAAATCCGTTTCAAATATACCCCTATAGGGTATATTTGAATATAGAATAAAATCCAAAAGGAGTTATAAATATGAAAAAACAATGGGCTTTGCTCGCTGGTACAATTATGATTATTTTGAGTGGGTGCGGGAACAGTAACACGCCAGCCCAGGAGCATACGACAAGCAGCAGTCAACAGCATGACGCATCAGATATGAACCATTCCACCTCCAGTGAGCTTCCTGCTGGACTAAAAGAAGCTGAAAACCCAGCCTTCAAAATTGGCAGCCAAGCGACCATTCAAGCCGATCATATGGCAGGCATGAAGGGCGCTACGGCCACGGTTGTAGGTGCTTATACGACTACTGCTTATACAGTCTCCTATACACCAACCACTGGAGGAGAAAAAGTGAATAATCATAAGTGGGTTATTCATGAAGAGATTAAGGATGCGGGCAGCGAGCCCTATGCAGCTGGCACAGAAGTTATTCTGGCGGCAGATCATATGAAGGGGATGGGTGGGGCTAAGGCTATCATAGATTCCGCTGAGCCAACGACCGTATATATGGTAGACTATACGCCGACTACTGGAGGAGAGCCTGTCAAAAATCATAAATGGGTGACGGAGAGTGAGCTTTCAGCCAATTAGAACTCTTTTATCATAGGTTGCTTGTGATCGCCAAAGGGAGCCGGGCAACGGCTCCCTTGTACAGCTTTATTGGGTTTGGACAAACCTAGTTGGCTTCACTTCTAGCCAATGTTCAATGTTCATATGTATCTGCTAGAGTCAGTTGATTTAACGCGGCATACGCAGAATGGCTGCCTTCAGTGCCTTGGTCCCTTCTTCGCTTTTTAAATAATCCGACGGTGTTTCGTGACCAAGTGCGGGAATTTTTCGATCCATCCAAGTCAGCAAATACTCGCCCATGTCGGGCAGCAGCACGATCTGAATTTCCTTTGGAATTTTACTTTTGGCCACCTTTGCCCTTATCACCGGATCTACCTGATCATATCGCTCCTGATAGATCTGAACCATGTTGGCCCAGCTTTCCGGCTTAAACTCTTTTAAATATGACTCTCTCATCCATGAACCCTCCTTATGATCTCAGACAACGCTTCTCATGCTGGAGCAACCATTCTTTTCTCCATAGGCCACCTGCATAGCCAGTTAGTTTCTGATTTGATCCGATAATTCGGTGACATGGAATCACAATGCTCAGCTTATTTTTGCCATTCGCACTGCCAACGGCTCGGATTGCTTTTTCGTTTCCAATAGCGAGAGCAATATCTTTATAAGCTGTCGTTGTACCGTAACCCACGGTCACCAGCGCATTCCATACTTTTTGCTGGAAGTCCGTACCTTCAAAAGCATAAGGAAACGAAAATTCAAAGCGCTCACCTTTAAAATACTCGTCAAGCTGGCTGGCGCATTCCTCTAATACTTGGATTGGAGCTTCTTCTGTAAGCATCGTTAAAGGCTCATTCCGATTAGAGAACATAATGGAATAGACAGCCTCATTGGTGCCCCGTATCTCTATCTCTCCAATCGGCGATACATAATTTAATACGTATAACTTGCTCATCAAGGATATCCACCTTCCTTTTCTAATCCTTATTCAAATTTCTATACTCACTAGGAGAACATTGGTTCAAGCTGCGAAACGACTTATAGAAATTGGAGGGACTTTGGAAGCCTGTCTCATAGCAAATTTCAAGATTCGTAAGATCTGTATTTTTAAGAAGATAAGCTGCCTTATCTACTCTTATTTTTTCCAAATACATACGCGGGGTTTCCGAGGTTTCTTGTTTAAAGATCCGATCCAAATAAAAAGTGCTTATTCCAACATGATCCGCAATATCCTGCAATACTAGTTTTTCTTTATAATGGTTGATTAAAAAAGCTATCACATTCTGGACAAGCCTGATATACGGCGAATGATCTGTATGAGGCTGGCATCTTTTGCAAGCGCGAAAACCCGCTTTTTCCACGGTGTCCACATCAAAGTAAAACTCGACATTGATTTTTTTCGGCTTTCGGGATCGACAGGAAGGTCGGCAATATATACGGGTTGTTTTCACAGCGGTAAAAAACACCCCGTCATATTTACGATCACATGCTATAATTTTCTCCCACATTTCTTCAAAAGAAAGACTAGGTTTAGCCATGATCAAAGAATCCGTCCTTTCTCTAGTTCATACTCACATAGTTCATAATTTTGCACAATTCGATTCCAGTCGCTCCGAAGTGCAATATATAGACGAACTAAACCATTTCGATCTATATATTGTTCATTGGAAGTCGCTTATGGGATTTTTGCAAAATCCTCATATAAAACTGAAGTATCTTGAAGGTTGATCAACTGTTCCGCATTCTTTTGCAAAGCAACTATTATCTTATCAGAAAACGCATTTCCAAAGCTAAACCGTTTGACTCCTAACTGCTGAAGCTGGCGGACATTCGTCAGACCTGGCAAAGATAAAACATTAAGCGGAGCATGTATATGAAATACAACCTCTCTGATCTCTTCATCACTCTTTAAACCTGGAACAAAAATTCCATCCGCACCACTATCCACATACGCTTTGGCCCTTTCTATGGTCTCCGAAAGTGGAGTCTCCATCTGCAAAAATGTATCTGTTCTTGCATTTATAAAAAACTCTTTAAAACCATGAACATCCAAGGCAGCTCTTATTTTGGACAGCAGGTCACTGTGCGCCCTCACTTCTCGAAGTCCCTTTTGCTGTTTTAATGAATCCTCAATATTAATCCCCGCCACTCCGACATCGGCTGTCCTTAATACATGCTCGACAATCGTTGCCGCATCCTCCCCATATCCTGCTTCAATATCTGCCGACACAGGAACTTGAACATGCTCTGCAATAGTGCGAATGATGCTTATATGCTGGTCAAAATCAATAAGCTCTCCATCTGCAAACCCAAGTGTATTGGCAATCCCCCAACTCGTTGTACCTATCGCCTTAAAGCCTGCCTTCTCCAGAGCCACGGCAGATAGCAAATCCCAAGCATTCCCCAAAAATAAAGGTTCCTTTGAAGTATGAAGTGCATGAAATTGCTGGATTTTGTTCATAAATATAGCCTCCTAATAGGTGATGTGTCTCATTCTATCAAGAGGCTGTATTTGTTTCGTCCTCATTCTTGCACATATGGTCTGTGAAATTGCTTTTTATGTTAACGAAGCTATTGAAAAACAGGATACTTTTTAAACCAATTCATAGACAAGACTTCCCTTCATTCCATACTATATTTAAAATTTAAATTTCATTTTAAAGAAGTATGCCATACACTTAAAATGTATTATTTCACATTATAAGTAAAATGCGATTGTTTTCATCGCCGACATGAGTGTACATTGTTGACTTGTCCATGATTTTGCTTTACTTTTAAAGTATTACTCATATTTTCCAGATCCATCATACAAAGACCGTTCCAGAAGCCCCAAACCTGCAAGCTTCTGAAACAGTCTAGTAAAATAGCGTATTTATAAACTAAAGACCGTTAGATGATCCGATAGCCGGATGGCAGTCTGCCAGTACTGCGGATATTACGGATTTGCTGCAACGTCAAACGTTGATTGGTAGAGATAATAGATTCCACATCATTCCCGCGAATCAGATCATCCAGGTCGGCGATGCTGCGATTGCCTCTATACACACGGAAGTTACCTCTAAACCGCGTGCCAGTAAAGAGTACAAGTGTAGCATTGCTGCTGGTAGAAAAGAAACGCAGACTTTCGATGCCGTCGAGAATATTATCGGTGTTGCGGATACCTAGGTTTCCTCTGAATACTCTGCTAGAACCCCGAAAATTTTCTTCATTGTAGACTGTAAGGCGTGGATACGTTTGAGATACGTATGCTTTATTAGTCATGTAAATTCCTCCTTTCAACTTTAGCATATGCTTCCCTATTCAATTGGCGCGGGCCTCACAGCATTCATCTAAAAATGGTTATGTGTTGAATAGAGTAGACGCAGACTTGAAAAAGGAACATACGTTCTGTATAATTTATCTTAGTAATTTGGAAAATCCTGAACTAACGGAGATGCAGACATGGACGATAAATTTATTGAGGAACTACGTGAAATTAGCAGGAACGACAAGCGAAGATCCGAATTTCTCATTAAAGGGATGAAGGAAACGCTTCAGGAAAGAAAAGAAAAAAACTTTATCGAAAGATGGATTTGGCGACAAAAAAATAAGAAGCTTATAGCGCGGAAGTTTAAATCCTAGTAGATATAACAACAGCTCTTCGTAGCAGTTTATTTTCATAGCATATACAAGTACATTAGATCAAACCTCATTTTTTGGGGAGGCAAAGCCATGATTGAGCAGCTTGTCCCATTCGATGATCTATTAAACCACAATCCATTTTTGATTGATGAGGTTCGATATAATTTGCTTCATCGAATATGTGAGTCAGAAGAATCAACATGCCTTAAAACGTCTGATGGAAATATGATTTTCGCTCAATCACCCGGACATAAGGCTTGGCTATGGATTTCGCAGCAAATCATCGGCAACCATAAGTTAACCTATATCGAAGAACTCTTACATTATTTAGAAGGAACCAACCTATCAGGTGTATGTGGTGATGTCGAAACAGCCGAGAATTTCGCACATGCTTACGCCGAGCGGCATACTGCTCAGGTACATACTCATATGGTTATGGAATCTTATTTCTGTCCTGAATACAACAAACCTTCCGGCGTTGAGGGGATCATACGACAAGCCACTTCAGAGGACGTACAGGTAGTTGCCCAGCTTCTAGCTGGTTTTTCAAAAGATGCTTTAGACCGTTCAGTTGATCCGACTAGTCAAATTTCAGCTGCGAAGGCAGCGATTGAGACAGGGAATTTATATCTTTGGATTGTAAATAGTATGCCCGTGTCCACGGCTAACATTGCTCATCGTTCTCCAAGGCATGGCCGTATTAATGCTGTTTATACTCCCCCTACCTGGCGAAAAAAAGGTTTTGCCAGCGCAATTGTATCGGGGTTATGTTCCATTTTAAAAAATGAGCAGCTAACCCCCATGCTTTACGCAGATGTAAAAAATTCAGTTTCCAATCAAGTTTATAAAAATGTCGGTTTTAAAGAAGGCGGCAAAATTACTGATATTGCGTTTGGATAGACCCTCCTGCTGTCAGAGAGCATATGATTGCTCATTCAAAACAAACAAGCCCAGCGATGCCATCTACCGCTGAGCTCATTTTTCTATAATTCTTTATTCTGTTACACCCAATTCCGTGTGAACCGAAGATCTTCGTGAAAGTAAATATACAGCTACCATGGCGATAGCGACACTAGCTGCTCCAAACCAAGGGATGGAGGCCAGCGAAACCTGACCAACAACTACACCGCCAATTCCGGCTCCGGCTGCCATAGCAAGCTGCATAGTAGACTGGTTGAGACTCAGCATCACACCGGAAGATTCCGGTACGAGAGTGACCAAGTTATATTGTTGAGTAGGTCCGGTTGTCCAGGCTGCGAACGACCATAGAATCAATAAAGCAAATACTGCCATCAAAGAATGAGCGGCAAAAGGAAGTAAGAGTAAGGAAATACCGTGCAACATCATGCCCCCTAATAATGTAAAGGGTATACCCTTTTTATCCGCACTGTATCCACCAATTTTTGACCCGATTAGACTGGCAATTCCGAAGGCGAGTAATACTGAGCTTAGCATATCCTCTCCTACACCTGATACATTCAGCAAGTACGGTGAGATGTAAGTATACGCGAGTGAATAACCTCCTAGCCAAAAAAAGGTAATGCCTAATCCCAAGGCAACTTCAGGCTTTTTCAGAAGTGCAAACTGCTGCAGTAAAGGGATCGGTTGATCTCCTTTCAAGCGAGGGATTGTCATAGCGATAACGATCAAGGCAATAATCCCCGCTAAAGCGATGCCGAGAAATACGGTTTTCCAGCCATATGCAGAAGAGATCATTCTCCCAAGCGGCACACCTATAATCAGCGAGGCTGTAAAACCCATAGTGACTGTAGCAATAGAACTGGCCTGCTTGCCAACTGGGGCTATTTTTGCAGCAATGCTCAGTGCAGTAACCACGACCATCCCCGCCCCGAGGGCCATCAGAATACGTGCGGCAATAAACATCCCAAAACCTGGCAAGACAAAGGAGAGCATATTGGCTACTGCAAATAATCCTAAGGAACTCAAGAGCAGGTTGCGTCTGTCCCATTTAGCGGTTACTGCCATCAGAATCGGCGTGCCTATCGCGTAAGCAAGAGAAAAGACGGTAATCAGCTGGCCCGCTGCGGACACCGTAATCCCCATGGTTGTCGCAATCTGATCCAAAATACCTGAGATAATGTACTCAGATGTACCTACCAAAAAACTGACAATGGCCAAAATGTACACCTTCCACGTGCTCTGCATTTTAAAAAACGCCTCTTTTCTTTTAGTATTTTTATATTTTTGTATTTTTACAAATATCGAAATTAAGACTAAAAAAAATTATGTCAACAGGAACGGGGCATATTTCTGTGCTGCTTCCACATCCAAGCTGTAATAAATAAACGTCCCCTCTTTGCGGTATGTGAGCAGTCCCGATTCTGCCATTTGCTTCAAATGGTGTGATAGCGTTGAAATCGCTACACTGTTCAGCTTCTCGCCCAGTACAGAGCAGCATTGATCACTTTCCTCTTTTAGCAGAAGTGCTATCTTGAGACGAGTCGGTTCTCCAAGTGCTTTATATATTTTTACAGCTTGCTGCATCTCTGTTGTCTCTTTCACCCTGTTCGTCTCCCTTCGGTTCCAGTCTTAATTTCGATGTTTGTCGAAATTAACTTAACACAAACATTGGTAAAAGTAAACCCGATTATGTTAAAGTCGCATCTTTTTTGGACTCTATAGTGTGAATAATGGTCTTCCTCATCTTATAATAAAAATAATCCCCCATCGGCAAAGAAGGATAGGGGACAAAACAATCTGAATGCAGAGATGGAACCACGGATTTTATTGCATGGAGTTAATTTGTGCTTGCCGTGGGTCTGACAATGATTTCATTCACATCTACATCCGCAGGCTGCTCCATGGCATACACAATGGAACGAGCAATGGCATCCGGCGAAATCGAAATACGGCGGTATTCTTTCATTCCCTGCCGAGCCTCTTCATCTGAAATACTGTCGGCAAGCTCGGATTCGGTTACTCCCGGTGATACCAGCGTTACACGAATATCCCCACCAACCTCCATACGCAACCCCTCAGAAATCGCCCGGACTGCATACTTCGTTGCGCAGTATACTGCTGCAGTCGGCGTTACACTATACGCGCCAATAGAAGCAATATTGATAAACTGACCAAATCCTTGTTTTTTCATGATGGGAAGCCCTGCCGCGATCCCATGCAGAACGCCTCGTATATTAACATCAATCATGCGGTCCCATTCTTCTACTTTCAGGGCTTCCAATTTTGAAAGAGGCATCACTCCTGCATTGTTCACAATGACATCCACACGTCCAAACCGTTTTTCAGCGTACTTAATGAACGCTTCCATCTGCTCCCTTTGGGTCACATCCAGTTGCATATAATCAGCCGATCCCCCTTTTGAACGAATTTCGGAGGTAAGAGCCTCCAGTCGTTCTGTGCGTCTGGCTCCTAATACAACATGAGCCCCATGTTGAGCAAGTAAACGAGCAGTTGCTTCACCGATTCCACTGCTTGCTCCTGTAATAGCTGCAACTTTCCCTTTAATATCTAACATGCTTATTCCTCCTTTAGTTAAGAAATTATTGAAGTAGATGCTTTCCCTTTTCACATGTTTATTGAGCATTGTTTCTACATCTTTATTATGAGACGATGGTGATTGGAGATGGTAGAAGAATCAGAGCAAGTTATTGCCTAATCCTCCAAAGACACTTAATATGAATTCAAATCCATATCGAAAAACAAAGCGCATCTCAAAGTAAATTTGTCCACTGAAGAGTGAAGATTACTACGGTGTAAAAAAGGGAGGGGCATAGTGAAAGCAACCGAAATTGAGAGTTCTACCACGGAAAAGCAAGCCGAATTGACCAGTCTCATAGAACAATTTACAAGTCACGACGGAGTTCACGCTACAGATATCCCTTCACTTCACTTCGTCCGAAGTTCGAATACCACCGTTCCGATTTATCAGGTCCATGAACCCGCCTTATGCATTGTGGCTCAGGGGAAAAAAGTCGTGATACTCGCAGATGAAAGTTATTATTATGGCACATCCGACTACCTTGTGGTTTCGGTAGATTTACCAATTTCCGGGCAGGTGATACAAGCCTCAGCAGAAGCCCCGTATTTGTGCTTCCGGCTCAATTTTGATCCGTATCAGGTTTTGGATCTCATCAAGGAGTCTACTTTTCCTACTACCTCAATACCTGATTCCAGGCGAGGCTTGTATGTAAGTCAAACCAACTCCCTACTGTTGGATGCCGTGGTAAGGCTCGTACGTCTTTTGGAAAGACCGCAGGATATTCCGGTGTTGGCTCCATTAGTTATACGTGAGATATTGTATAGGATTTTACAGGGGAAGCAGGGAGAGTCCTTAAAACAACTGGTCATGACTGGTAGCCATTCAAACCGGATCGCAGAAGTCATAAAGCGAATTAAACAAGATTATGATAAGCCGTTGCGAATTGATGAATTGTCCCAACTGGCTAATATGAGTCCTTCGTCGCTACATCGTCATTTTAAAGAGGTTACAGCTATGAGCCCAATGCAATATCAAAAACAATTACGTCTGCAAGAAGCCCGTCGCCTGTTGTTATCTGAATCAGCAGATGCGGCAGATGTCGGTTTTCAGGTAGGCTACGAGAGTCCCTCTCAATTCAGTCGTGAATACGCTCGTTTGTTCGGCCTCCCTCCAATTCGTGATATCAAGCGCTTGCGTGTAGATCAGGATTACCTCCAATCATAATCGCAGGGATGTACAAACAGCACAAAAAAGCTGCCTCGGGTAGAGAAGCAGCTTTTCATTTTATATACTTCGAGGCAAAGCTCATCACTCATTCAGCATCAGTACGGATTATCCAGCTTGGCGAACAGAGCACGAATAACATCCTTCTCTGCCGTAGTAAGCTGTTGTCCTGCCTGCCATTGTTTAATCTCTTTCTTGACTTCCTTCGGGTCTCTATAGCTGAGAGCATACCCGATGCCCCCTATACCTTGTACGCGGTTGGTTTTGTCCATATTTGCCAATGCTCGGATCATCGTAGTTTTGTCCCTTGTAAACAAATCTTCCATAAGATTATCGTATTCTTCAGTTAGCGCTCCATCCAAGCCAGCAGTGCCCTTGATCACATTCGGGAAACTTTCCGAAGGAACCAAAGCGCGCTGTTTATAGAGATAATCAATGATTTCCATGCTTTGATGTTCACTAATTTCGTTCATCTTCCCCCAATGGATACCTGCCAAATGGTCCGTAATATGACGTACTTTTGCTTCATCACTGAGGGATGAATCCTTATAAAAGGACAGTACAAGTTCCTCTTTACTTTGCTGGGTATGCTGCGTACTGGTTGCACTGGCCGCACTTTGCTTGGGCTCCTCATTGCTTGCTCCAGACGGCGACGCAGGGTCAGCATGGGGAGTACATCCTAGGATTACAGCCAGCAATAATGTAGTACAAGCTCCAGAAACGAACATGCTACCTTTTGACATGAATCCACTCTCCTATCCATATCTATTACGCCTGCAGCCATTCATCCATGGTTATAACGGAATAGGGTTCAGAGCTAGACTTACTTTACTCGTCATGCCCAACCGTAGGCTTACGGATCACGGAGACGCTGGATTCCCTGACAATCAAACGAGGCTCAAACTGTATACGCTCATAATCCCCCACGGTCTGTTCCTGAATTCGCTTAAGCAGCAGTTCCGCAGCCAGGCGTGCCACCTCTTCCCCCATGATAGAAACTGAGCTGATCTGCGGGGTCGTTACCGTAGCCCACAAATTGTTATCAATACCGACCACTGCAACCTCTTGCGGTACTTTTACACCCAAATCCTTAAAGCGGTTTACGATTCCTATGGCCACCATATCATTAACTGCATAAATCGCATCCGGCATATTTTTCAAGCTGTAAAAATAATCGGCTGCCCGTAGCCCGGTCTCGAAGGAAAAGTCATCGCCAAAATACACCAGTGAAGGGTCCACATGCTGGAGAGACTGCTCATAAGCGAAGTATCTCTCCTCGATTTTGTCCTTCGCTGCACCTGCATAAGCAATTCTCGTTCTTCCGATTTTAAGCAAATGCTCCATCACAAGTCTTCCCTCTTGCCGGGCCAGACTGACGATATCCGCTTTGACGTCTTCACCCAGCTTCTTGCCATAGTTAATAATAGACACAGGAACGTTCGCTTTGTTAATCAGATCAACCAACATTTTGGGATACGCCAGCGGCATAATGATGAGCCCGTCTACATGCAGCTTCTTAACCTCACGCACCGTTTCAAGCTCCATCCTGGCATTCCCGGCCGTATTGATCTGCACGACACGATAACCGTGCTGCTTGGCAGCCTGTTCTACGGACCAAGCAATCTCTGGAATGATTGCGTTCCGGATATCTGGTACAGCCAGCGCAATTTGGCGTGTCTGCCGCACCTTTAGACTCTGAGCTGAAGTGTTAGGCGTAAAGCCCATTTCTTCAATCACTTGCAAAATAAATGCCTTCGTCTTGGGGCTGATACCCTCGCTATCGTTAATAGCCCTGGAGACAGTCGCAATACCGACCCCTGCCCGCTTGGCTACATCCTCTATGGTTACTTTCTTTTGCTCTGACACACCCAAAATCCTTTCACGCTCGGAATCGTTTTCTCTCTATGCACATAAACTCTCTAATATAGATATTATACCACAGAATGAGTCTCTAAAAATTGAATTCGTTTTCTTCTAGTCTCTTCCTCACCTGAATAATTCATAAAAACTCTTTTGTACAGAGCAACAAGTCAAATATAGCGCCATAGTCACAAGTGATTATATTCACAAAAAAATCAAGTGCTTTTTGCATTAATTTGGTTTGACAATGTGTAAAAATTGTGACATATTATTTTTCGGAAACGTTTCCTTATTCATTCACTTTTATAGCAGCAATGATCATATATTCATCAAGGAGATGACAAGACATGCAAGCATTGAGATGGCATGGAGTAAAAGATTTACGTTTGGAAAACATTGAGCAACCCGCTGCCCTTCCAGGAAAAGTAAAAATCAAAGTAGAATGGTGTGGCATTTGCGGAAGCGATCTTCACGAATATGTAGCAGGACCGATCTTCATTCCTGAAAACGCTCAGCATCCACTGACCGGCGAAAAAGCTCCGATTGTGATGGGACATGAATTTTCTGGACAAGTCGTTGAAATCGGTGAAGGTGTAACTAAAATTCAGGTTGGCGACCGTGTAGTCGTAGAACCGGTTTTTGCATGTGGAGAATGTGATGCATGTAGACAAGGCAAATATAACCTTTGCGATAAAATGGGCTTCCTCGGTTTGGCAGGCGGCGGCGGTGGATTTTCTGAATATGTCGCAGCTGACGAGCACATGGTTCACAAAATTCCAGAAAGCGTATCTTTCGAGCAAGGCGCTTTGGTAGAGCCTTCGGCCGTTGCTTTGTATGCTGTACGTCAAAGCCAACTGAAAGTCGGCGACAAAGCTGTCGTGTTTGGCGCTGGTCCTATCGGATTGCTGGTTATTGAAGCGTTGAAAGCTTCGGGCGCATCTGAGATTTATGCAGTAGAGCTTTCCGAGGAGCGTAAAGCTAAAGCTGAAGAGCTGGGTGCTATTGTGCTTGATCCTAAAACTTATGATGTTGTGGAAGAGCTGCACAAACGGACTAACGGTGGCGTAGATGTAGCCTATGAAGTCACTGGAGTACCTCCTGTGCTGACTCAAGCTATTGAATCCACTAAAATTAGCGGACAAATCATGATCGTCAGCATTTTTGAAAAAGAAGCTCCGATTAAACCGAACAATATCGTTATGAAGGAACGCAATCTGACTGGTATTATCGGCTACCGCGATGTATTCCCGGCTGTCATCAGCTTGATGGAAAAAGGGTATTTCCCTGCTGACAAGCTTGTGACCAAACGTATTAAGCTCGAAGAAGTAATCGAGCAAGGTTTTGAAGGTCTCCTGAAAGAAAAAAATCAGGTTAAAATCCTGGTATCTCCGAAAGCCTAATATCGAAAAAATAGATGTCTGCCCTGTGCAGGCATCTTTTATTATAAAACCAGGTTGCACGGCAAGCGTCCATGTAAATGAAAAGACAAAACAGCGCTCTCCTACTATGGTCTCTGCCGTGAAGTAAGAATAGCGCTGTTTTATTATAATCTAGATGATTGAGTTACATTATTTCATTACATTTTTCAGAACATCATCAATCATTTGACTGTTTGCAATTGTACCTGTATACAGCCAGCTGGAATCCTTGCCAAAGTCGTATACATGGCCTTCTTTGACTGCCGGAATTCCTGCCCAGACTGGATCTTTAATAATCTCATCCTTGCTCACATTTTTGCTGTTCACGATAAAGATATAATCAGCGTTCAGCTCAGCCAATTTTTCCAGCGATAAGTTGCTCCAGTTCGCCTTGGCTGTTTTGGAAATTTCCTGTACGACCTGTGGAATCTTGAATCCCAAATCCTTGTACAATACATCACCGCTGGATAAATTCTGGTTCACCACATATACGTTTTTATCCGTTACCCACAATGCCGCAGCCGTTTTTTGTCCTACCGTCTGACTGAGCTTGGCTTTCGCCTCTGCTGCTTTTTTGTCGTAATTGCTTAATGCCTGCTTCGCTTCACTGCTCTTATTCAGCACCTCACCCACGGTCAGCAGCTCTTGGCGCCAATCATTATTCATATTACTGCCCACAACGTAGGTTGGAGCAATTTTGGAGTATTGATCATATTTGTCGCCTTCCACCATGCTAGCACTGTCCATAATGATCAAGTCAGGCTTGAAGTTCAGAACCGCCTCGAACGGAAGATCTGAAGCGATGGCAGGAACATCTTTCAGTTCTTTTTGCAGGTAAGCTTGAACTGAATTTTTACCCACCGACCATTGGGCTACCGGTTTAACACCCAACGCCACCAGATGATCCTCCAGATAAGAAGCGAGCACACGCTGAGGCTGAGCCGGAACCTTCACCTCATGCCCAAGTGCGTCCTTCAGTACCCTTTCCTGTGATGCTGATTCTGCTGATGTATTATTGTTCCCTTGCGCAGCGCCATCGGTTGCCGCAGGACTGGATGCGCCTGAGCACGCGCTCAGCAGCAAGGTAAAACTAAGCAATACAATAAATGCCATGGAATGCTTTGTGTTTCTATTCATTTGTAAAATCCCTTCGTCATGGTTTTGATAATGATTATTATCCTCAATACCAGTATGCAGGGCACCACCTGTTGAATCAATGGAACATTCAGACAGGCTTGATGGATTATCCAGACGCATATCACTAACAAAAGCAGATGAATATAAGCTGTCCCGATAATGAACCGGGGATACGCCAGTATATTTTTTGAATGCCCGGCTAAAGAAATAGACATCTGAATACCCCACACTCACAGCAATATCCTGCAAAGTGGCATCCGTCTTCCGTAAAAGCTCCTTCGCCTTGTCCATCCGTAATTGAATCAAGTACGTAATCGGGCTACTATCCGTTTGTTTTTTAAATAACCGGGTCAGGTGTCGCGGACTACATTCCAATAAGCCGGCCAGACGTTCCAGCGTGATGGACTCCGCATAATGAGCCTGCATAAATCGAATTGCCTGTGCCACGACATCCCGCGTGGAGGTCCGAGCCTGCGGTTCCTGCGATTGGCGCATACATTCATATGCAAAATCATAGAATCGACCCTGCGCCTGAACTTTGGATAACGCCTCTTGATCCTGCCATGTGTTCGCCAGTAGCTGCAGCTTTTGATATAGTATAGCCGGATAGGGCGGTATGAAACCATAAGCTGCCGAAGGTTGATGATAAACTGTGCGTCCTGATAAAGAAGTTGCTTTATATAGTACAAGAATATATTCGATCCCGCATGATGAAGGCTTGATATTCAGGTCAAAACCTTTGCTGACATGCAGTACATAGCCTGAGTGGGATGCATCTTTCCAATCATCAGCCAAGCGCACGCTACCCTGTAGCATAAACACAAAGGCATGCGCTGGGAGACGATATAATTGAACCAGCTCTTCCGCTTCCAATCGAATGTGCCGGACATCCATGACACGGATCGACGAATGAAGCCATACGGACAGCAGCTTGTTCAGTTCATCAGCTTCATGCCCCTTGCTCATCCCGGATTGAGAACCTGTCTGCTTTTGCCGATCCTGCTTCACGTATCAAAGCCTCCGCTTCATAAATTCATACTTTTTTCCAAACCAACCTCATTATATATCATCCTTTACTTTGGCTACCATGAAACAATTATTCCCGCGCGAAACAAGGTGAATATAACATAAAGACAGAATGATATCGATATTACAACAATCGTCAACAATATCATTCTGCCTCTGTTTCTACATTTTTTCCTCTATCTATTTTAATCTCCCTACCAGATCCTATTTCTTTCATTTCCTAATTGGATATTTTCATGTAGTATAAGTCTAATTGAAGTAACCCTGCTTGGGCTATGCTGAAGCTGTACACTATGATGAAGGAGGATTTCATATTGAAATCAAATGAAGCAACTTTACACAAAAAGCTTCGACCACGGCATATTACCTTTATGGCTATGGGTGGAGTCATCGGGACGGGTATTTTTAAGGGTAGCACCGAAACGATTAGCTTGGCAGGACCTGGAGTTATTTTATCCTATGTCTTCGCAGGACTGCTGCTCTTGGTCGTTATGGGTGCGATTGCCGAGATGGCTACCGTCTACCCCAACATGAATATGAAGGATTTTATTCGCAAGGCTTTTGGAGAACGACTTTCTTTTATTATCGGCTGGTTGTATTGCTTCATGTGGCTGGCTGTCTGTGTCATTGAGGTCATTGCCGCGGGAAGCTTCCTGCAATATTGGCTGCCAGATGTCCCTCTATGGCTCCTCAGTTTAGCGAGTGCGGCTTTCATTATTGTCGTCAACATGCTGAGTGTCGGCGGTTTAGGGGAGCTGGAATTTTGGCTGGCAGGCATTAAAATTGCCATGATTATTATCTTCATTGCCTTGGGTGGCTGTATACTGTTTGGGATTATCCCCACTGAAACTCCACCTTATTTAAGCAACTACGCTCAGCACGGCGGGTTTTTCCCCAATGGCTGGCTGGCAATCTTTTCGGCATTGCTGGTCGTTACCTTTTCTTACGGAGGGTCTGAGCTGATCGGATTGACGTTGACGGAGACTGAAAATCCAGAAAAGGTACTGCCTAAAGTGGTTAAAAGCTTTATTCTTCGCGTTGTTTTGTTCTATACGCTGCCTATTCTCATTATTTGTGGCTTGATTCCCTGGAACCAACTGGATGCAAGTACCAGCCCGTTTGTACAGGTATTGTCTTCTGTAGGGCTTCAAGGCTCAGCTCATGTCATGAACTTTATTCTGATCACTGCTGTACTGTCAGCCGCCAATTCGGGAATTTACGGGGCTACACGCATGCTCCATTCGCTGGCGATTAATGGAGAAGGTCCCAAGTCACTCGCTCGCCTGTCTTCAAATGGAGTTCCGGTGAACAGTCTCAAACTGTGCGCGGTCATCCTGATTGTTGGCTCCATGGTCGCATACGTCGCTCAGGACGGGCTGTTCCGTATTTTAATGGCTGTACCTGGCTTTGTCGTGCTGCTCGTCTGGAGCTGCATCTGCCTGTCCCAATTGAAACTGCGCAAATCTTATCCAGTGGAGCCTACCTTCAAGATATGGGGATTTCCTTATGTGACGGCGGTTACGGTCGGATGCCTATGGGTCATTGCCTTCCTGTTCTTGATTGACCCGCAAAATCGGATTAGCATCAGCGTATGCGTGGCTTTCATGGCATTTTTGGTCATCTGGTCTTTGGTGAAGTTCCGGAGAAAGCAGGCTTAAACAGCTCATGATTCAATCTTATCTGTTTCCCGTTTCATATGCTTTTCTGGCCTTCCCTGTTGCTGCGTTATTGTTTACACTTCCGTTCCTTATCGTGCAATATCGCAGACATGGCTATATTCACAAGGCTAGAGCGTGGCTGCTTTACTTGATGCTTTTATACTTGATGAACGCCTTCTTTTTAGTCATACTACCGCTTCCGGCATCGCGTCATAATGCAGCTTTGGCCGGGGGAGCTTTGCAGTGGATGCCCTTGCAGTTCGTGCAAGACATCATAAGAGAAACATCCGTTTCACCTGCTCATCCTTCCAGTTATTTGCATCTGCTGAAGGAGCGTGCTTTTCTGCAAGTGGTTTTTAACGTAATGATGACCATGCCTTTCGGTATGTTCTTACGTTATTACTTCCGTGCACGATGGGGCTGGTGTCTGATTCTGTCCTTCGCCTTGTCTCTCTTCTTTGAGGTGACACAGCTGACAGGATTGTATGGATTTTTTGACCATGCGTATCGTGTATTTGACGTGGACGATCTGATGGCCAATACTTTGGGCGGTATGCTGGGCTTTCTGCTCGGCGAATGGTTTTCACGCTTTCTTCCCCGCTTGGAGCATCTGGACAAGCATGTGGACATTACAACCAAACGGGTGTCCTATACGAGACGAGGAGTAGCCTTCTTAGTGGATTCTATCCTTTGGACAGGGTTACTCGGCATGATGGAGTCCCTGCATGTATCTGCTGCTTTCTGGATTTCCAGCGGGATATACTTTATGGTGGTTCCTTACCTGACGAATGGACGGACTCCAGGGAAATGGCTGGTACGTATTCATCTTACAGGGAGAGGAAAACGAGTTTCCCTGTGGGAGCTCATCAAGCGGTACAGTCTCTTGTACTGGTTGTATTTTGGACTGAATTACGTACTGGGTGGACCTGTGCTGCGGTCTCAAGTGTCCCCTTGGGTAAGTGTGCTGATCGGTCTTGTGCTATTGGTGTTGAACGGATGGTTCTTTCTCCATCTGGTCATACGCCTGTTCAAGAAAGCACCGTTATTTTATGAGGAGCTTAGCCATACTTCTCACCAGATTATATGGCCCAAGCGTGATCATCCACCTCAGTATGACACTGCTGACTCTGGACAGACACCAGATGCGAATATAGGTCAAGGATCACCCTAAGACTAAAGGACGTCATCAATTCCCGAATCAGCGTTACATCCGGCAAACTAAAAACAGGCGGAGCAAAGGATGTCCTTTGCTCCGCCTGTTTTTTTATGTCGCGTATAGATATAACTTAACTTATTTCCACTGTGCAATTTGATCAATCGGCAAACGTGTGGACGGGTGCCCCTCGTTGATTCCTTTACCCATCGAAATGAGCATAACAGGAACATAACGATCTTTGTCCATACCAAAGGCCTCGGCAATTTGATCCTTTTCATAACCACCGATAGCGTTGGTATCGTAGCCATGAGCGCGTGCCACCAGCATAAGCTGCATAGATACCAAACCACCGTCGATCAGAACTGTTTCTCTGTTCACAACGGGATCAAGGGCAGCAAAATGGGCTGTTACTTTTTCCTGTTGCATTTCTTTAATGTCTTGTGGCATATAGCCCAGTTCTACAGCTTCTCCAAAGATTTGTTCGAAATTATCAAAGTTGTTCAGATCCCCAAACACAGCGATTACAGCAGAAGATGTCTCCACTTGACGTTGGTTGAAACGAGCCAATGGTGCCAGAGTTGCTTTACCTTCTGGGCTGTCAATCACAAGGAAACGCCAAGGTTGCAGATTAATGGAAGATGGTGCGCGTGTAGCTTCTGTCAAAATCTCTGTCATTTCCTCGCGGCTGATCTTCACGGACGGATCGTATACTTTTACCGAACGGCGTCCCAATGCGATTTCTTTAAAATCATTCGTTTTTACAATATTGGATGTATTCGTATTACTCATTCCAATCTCTCCTTTGTTCCTCTGTGGGTAAATGTAAAATTACAATGTTGTCAGTCCATACTGGATATATGACTATTCATCACTTGCAGCATATCAGCTAGCTGCTGCCGCTGGGTCTCGTCGAAGCTCTGTAGCAGCTGAGCTACAAACTGCGAGCGCTCCTGCTTAAAGATGACAATACGCGCACGCCCATAATCGGTTAGGCTTACCAAGGTAACCCTGTTGTCCTCTGGCTTCGTGCGTCGTGTGACCATTCCTGTCGCTTCCAGTTGCTTCAAATGACGCGTAACGGCTGCAGCGTCAATGCCAACCTCTTTTTGCAGCAGCGTTTGACTAATCTCCTCCACTTGATACAGCTTGCATAATAGCTGCAATCTGGATGCGCTGACTCCTGCACACCGCTCGAACTTGGAGCTAATCTGCTTGTTCAGTAGCAGCAACATATCAAAAATATAATCAGCCTCGGATGGTGTCTGGGTGATATCAATCTCTCCTCCCTTTAGCATATCGCTGGGCCTTGTGATCCAACCTTTGATCCATCAATTATTGATCTATCAAGTAATATACATCCTCTTTAGCAATAAATCAAGTCCCTGAGAAAAATAAAGTGCCTCATGCCAAATAAAAGCTGAGCGACTCACACGGAGCCGCTCAGCTTCAATTTTGCTTTTATTAGCTAGGTTATTCAATCATTGTACAATGGAGAAAAGGAATTGTGACGTTGAGTTAGATAATTCCGTGAGACAGCATAGCATCAGCCACACGCACAAATCCGGCGATGTTCGCTCCGACCACCAGATTGCCTGGCACGCCGTATTCCTCAGCCGCCTTCACGCTGTTAGCATAGATATTTTTCATAATATCATGCAGCTTGGCATCCACTTCCTCAAAGGTCCATGACAGGCGCATGCTGTTCTGCGACATTTCGAGCGCCGAAACCGCTACTCCACCTGCATTGGCAGCTTTGGCTGGTCCAAACAGAACTCCGTTCTCCAAAAATACTTCAATGGCCTGTAGCGAGGACGGCATATTCGCACCTTCACCGATAGCTTTTACGCCATTACTTACCAGCAACTGTGCTGCTTGCTCGTCGATTTCATTCTGTGTCGCACATGGCAGTGCGATGTCGCATGGGATTGACCAGATTCCAGAGCAGCCTTCTGTATAGATTGCGCCTGGACGCTCTTTCGTATACTCGCTAATCCGCAGACGATTCACTTCTTTAAGCTGCTTCACCAGCTTGAGATCAATACCGTCTGGATCATAGATATAACCATTCGAGTCACTACATGCCACGACTGTAGCACCGAGTTGCTGTGCTTTTTCAATCGCATAAATGGATACGTTGCCAGAGCCTGACACAACAACACGTTGTCCTTCAAAGGACAAACCTTGAGCTTGCAGCATCTCGTTTACAAAATACACACAACCGTATCCAGTCGCTTCTGTTCGTGTGAGACTACCTCCGTAATGAATCCCTTTACCTGTCAGGACGCCGCCTTCATGTCCTCCGCGAATCCGCTTGTATTGCCCGAACATGTATCCGATCTCACGGCCACCTACACCAATATCCCCTGCCGGAACGTCGGCATCTGGGCCGATATATTTATACAGCTCCGTCATGAAGCTTTGTGTAAAACGCATCACTTCGTTATCTGATTTACCTTTGGGGTCAAAATCCGAACCGCCTTTGCCACCACCGATTGGAAGACCCGTCAACGCATTTTTGAAAATTTGCTCAAAGCCCAAAAATTTGACGATACCCAGGTACACAGATGGATGGAAGCGAAGTCCACCTTTATAAGGACCAATCGCACTGTTAAACTGTACGCGGAAGCCACGGTTGACCTGTACATTGCCTGCATCGTCTACCCAAGGTACACGGAAGGTAATGACACGTTCTGGCTCCACCAGCCGTTCCAAAAGCCCCTGCTGCATATACTTAGGATGCTTAGCCAATACCGGAATTAGCGAATCCAAAATTTCTTTGACGGCCTGATGGAATTCATTCTCATGAGGATTGCGCGCGATAACCTTCTCAAAAACGGACTGCACATATTCGGCTGCTGCTTGTTGACTCTGCTCTGGACGGATCATGGTCATTATTTAATACACCCCTTTTATAATTAGCCCCTCTGTTAAATGACGGAATGACTTTTATTCTGCACCTTCGAGAGTGGAACTTTATGTATTCATAAAATTTAGTTAACTATACATGATTTTTTATATAAATACATCCAATTTCCCTATAAAAGATTTTTGTATCCTTCATTAAATAACTCTATGAACCTACCACTGCCTGTTATATTCCTAAAGCCAAATCCCTTGATTTACGGGCTTTTTTCACGATTTCTAAGGCTCTAACACCTTACTCTATGTGGCATTATAATGTGAACAAATTGAAACTAAAACATACATCATATCTGGAAAATATGGATATAAAAAAGGAGGCTAGCGCTCAGGGCGCAGCCTCTTTCCCATCCGTAAGAATGTAACAACTCACCATTACGGAAATATTCTGTTACACATAAAAGGCTTCAAGCTGACGTACAATTTCGGCCTCGTCATGCTCTACCACCTGCTGGTGTTGCGGCTTGGAGAACAATTGTTCAATTTGCGCCGGGAACTCTTGCTTAATGTCCACCAGACGGATCGCCTCATCGAATTTGGCCGGATGTGCTGTCGCAAAGGTCACACAGACTTCGTCCGCGCCATTATACGCCTCATACGCGGCAATACCGCAAGCCGTATGCGGATCAAGCAAATAATCGTATTCAGCTTTGTACTTTTTGATCAGCTCCAGACACTGCTCATTCGAAGCACCCAGCGCTTCAAAATCCTGCTGGACACGCTGCAAATCTTCTGCACCGATCACAATCCGTCCCTCTGTTTTGAGGTTATTCATGTATTCAGATACCTTGGCTGCATCCTCTCCGAGGAAGTAGTACAGGTATCTTTCGAAATTACTTGCCACCTGAATGTCCATGGAAGGACTGTATGTGCTTTTGAAATCGCCCGGCTGGTATTCGCCTGTCTTCACGAAGCGCTCCAAAATATTATTTTCGTTCGTGGCAATGATCAGCTTATGGATGGGTAGACCCATTTTCTTCGCAAGAAAGCCGGAAAAGATATTGCCAAAGTTGCCGGATGGCACGCTGACATTGATTTTCTTCGTACCCGCAGACTCCTGCGCCCGGAAATAAGCATAGAAGTAATATACCGTCTGCGCCAAAATACGCACAAAGTTAATCGAATTAATCGCCCGCAGATGATGTTTGGCTTTGAAGTCCAAATCTGCAAACAGGTCCTTAATTACTTTTTGACAATCGTCAAAGTTCCCTTTTACAGATAGATTCAGCACGTTCTCATCGTCTACTGTCGTCATTTGTAGCTCTTGTACCTTGCTCACTTTTTGATGCGGATGCAAAATACAGATTTTGATGCCTTCCTTGCCACGCACGCCTTGAATCGCTGCTGCTCCCGTATCGCCCGAGGTTGCACCCAAAATATGAATAATCTCATTCTGCTTTTTGGACACATAGGAATAAAATTCACCCATAAATTGCAGCGCCACATCCTTAAACGCAAACGTAGGCCCATGGAACAGCTCCAAAATAGACAGGGAATCGTTGATCTTCTTCACTGGCGTAACTTCCGGATGACGGAAGCTTACATAACTGCGCTCCACCAGCTGTTCCAAATCTTCGCGAGGAATCTCATCATTGATATACAGCGCAAAAACTTCCAGCAGCAGCTCTCTGTAGCTCAATGTCGCCCATTGCTCCAGCGTAGCTGCCGACACGGTCGGAATCTGCTCCGGCACCATTAGTCCTCCATCGTCAGCTAACCCCATGAGCACAGTATCAATAAATCCCTTGGCTTCTACGCGACCTCTAGTGCTTATATATCTCATATACATCCCCCAATAAAAATTCAATTCGAACCTTTTTTCGAATATATTATTGTCTATAATACCCTGTCGCGGTGCTGTAACCAAGCCTTTTTTTCATATTTTAAAGACTTTCTCCTACTTTACCATACCCCGATGCATCAGGCATCTGTCATTGCTAGACAATCAGAACGTCAGGAACAGGTCGTAAGTCTGAAAAAAGAAGGCTGCTCCAGCCATTAGGAGCCTGAAATCGAAAGTGCAGCCAGCTTGAGCGAAGGAGATGTGCAGCTTCCTGTAAAATGCAAATCGTTGCCAACTTCCTCTACCTGCTGTAGTACATCAAAGAAGTTGCCTGATACGGTAATCTGATTGACCGCTCTGACCACCTGCCCCTGCTCAATCCAGTATCCCAGACAAGCCAGCGAAAAATTACCGGACGCCGTATTGGTACCCGCATGCAGCCCTTGCAGCTCGACGATCATCAACCCGCGGTCCGTCTTGCGAATCATCTCCTCCAATGTACACGTGCCTGGCGCCACGTACAGATTATGATACGACACCCCAATTTTACCGTTATAGCTGCCTTTGGAAGCATGAGAGGTACTCTGTACCCCGGCCTTGCGGGCCGTCTTGCGGTTATGGAAATACGTCCGCAATTCGCCAGCCTTGATGATCTCGTTGCGGCGTGTCGCACTGCCTTCCGCATCAAACGTGCTGCCTGCCGGAACGTTCTCCATTAGCGGATCATCAATCAGCGTGATATGTTCGCTTGCCACCTTTTGCCCCAGCTTCCCAGCCAAGCGTGAAAAGCCTTTATCCACCGACTCCGCAGAAAATACCGACGTGTACGCAGCCAGCAATTGCGCGGCTGCATCATGACGGAAAATGACCGGATAGTTATCCGATTGGATCGTGTGCGCCCCCAGCTTGGAAACAGCCTCTTTCACAGCTTTATGCGCCACATCCGCAATATCGATCTCCTCCACGCTCCGCAGCGAATAATCATGCCAGCCCCCGGTAACCGTCTCGCCATGATCTGCTGCAATCACATATACATAAGCGGTCGCCAGACTTTTGTGACGATGACAATGCAGTCCTTTGGTATTCACAATCAGGACCTCATTCTCACGAACGCTGACCGAGCAATGTCGAGCCATCACGATTCGTGGATCTGCGGCAAGCGCTGTACGCTCCATTTCCAGCGCCGCTTCGATCAGAATCTCAGGAGCTGTGTCGACAAGCGTTGAGGCATAAGCAGGCTGCTTAGGGTAGCTCTCAGAGCCTACAAACAGCTCATCCTGCTCCTCGCTCTCCAATATATCCGCGTTGCTACGTGCTTCTTCCAATAAAAAGTCGATCACATCTGGTTCCAGCTTCTCCGTAGAGGCATAGCCCATTTTTCCGTTAATGACGCCACGGAAGGAAAGTCCGCCATTTTCAACGATGGTATATTGGTCAATTTCTCCCTTCAGTACCTTTACCGAGGTAGAACGTCCATTTACATAGTAGATTTCCATATCCGCGTAGCCCATTTCCCGACCTTTCGCGAACAACGCTTCCTGAAATTGCTGAATATTCATTGCCTATTCCCCCTTTCGTCCGCCGACGGTCATTTCGGATACACGAATCGTCGGTTGTCCGCAGTTGACCGGAAGACTTCCACTGACCGAGCCGCACATCCCCTGACCATGATCCAGATTGTTGCCGACCATATCAATATTTTGCAGGGTTTCAATGCCTTTGCCGATCAGCGTTGCGCCTTTGACCGGCTCGGCAATTTTACCGTTGCGAATCATGTACGCCTCTTCGACTGCAAAATTAAACTCGCTCGTCGAGGTGTTCACCGAACCACCGCCCAGCGATTTGGCATAGATCCCGTACTCTGTATTGGCAATGATCTCTTCACGGGTAGACTCGCCATTCGCAATGAACGTATTGTTCATACGGGATGCAGGCGCAAATTTATAGGACTGTCTTCGTCCTGATCCCGTCGCAGGTACACCCATCTGGCGCGAGCCCATGCGGTCGACCAGATATCCTTTTAAAATGCCGTTCTCGATCAATACGTTGCGCTGTGTCGGCGCTCCTTCATCATCGATATTGAGCGAGCCCCACGCATTCGGAATTGTTCCATCATCTATAGCTGTAACGAGCGGTGAAGCCACCTGCTGTCCGATCTTATTGGCAAACACGGAAGTTCCATGCGCCACCGCCGTAGATTCCAGCCCATGCCCACACGCCTCGTGGAAAAGAACGCCGCCGAAGCCATTTTCAATCACGACAGGCAGTCTACCGCTAGGCGCATATCCCGCTTTCACCATCGTAGACGCAATGCGAGCAGCGTGTCTGGCATTTCCTTCGATATTCAAATTCTCCAGGAATTCCGTCCCTGCATACGCTCCCGGCCCACGGAACCCGGATTGTCTATGCTCCCCATCCGTCGCAATCGCGCTTATTCTCATGCGTGTATACGTACGGGTATCCTCCACCAGCAGCCCGTTGCTATTGGCGATTAATACGTTCTGGATCGAGTTGCTAATCCCAACAGAGGTTTGCGTGATGGAAGGATCGTATTGGCTTGCCGCCTCATGCGCCCGTCTCATCATGTCGATCTTGGCGCGTTTCTGTGAACCGTCAGGAATGATCGCAATCGGATGTTGGTTAGGGATCGCATGGGGATGGAGTGTAATCGTGTGTGTACCTGGCGCTCCACCGCCACGAATAGCCTTAGCAGCCGATTTGGCCAGTCGGATCAGGCTCTGTTCGCTCATATCGCTGGTGTAAGCATACACCGAGAAATGCTCCTTCATAATCCGAATGCCAATCCCGAAATCCCGGCCTGACAGCGCCGTATCCACGACGCCCCCAGTCATGCCCAGTTGCCCATTGGTGCGGTCCTCGACGAACACCTCTGCAAAATCTCCGCCCGTCTCCAGCGCAGCTTGCAGCATATCCTGAATCTGTGTTGGATGTATCATCACGTTCCTCCTCGTTTTTGCCATGTTTCATATTGTACGTTTAAGTAATCAAGAACATATGCGGGTTCATGTTTATTTCCCATAACTTTACTATACATGATGTGGGAGTGGGTGTAACTATCTGGGTGACGGTGTTTGAAGGAGCGTGAAGATTTATGCGCGGGGATGGAGGGATTGAAATGAGAAAACCCGATCAGACCGTGAAGGGTCATGTCGGGTTAGCTTGAGTTGCGTGATTACTGGTTGGGTTGAGCAAGTACGTGCATCTAAGGTCGCTACGTGCACGGATCATTCTTCCGATCGCTGTTGCCCCCAGACTTTTTTGATTATATTTTAACGGTAAAATCCAGGTTCAAAGGCGAACGCTCCGCTTCTTCAGAACAATTCCGTCCCCTTCGCTGCTATGCTTGGGTTTGCTTCATTTTGTTTGCCAAAATACTTTTTTTCAAACGAACTTTAAACAGTTCTCTTCGTAAATCCAGTTCCATGATATGAAGATGGTCTGCTGCTTCTTTGACGGTTTCCATGTGCAGTACGCTTGCCTTTTGAGAAATGATAGCTAACGCATCCCAAATGAGCTTTGTGCAGGTTTTAAGTCTCTCTATGTGTTCATCTTCTTGCTGTACCAAGCTCTCGTATTCTTTAGCCGTATTTTCAGATGAGTTTGTATGTTCCATGCTCTTTAGTATCTTAGGTAGGGTATCCAAGTTATCATCTCCTTTTTATTCAAAGTGTAACAAAGGATGATAACGGATGTGGTACGTGTATACGTAATATTGGAAGAATTAAATGCTATTCTAGCTTCACACGAAGATTTTGTTTCTAGATTAATTTTGATCAGGAACAGACTTTGTACCGCCATTCCACAGGATCGATTTATTCGGTATACGTTCTAATTTATGTAGATGTTCCTTTGATGGTTTCAATACTTTCTACGCTTTGAAATATTCACGTTGCTGCGTCTTCTCATTGAATATCAACTTCTGCTGTTGCAAATCTTCAGCACACTTTTCCACTTTCCATATACCTTCGATGATCGTATCCTTTTCATAATCTGGAATGACGTCAATACGTGGACTATATGGAACTGATTGTGCTGCGGAACGACCCACATCAAGTGCAGCTTCCCACTTATGGATATTGGTGAGTGGTGGCAATTTGTCGAGTGTAAAATATTGATACAAATCAGCTCAGCAATATACTTTTCTTGGATAAATTCTGTTCGCTGTGTACGTCCCATCGCAGGTGACTTGATCGAACGGGCATATTTTCTTTCATTGTAGTAGATGCCATCTCGTAACATACGTTCAAGCACGGCAAGTTAGAATGGATCATCTTCGTCAATTTGATCAGCACTGAGCATAAAGATGACTTCGGTAACATCGGTGGAAGGATCAACGTTCAGCTATGACTCGCTTGAGTTGATCAAGATATATGCTGTCCAACATAGTGATGGTACGAGTGCTAGATTGCGACGCACAAAGTTAGTCGCCTACATGAGCGATCTCCTTAAAGTGGAACAGATTGATGTATTGATTTCGTGTTGGATTAGTGGACAAATTTTAGCCTCCTATTTGGTGGTTTGGATAATATGGTTGTGAACATGGATAGCGCATGCATCTCTGCGATAAACAGAAACAAATATTCGTATTTGTTATAATAGATTACACGCTCGAATCTCAACATAATGAGGTGAAACTTTCAAAGGCAATAGGAGTAAGAACATTCCATAATGTTTTCTGAAACCACCAATCATCAATATACTTCCGTGCCGCTATAACAACATGAACGGCATGACAAAAAGACCCAACTTGTCCTCTGTAATAAATGCTTGCAATTGCCTTTTATCCAAAGTCCAATGTGCTCCCCAAAACCTTTGTATTACTTCCATTTTACTTAGTTCAAGAGTTTTCACAATTTAATTTACAGGCTCTGTATTCTCCTCAATAAATTTAACTTCTACTTTGCCAACAGAAAAAGAAACCCTGCGTCCCCTTAATAATTTCCGGTAAATTTGGTAAAGCACATTTTTAAACTCAAACAAAATAGCATCTTGAATTTTTGATTCAAATATAAGATTCTCTTCTAATATCTCACCACCAAATTCCTCAATAAAGAATCCTGAATTAACCAGCTTAGTTTCGCATTTTTCAGGTCTGCTTTTAAATTCAATAGCAACATCTATAAATTGGGCAGTTTCAATATTTTCAAATCTCATAGTCGCCATGGAAAAGTAGAATCCGTTGTCTAACGTACCCTTTACAAAACTATTTTCAATAAGATTCTTCCCATCTATAATTGCTGAGTTTATACCTCTAAGCTGATTTGCTGATATTGAACTTTCCTCCGAGTTAGCCCCATCATCATCACGTTTAACTTTCAGTTTTATTATTTCTTCAAATTTCCATGGTGAGTGGTCATGTTGAAAAAATTCATTAAATAACTGAATCCTTTTCTCACAAGACAACATTCTCAAACTTATTTCAGAAAAATCAAACTTTATGTCATTATTCTTTTGATGGATATAGTTAATTACTTGTGTAACTTTGCTATAATCATTGCTAGCTAAAGTATCAAAATCCAAACTACAAGTATCTTTTTGTTGGTTCACAGTTACTTCTACTCTTCTGTCAGTTCTATCTAACAAATCAATCATACTCGGTTTATATTCTGTATAATTTATAATAAATTTCCAATCTCCATTTTTAGCTTCTGATACAGTCACCATTGTATTTTCTTCATCATTATCTAGACGAACACCGTTAATTTCCAATAGTGCACTTTTAAGATCGTCTACTTGCTCTTTTGGCAATTCTATTCTTCCGGTTTTTTTGTAATTATGTTCCGTATCAATTTTTTCTTTAAGTTCTAGAAATCTCTTCCTTGAAAAATAATGATCTGCTCCAAGCTTAGCTACATCTTTTCTTTTTACTGCTTGTACAAGTATTCCTTGCTCTTGAAAAAAGCTTCTTGAGTCCTTACTATTCATAAATTGCTCAATTACCTTTCTCACATGTAATCTATTGGGGTATTTTTTTAGCTGCATTATATTTTTCCTCACTTAACTATTTATTGTATTCCTCAGGAACATTAGCAAGCCTTATCATGTAGTCAATAGTGATTTCTAAACCCGATCCTTGTGCAATTAAATCTTTTCTTTTGGATCTAATAAATTGTTCGATTTGTACTCTAAAAGTTGTATCATCATTATACAAATAAATCCTTAGTTCTTGAGCGTCCTCAAGTTGAAAAGGTTGTATACAAGAGTACATAAAATTTAATTCTTCTAAGGTAGGCTCAGCAAAGAAGAAGACGTGACTAATTTCACTGGTTAATGTGTTTCCTCTAAATATTTGTTTTTCCTTACTTTTAGCAAAAATATAACTTGAAAACAAATGAACTATATTAACATGATCTCTTCTTGAAGGTGAGCTTTTTCCCCCGCTATATGTATCGCTAGGATAAAAAAACTTAAACTCCGAAACGTTGGAATCTTTTCTTATATAAATAACTTTTTGAATCAACGAGCACCATCTTAAAATTTCATTATTTGAAGCTACATAGATGGTGACTGGGTTGTTCCTTTTAGAAGTAAGCTTCAATTGTTTTAAGTATTCTCTGTATTTATCCTCTTCGAAGCGTTCAGGTTCATTGCACCATATCATTAGAAGCCCTACTCTTACAATTGGGCAACCCAGTTGTTGCAAAGTTTCATTAGTACCTGCACATTCAATGGTCATTTGTAATTGCTTTACAAAGTCCTCAATTTCAGCTTTATTTATGCCATCCCATTTTCTGTGTTTAGATTCTACTATTAGTCCAACATCTTTTTTGCTATATGGATCGTAAAATGAAAAGACTAAATCAATTCCATGAGGATTGACTCTATCTCGTGTCTTTGTTTTATGTGCAGGTTTATTCACACAATCAATGTCAAAGTTCGAATCACCAACTTGAGTCCATCCCAAATTCTGTAGGATATTTTTAGATTGTGTAGTCCATCTATCACCTTGATATTGCTGTTCTTCTGACAAAATTATTCCCCCTCAAAAAAACTGAAAATTAATTCCCTTACATTATCTATATTAGTACTTTTTAATGAATCATAGATTAACTTTACCGAATTATTGATCAGATCAAAATTGAGTGTGTACCATCCTCCATTGTAATAAATCTCTATACTAGTTTTAGAGGGAGAGGTTGGTATCTTTTTAAGTGTTTGTTGTGCATCCAAATTTGTTTTGAATTCCAAAGTGAGTGCACTAAGAACTACGTTAAAAAATTCCACATTATAATATTCTATTTTTTTTATTTGATACTGTTTACTTGAGATTTTATTTAAAATCCCCTTCAACTCTACTCTGTACGAGTAAAAACTTATATGTGCTTCTTTTTCTAAGTACCTCTCTAAATTACTACATGCAGCTTTACTTCCATATATCACAGCATAATTTCCACTTTTCGAAAACATACAACTAGCTTTATATGCTTTACTTAATACCTCAGGAGTTTCTTCTTCTGAGCTATTATCGTAGAATAGTTCTATGGAACGTATTGTACGATAATAATCCATTGTTATATTTTCATCAGTAACTAGTAGATCAGTAATCCATTCACTTGAGTATTCTAATGGAGAGGTTTCAAGCAGATCATATAGGGCATTTACCCGAAAGTTATTAAATCTCCTATACAAAGCAGTAAACATAGACTACACTCCTTTTAATAATACAAGCATTTTATTTCATCAACCTGCCGTCTTCCAAAATGAACAAACAGAAAGAGAACAAATGTTCGTTATTATTATAACAAGGATTATATTCCCAATAAAGCTTAAAAATAATTAGTACATATATCTGATATTCCTATTTATTTTCCACTTCTTTAGCTTCAGCGCTTTTTTATAAAATAAAGGATACTAAAAGGGCATTCTTTTCTCTCAACATCAGAAATAACATTCTCCCAAAAAACACCATCAATATCTTGTTTATTGATATATTCGGATAACAAAGGTTCGCCCTCCTATATTACACGATTCTTTTTCCACCTTTTTAGCCTATCAGCAAGCGCAACCCCATTAATCAACTTAATGTTCAACCTCTCCGCCGCCTCTTTAGCAGCCCTTGTAAAATTACTCGTCGTCACAATCCAAGCATCATAACAACCGTGTACCTGCTTACCAGCCTTGAGCCGGAGTACTATATCATTCCCGACATCACGTTTCCAGCGTTTGCACTGAACTGCGATTTTATAACCCTCTTTACCTTTGAGAATCAAATCGACTTCATGATCACCTGATCCACCAACTCGCTGTACTGAATAACCTTGATCTGTATAATAAAGCTCCATTAATCGTTCAAAATCTGTTCCTGATAGTGTATCAACATTAGCTTGGAGAATCTGTGCATCAGTTAGTTTTTTACTCGTTATTTTCCCTTTTACCTTGCTTACCCCATTGTTCGTGCTAGCAGTTCTACTCCTACCAGTTTTTTTCGTACCAGCGACCTTACTTTTCTTTTTCTGTCGTTGCTTTCGTGTCCACATCGATCCAAATATTTCTCCAAGAATCACAGAGCCAAGTAAGATGCCAAAAAGGTACCCCCAATGTAGACCAGGTATTTTAAAACAAATAGTAAGTCCGACTATAACAAATAACCCTCTCAATACATAAGCAACTTGCCTGCCTTCTGCATAATAAGTTCTTGCCACTCACTTTCACCTCATTGGAATATCTCAGCTTATATCGAAGGACTATATACCCACGACCAAGGGAATAAAAAAATCCAAATCCCTACTAAATTCTGCATAAATATTCTTTATTTCTTACACTATAGCATATACATGGGGATATATGGAACAAAAAAAGCCCTTAGTTAATACTAAGGACCTAATTTAGAGTATATATAATTTTTGCTAAATTCCATTTTAATCCCGACTAATGAGGCTTGACAGAGCCTTCTGTAACCTTATTTATCTAATATGCTTCTCTATTTTTTCAAACCATACAGTTTCCCCACAACATCATCGCATATCCCTCAAACCATTCCGACCATGATGAAGGATTTTTCTCAACCACTCGATTATTATTCTCGTGCAACACTATTTTTTGAATTGATCTTCTTACAACCTCAAAGAAATTCTCTATATCCCCCTAATATCTCCGATAAATCCCATCATTTACTCATACTAGATCGGCTATTAAAGAAATTCCTTAAATCATATTTACAATTACATCATTCCATCATATTAAATATTGTTTTGTCTTCACGTGCCCGAGCCAATTCCAAAGGTGTTTTTCCATTATCATCTTTAGCCTGAATGTCGGCCCCATATCTTAATAGGATTTCAACTGCTGCTGCATTTCCCTTGCTGACAGCTCTATGCAAGGCCGATTGCTTATACTGGTTCCTACATTCAATATTAGCTCCATGATCCAACAGGAATTGAATACCCAAAACGTTATTACAATCCGCAAAATTATGTAAAGGGGGAAACGGTTTCTTTTCGCAATTCACATCACAGCCCATCTCTAAGATATCATTTAACAGAGCTTCATCTTTACAATGAAGAGCGATCCCGAATCCCTTCTTTTCTACCTCTTTTTGATAGATATCCGCATATTCCGTATGTATATAATTCACAATATCACTTGAATATCTAAATGCAATTTCAAGCGATGTTTCAGCCAACGCACGTTTTCCTACATTTGCCCCTTTTTCTGCTAAAAGTCTAAATGCCTCTAAATTATTGTGTTTACAGCAAAACTGCAAAGCTGTACCGCAATATTCCAGAACCTTTTCTAAATTAGATTTACTTGCGTTCGCAACGAGTTCCTTGATTCCTTCCATATCATTCATATAGCATGCAAACACTAGGGTTTTTTTTATTTTTTCGGCCTTTAATGATTTCCATAAGGTTACTTTACTTTCCTCTCCCTCCGGTTCCAAATCATATCTCTGGTAGATAATCAATTCGAAGACATCACTATCAAAAAGTTCTGGATTCATATCGTTGACAATACTATATTCGATTAAATTCCCAGCTTCCACTTTGATACAAAGAATCCCCTTTCCGATCATTATCTTCTCAATCTCATTTGTATATTTTTCAAAAAGAAAAACAGTTACATCACTAACATATGAGACTTCATTTTCAACAATCCTATAATACCCACTGGTAAACGAATTCTCAGTGCCTGATATTAAATAGATATAAGTTTTCCCTTTAATCACAGATTCATCGACAATCCTGTTAACCAATTTTTTTCACACTTATCATACATTCATGCCCCCATGATTATATCTTCTCTGTTTATGTTATATTAGCATGAATTTTCTTCGCCAGTAAAAAATCAAACTTATTGAGCCCATTCAATTGTGTGAACATGGAGTTTAGCCTTCTTGAAATTGAAGCCATTTAATGCCGTGCTTCCATCCTGCGAAGGTTGAGTCTGCGTTTATGTAATCCACAAAGATAAATATGTTACTAATTTATTATTACTTCACAGAAACACACAACACTCCGTGTGCCTTTTGGATAAAAATAATATGTTCCCACATTCAACCCTAAAGTTTTTTTAAATGCAGGGACATATTCAAATTGCTCTTAAACCCTCATGCATCAATGATTCTTATCTCGATATTACTACCACGGACTCCACATATACCGAGACGATGGAAAGCATATTCTTCCTCTTACCTCTGAAATTTCAATAAAGGAACCCTCTCTTGGACACCCTCACAATCAATTAATGGCAGGTTTAGGATCGCTCTTGAACTCGTCAACCGCACCCATATCTTAACTAGTGCTCTATTCTTCCGAGATTTAGTGGTAATTCCCGGTTTACCTAGCTATGTCAAGGATTTATTTCAGAAATTGAGTTGCAAAAGTTGAGTAACTTACACAAAAGATAAATATAGCTATAATATGTTTCTAATAGGATTCGAATCCCATTTATGCATGATTTCTCTATTGGCCAGTAGGGAAGATAGAAAACTGATTTAGTTCGATCAAAGGACATGATTACATAGAAAACAGCTTCTAGATTCCTCTTAATCAGCCTATATCATTTTTCTACACGTCATGCTATTGAACACATTCATGTTTTATAGGAGGAAAGTCATGAAAATGAATAAAGTTTTGATGGTAGGCTCATTGGCATCTGCTTTAATTTTGAGCTCTTTTTCTAGTGTATTTGCCCAACCAGAGGTTAATTCTACCGCATCCCATGCGGACATTTTTATCGATTCATCTGTTCAAGGGAAGGATCGAAATGTTCTCCTAAACTTTATGGTAGATTTGGAGCCAAACGCACGTGAAAATGTAGTCTATGAAGATGCTAATGGAAAGCTGTATGCGAACAAACCTGAGTTACTCGAAAAAGTATTTAAATACAAAAAAACTTCTGACAATATAATCGAAACCCCTGATGGCAAAGAAGGATATGCTTTACCGGTTGATAATTTACCAACCCAAATTGTTCTTCATAACGAACAATCTAAACAGGATGACAATAAAACTTCTGTTAGTAATAGTGTTTATAAAGATTCTTCTTGTGCGACCACTTCAAAATCACAAGGAGAAATTGGTACACAGGCTACACAACATCCATGCACAGGGAGTACAGGTCCCTATAGAAGGGTAACTTCTAATGCTAATTATTCATGGCAATCTCATTATGTCTACTTACCTGGAGGATCAGAGATTCGAGATAACAACAATAAAGCATCTTCCAGCTATAATGGTGATGCAGGCTATGTATATGTCGGAGGACAGGGTGCTAATGGTGGCGGTGTAGATGCTGGACTTATTCATAGTACATTGTATGATAATTGGGGAATGCTGATCAGCGTAGATAATGACCCTATAGGTTACTCACATCGGTTTAAGAGCAAACAAAATGTAAATATGAAGTTTTCTATACCTTCATCTAACAATATAGCTCTTACCGTTAGCGGAATTGATTATACTACCAACCAGAACACAACAATAACCATAGGACGCCAAGCACCAGGTTTCATTCCTGGAGGTGGGAATATATTAAAACGATTAACTACAATTGGCCAAAAGCCGCAAAATTTTCACAGTGGTTCTTATCTTCATAATGCCCACTGGTATAACAGTCTAATTGGAAATAGCTCAATGAATTACCATACTTGGTCTGCAGCCGATACCAATGCCAGTGGCACATGTTCATTTACAACTGATGTTGTAAGAGTAAATTATATAAATGCAGGTGAAGAAACTGATAATATAGATATTTAAAAGTTAATCCCTAAAAGAGAACGTATTAAGGAGAGTTTCCTTTGATGCGTTCTTTTTTCCTTTTTTTCGCAACTAATTGTAATTATTGGAGTAAAATATCTAGTGCAGTATAAATGAATGGAGGGCAATATTATATGAAGTTGTGTAAAAGTATTGTTTTATTTTCTTTGGCGGCCTTATTATTGTTTTCGTTAAGCATGGGGCACGTAGATGCGAAAGCGACTGTCATTAAGGCACCAGTGATTCTTAAAATCAACCAATATTACATCTTATACACATCACCTGACGCGCCATACATCGACAAACAACAGCGCTTTATGATTCCATTACGTGCAGTAAGCGAGTTGCTTGGAGCGACAGTAAATTACGATGTGCCTAAAAAAACAGCCACAATTTCTTGGGATCACAAGAATATAGAAGTTACAATTAACTCTAACAATGTAACGTATAATGGAAAAAACACGAAAATTGATACTGTACCTGTTCTTAAACAAAAACAAGTTTTTATTCCTGCCAAGGTACTACTTGACGGCTTAAACATTAAGGGCAGCTGGGAGGATCAATTGTTAACGATTAAAGATAATAAATTCAAAAAAAGTAAAGTGATTTCCTATTTAGAGGGCGGCTACGATCCAAATACAATCCCCTTAAGCACGGAAATAGATACCAATAAAATTCGCCCGCTATCTTATGAGCTAACCTTACCGGGAGCTGATAGCAGCTCAAAAATGGCAACATTATCTATAACCGCTCGAAATATATCTGGTAAGGATTTGAAATTAGGTAGCGAAGACCTTCGGCCCACTTTCATTACAGATATAAGCTACCAATACGATAAACAGGATAGAGATCGACCTGCAGTGCAAGCAGGGGCAACTTTTACGCGTACCTGGAACAAAATAGATCTTTCGTCTACAAGTTCTTCAAACAATTTTCAATCCAACCCTCTTAAATATATTGTAGCTATCGGGAATACTAAAGATTAAATCAGCGGATCTAGAAGACCCTAGACATGTTTAGAACTATAGGAACATCAATTTCCAATAACTTCTCAAGCAAGGCATGCTGATATATTAAAATAAACGATTTTAAATCTATATAAAGGATTATTTAAGCAAAAGCGCCCATACTTTACTGGGCGCTACTTGTAGCCCTCTTTGCCTTTGAGAATTATTTTGCGTAATAGAGAAGAACCTAAAGATTAAACATAATGATGAAATCAGTGAATCTCACAATATGAACAACACTACAGAACATGAGATAAGGAATATAATTCAGCTTTTATCGAATATAGCAAGATCATTGAATGAGAGAAAAGCTTTTTATGATGAAAAATCTCGAAATAAAAAACTACACTTTCTAAAAATATTTAGTATCTCGCAATAAGAGGGGCACGCCGCCCCTCTTTACTGTTTTCCCAGACATCTTCCAAGTTATTTGTCATTGTGCAATGCAGTAACAACCCTAAAGCGTTTTTTGAATGCAGGAACATATTCAAGTTGCTCTTAATCCCTTCTATCTCAATGCTTCTCATCTCGACATATTACGACCACGCACTCAACGTGCCTTGAGTGTACAAAAATGATGCCCTAAGGCCTGATCGCCCCTTGGCGGAAAATCTATCGTTTTTAGATCAGAGTCTTATGTCTTTCTTTTTTTTATTTTCTACTGAAAGTGTCCCTCCTGATCCATCTGTCCCAAGGCAGTCTTGGTTTTTCTAACTTTCTGACAATCCTGTCAAACATAAAACCAGTAAAATAATTTATTGCTCAACTACCCCAAAATCATCCACATAAACATATGCTGTACCAGGATTCTTGTAAGCATACACTGTTGCCCTGGTAGCGCCTGCTCCGGTTGTAAAAGGAATGTTTACCATTGTCCAGGATGTACTGTCAGATGTTGCGGATACATCCGTTCCTTCAAAGCCATTAACGCCAATCTGAATCCGCTCTCCTATGTCTGCTTTAACCCAGGCGGTACACATATAGCTGGTATTAGGAGTTAGCCCCGTAAGTATCTGCTCGATACCATCTTCTCCGGGTCCCAATCTAACACTCTTAGAGCCGCTTCTTGGTACCGATACACTTGCAGCAGTATCTGAATATGTTGCTGCCCATGGTGAGATTATCCCTTTCTCGAAATCAGATTGCCTTACGTTATTAACATAAAGTAAGCTGACACTCTCAAAAACCGGGTCCGGAGGTGAAGAAAAATCATGCCCGGCAGTCCAGTCAGTTCCACCGAACTCATATGCTCCAATATCCGGTGCCGAACCAACATAATCATTCGTGATTCCAGATATTACAACCCCTGCATTAATAGCTGGAGAAGTAGACTGCAACCTGAAATCATATGCTGTGGGATTCACAAATAACGGATTGGTTTCTGAGGTAATATTATTTCCCTCTATATGAGTACCAGGCAGTGTAAAGGCTGTAGTAAAGATATTGTTAAAAATTCTGTCGCCGTACATATCTGACTGAAAATTACTTCCCCAATATCCTACATTTCCGTTACTGTAGGTGGTATTGTTATAAATCAGGTTAAAATTACTGGGTGTATTCAATCTTATCCCTGTATAGTTTCCCCATACAACATTATGATGCACAATATAGCCCTTGCTACCGTTATCCAGATAGACACCAGTGCCGGAATAATTCTTTGCCAGATTATCATGGATGTAATTATGATGAATTACCGTCCCTTGCCCATCCCAGGCAAATTCATAGAGTATTCCGCAGTCTTTTGTCAGCTTTCCTGCATTGTACAGATTATTATATTGTATCTGGCTGTTTTGGGTAGGCATAAATATCAGATGACGCCCAGCGTTATATACCGTATTATGACTGATTAGATGGTTTGCCCCCAATAGATAGATTGCCGGAATATCCGCTGCCGAATAATTTGCTTCATGAATAAGATTATTAATTACCTTATTTCCTGTTCCCTCTATACTCACCAGATTACCGGAACTGTAGGTCAAAGTACTGTCTCTAAGCTCATTATTGGTACCGGACATAAATATCCCTGTACTGTATTGTCTGGTAACATCCGAATCATGACTGACATATTCCGCAATCATATTAGAAACTTTACAGTAATTAGAATTAGACATTTTAATGCTGGAGGCAAAGATATTAATTCCGGTAATATTTATGTAAGAGTGGGAACTTAAATCAAATGCATAAGTCCGCTTCTTTGCTTCTACTGTCAAAGTATTCGGATCAACTCCACCAGGTGCCCATAAATAAAGTCTGCCAGTAATGCTGTCATAATACCATTCTCCCGCACTGTCAAGATCTTTAAGATTACCAGTAATATAATAGCTGTTACCGCCTGTCGCTGCAGTATCTATTTGATCAAAGGTAATGGAGCCGTCACTTGAGCTGGTAATGGTACTTTTATAAGATTTGTAGCCTGTTCCCGGAACACTCCAAACCGTTTTGCCAACCCAGTATCCAGGTGCCTGAGTTAAGTCTCCATCCTTGATGGTTGTAGTGGAACCGGAATCAACTGTTGCATATGCTAAATTTAAGGGATCAAGTGTTGGTGAATTGGGCCATCTGGCTTCAAATTGCATTTGCTTATTAACAAATATCTGATTTTTTGTTCCAAGGGAACCCTTCATTTCCGCATAATAGATGGATCCGGAGTAATTTTTCCAGCCAGTAACCGGATCGGCACCGGATACCGTTACGTTCTCTCCTGTATAAGCCTCAAAGTTTATGGGTTTTGCAGAAGTTCCGGAAGTATGAAGTGTTACTGTTTCCCGATATGTACCACCTCGTATGATGCAGGTATCTCCGGCTGTCATGGTATCTGCTGCCTTTTGTATGGTTTTCCATGGATTTGATAGTGTACCGGTTCCAGTGATGTCATTCCCCGTTGTAGAAACATAATATACGGAATTTGCCTTTACAGTTTCCACACCCAGATTAAAAGTAAATACATAAATCATCATAATTACAACTAAAAATCTAAAGCCTGTTCTCTTATTCATAGCTTACCTCCTGGAATGAATTCTATTTTTAGATACGGCTTCTACGCCTGGGCTTAAGTTCACTGCTAGATATGTTCTAATATAGAAATTTGTGTATATATAAGCCCTTAATTATTTAATCGACTTATACCGACTTAAAGTTTATGATTCTTTCGGCGAAGCTTCTCCGATACTGAACCCATCCAGCCATTTCATTGACCATGCATGGTATTATTTTCTTTCCGAAATGGGTGCATGAGCATCCAGAGATTAAAGTACGCTATCAAAATGATTTCATCCCTCTGATGGAAGAATCGCGTGAAAAGTATGAGACTTATCCGAAGCATGTAGTTCCTGAATTCGCATATATTACTTTCATTGAAAATGCAGGTGTGAACAACGAGAAGTTGATTGCCCAGGCACCTTACGCGGGCATGACAGATGATATTCGTGCGGGTAAGTTGCAAGCATAGTCAATCAAGACGGATTGAACTGAAAAGCCTGAGCCTGTGTCCCATAACGTAAGACAAATTAAAACACCTACCAACCTGGTCATACCCTGTCTACTTGACAGGGGTATGACCAGATTGGTAGGTGCCCAGCATCTTTTTTAATGTTCTCTATAACCATCTAATCTCCATTGGCTATTCTTCTTTCTCTTTTTCATCATGAAGCATCATCTCTAATACAACATATACAAACTGTGCTCCGTCCTTCATGCCCTGCCAGTACAAAGCTTCATTCTCCAATGCTTGCTTGTAATGATGCTTATCCTCCCATTCCGAGAATTCAGGTCTGTTCACAATATCCATCTCAGAAAGTCTCTTCGGTTCCTCTGGGCAGGGCATTAGGATCAATATTTACGCTAATTCCCAGTCGGTCAACAACAGGTTCTCAATCGTACTTTTATCGCTTCCATTATTCCCCGCAAATACATACATCATTGGTATATGTTGACCTTCCCTGCATCTGTTTTATTAAAGTAATTGAACCACAGCAAGTTGATTGCACGTCACAGTAGGGAATAACCTTATTTTGTTCAACTCCAAATCCTTACGTTCAAAAATGGTATCCGATCTCGGCACTTGCATATTACCATATTCCTATATTAACTCATGTTACACTTCCCTCTCATCCTCCTACTTCCAAAAATAAACATAGTAAATCCCCCAACCAATGGGTCATTCTGTAAACTAAATCTTTCTTTTAACCGATAAATACATATGCTGGGTTGTTTATTAAATATCACCTCTCGTTTTTTAATACCAAACACCCCCCGTAATACATTACATAGATGACGTGCTTTACTTGGAAATACCCATCGCATCTAGAAAGGAGTCATGAACTCACTTGAGCGTATTATTAGATGGGATTGGATATGAAAGCCTACGCTTTTATGGTCCCTTTCAGCCCCTACACATCGAACAACTTCAAATAACACGTACAATTAACGATCATGCCTATTTATATATCAGTGGCATGCTCTCCGAAGAACAGGGAGCAGCTTGTATCAGTCATAATATAGAGCAAGAGCCGATTGCGATTCGTCAGTTGAATGATCAGGGACAATCGCTGAGAAGGCTGTTCCATGGGATTGTCACGCGTATGTCCGTACATTGTGTGCGAGGCGTATATACGTTTGAACTGGAGGCTGCTTCCCATTCATACCAGATGGATATTAAGCGTAAAAGGCGCTCCTATCAAGATATTCACCGCACCTATGATGGTCTGGTCACTGCGCTGGTTCGAAAATATCAGTATGGAGATGCCATTGATACGATAAGCAACCATGCCAAATTGGAGACATTTGTTTTACAATATGAGGAGACGGATTGGGCGTTTTTAAAACGTCTTGCTTCTCGCTTTGGTTCCGTCCTTGTGCCAGAGGTAACCGCAGCTTCGCCCAAGGTTTTCTTCGGTATGCCAGAAGGCAAGCAACATAAGGTAGAGCGGGACGTATTTTATCGTGTACGAAAAACGTTTCATGAGTTGGATGCGGAAAAGCCGGGAGAACGTGCTGGCTCGTATGTCACCTATATGATTGAAAGCCTGCAATACTATGCACTAGGCGACCTTATCACGTTACCTATTGGACAAGGCAAAGAACTGGTCGTGGTTCATGCAGTGACTACGCTAGCGGATGGCCTACTGCGCACCCGTTATGATCTTCAAACCGAACAAGATATCCGCTATGCCCGGTATGAAAACGATCAGGCTACTGGAATCTCGCTGACAGGAACGGTGCTCAAGGTACAGCAGGATTTTGTACAGCTGCAACTGGACATTGACCCGAAACAAGATCCTGCCAAAGCGTGCTGGTTTCCCATCGCCACCCGTTATGTCGCGGAAGAACATAGTGGCTGGTACGATATGCCTGAGATCGGGGAACAGGTGGAATTGTATCTGCCTACCCACCGCGAACAAGATGCCTATGTCACGGATTCAGTGCGACAACAACGCCACACCAATGGACAGCCAAATGTGAAGATATGGCAACATGTGCAAGGTAGCGCCGTCGAAATGTCTGAACATGAGCTGACTCTATCCACCTCTGGTGAATTTTCCATTACGCTGCATGAAAGTAGCGGAATTACCATCAACAGTCCTGGGAATGTGCAGATTCAGGGTGGTCACGTCAAGCTTGATGCTGGGCAGGAACTTTCACTAGAAGCTGGAACGGCACTGTATCTAAAAGGCGGAGCCAGCAGCATGGTACTGGACGGTGAGACGGATACCAAGGCTCCGGTGATTTATCAGGAAGGTACGGTGAAGGCACCTGTTTTCGTAGCTGACCTCCCTCCTGTTCCAGAACCGCCATTGATGAACATAAAGGCATATGAGGCGGCACAATCCGCAGCTAGGGATTCATCTAGCAACCAAGCCTCTACCCCTAAAGCAAAAGTCACCAGTCCAGCAGAGCATCAACAGGCAAATGCCTTGATGGGTACGGTGTCCAAGCTATTAGGCTCCATTCCAGTGATGGGAAAAGTGGTTGGCGTTGTTGCAGGAGCGCTAAGTGGACCTGCAGGAGGGGTGATTCTGAGAGCAACCGCAGCGATCCCTGTTCGGAGCAAAGGAACCCCTTCCGTTGGAGGTAGTAAGGGGAACGGCATTCATCCGTTGAAACACTTGGCTGGTCTAGCATTACAAGGGTTAATTACTCAGTATGAACATGAGCAAGCGAGACATGCCTACTATAGCAAATGGATTCTGGGGAAAGTGTATACAAGCGCACGTCAA
>NZ_JAALET010000039.1:0-1817 GCF_011800655.1 Paenibacillus sp. EKM10P | reverse complement strand
GCCTGGCCGGGGCGAAGTTGGTCAACCTGTATGGACCAACCGAAGCGACGGTGGACGTATCGTACTTTGATTGCGAGTCGGATGAGGCATATGCGGTTATCCCGATCGGAAAACCGATTCAGAACATTCGTCTGTACATTGTGAAGGAAGGCACGGAGCAATTGCAGCCGATTGGGGTAGCAGGGGAACTGTGCATCGGCGGTGTCGGCGTAGCCCGCGGTTACCTGAACCGTCCGGAGCTAACGGCCGAGAAATTCGTTGCCGATCCGTTTGCCAGCAGGGAAGCTGGGTATGAACGGATGTACCGCACTGGTGATTTGGCGAGATGGATGCCAGACGGCAACATTGAATACTTAGGCCGGATTGACCATCAGGTGAAAATCCGGGGGTACCGGATTGAGCTGGGCGAGGTCGAAACGCAGCTACTTCAAGTGGAATCGGTACGAGAAGCGGTGGTCATGGCTCGTGCGGATGAAACGGGCCAAAAACAAATGGTGGCCTACTATGTCGCGGGGCAAGAAATCAGTGCCAGCGAGCTGAGAAGTGAGCTGGGCGGAGAGCTGCCAAGCTACATGGTGCCATCGTACTTTGTACAGCTGGAGCAAATGCCGCTGAGTCCCAATGGCAAAATCGACCGCAAGGCATTGCCGGCACCGGAAGGCAGCCTGCAAAGCGGAGCCGACTATGTTGCACCGCGGACGTGGGTGGAAGTGAAGCTGACACAAATTTGGCAGGATGTGCTGGGTCTGGCACAGGTCGGCGTGAAGGAAAACTTCTTTGAGATGGGTGGACACTCGCTGCGGGCGACGACACTGGCCTCGAAGATTCACAAGGAACTGCACAAGCAGCTTCCTCTGCGCAGTATTTTTGAAGCACCAACGATTGAACAACTGGCAGCTGTGCTGGAAGGTCTAGATCAGGTGGCGTATGCGTCCATTCCAGTAACGGAAGAGCGCAGCTTCTATCCACTGTCCTCGGCGCAAAAACGACTGTATGTGCTGCATCAGTTCGACCCGAATGATGTGAACTACAACATGCCGTCGGTACTGCAAGTGAGTGGTCCGCTGGACGTGAAGCGAGTAGAGGACGTGTTCTGTCAACTGATTGCCCGCCATGCGACCTTGCGTACCCGCTTTGAGCTAATCGACAGCGAGCCAATGCAATGGATCGAGGACACCGTGCCATTTGCGGTGGAATATACGAAGGTACAAGCAGAGAGTGCGACTGCGCATACAGCCAAGGTCGCAGATATTGTAGTCAGCAAGGAAGTGCAAGAACGGGTGCGGAGCTTTGTCCGTCCGTTTGATCTCAAAGCTGCACCGCTGCTGCGGGTAGGCTTGGTGGATCTGGGCGTTCAGGGAGTAGAGCAGGAAGCCCAACATCTGCTTATGCTTGATATGCACCATATCGTCTCGGATGGGGTGTCTATGGAGGTCCTGACCGATGAGTTTGTCCGTTTGTATGGCGGTGAAGAGCTAGCGCCATTGCGGATTCAGTACAAAGATTATGCTGTATGGCAGCAAAGCGAGGCCCAGCAGGAATGGATGCAGCGTCAGGAAACGTATTGGCTTGACACTTTCCAAGGTGAACTACCTGTACTGGATCTGTCTACTGACTTTGTCCGCCCAGCGGTGCAGAGTACGGCAGGGGATACGATCGAATTTGTACTAAAGCGTGAGGTTAGTGAACGTCTGAAAGAACTGGCGGCGCACACCGGCGCTACCCTGTATATGGTGTTGCTGGCGGCGTACACCACGCTCTTACACAAATACACAGGCCAAGAGGACATCGTCGTTGGCACACCGATTGCCGGACGA
>NZ_JAALET010000038.1:0-1952 GCF_011800655.1 Paenibacillus sp. EKM10P | reverse complement strand
ATCCGATACCCGCGAATTTTGACCTGATGGTCGATCCGGCCTAAATACTCGATACTGCCATCCGGCAGCCACCGTGCCAGGTCGCCTGTCCGGTACATCCGGTTTGCGTAAGTGCTGTCCGCTGGATCAGCGGCCGTCGCATCAGCAAACGGATTCGGGACAAACTTCTCAGCCGTCAGTTCCGGCAGGTTGAGGTATCCTCGTGCGATACCTGCCCCTCCGATATAGAGTTCACCCGCGATCCCTATCGGTACCAGCTGTTGTCGAGTGTTCAAGATGTACACAGCCTGGTTGGCTATCGGCGTTCCGATGGATACCGTGTGCTCCCCTTTTTCCAGCAGTACATTCAGCGACTCTACATCTTCAATCGTATAGGCGGTCGCATCTACGGTCGCTTCGGTCGGACCATACACGTTCGTAATGACCGGACGATACCCGGACCATTTGTGCAGGAACACATGGACCAGCTGCACGGATAAGGCTTCGCCCCCGATCAGGTAATGCTTCACATCCGGCGCTTCTGTCACGCTGACGCTTTCGTTCAAAATATGCAGATGCGCTGGTGTGCCGTCCGACAGATCAATCCGGTGCGTGCGGTAGTAGGCGATCAAATGCTCTCCGCTCAGGCTGACGTCACGGGACACCACATGCAGGGTATGACCTAGCAGCAAGCTGGCAAAGATTTGCTTCACCGAAGCGTCAAATACAAATGCGGACAGCCATGCGATGTGAAGCGGCTGATCATACCGGCTGTACACTCGCTCATATAAAGCGTCTACCAGATTGCCGACACTGCCTTGCTCAATCATAACCCCTTTCGGCTGACCGGTTGTACCTGACGTGTAGATCATATAGGCCAGGTTATGCAGGCCGGCGACAGGGATCAGGTTGCTCGCATCCTGTGCTCCCCATTGAGCTTGAACGTCCTCATCGTCAAGAACGATAGCTTGTACTGTGGATGGCAAGCTCAACGAAAGGTTGGCGGCTCTGCTGGTGATCACGACCTTGGCCCCACTGTCTTGAAGCATGTAGTCGATCCGTTCCTGTGGATACATCGTATCCATTGGCACATACGCGCCTCCGGCCTTCAGTACTCCCAGAATGCTCACCAGAAGATCCGCAGAACGTTCCAGCAGTACGCCTACCGGTTGATCTGCTTCAACACCTTTCGCCCGTAACACACGGGCCAACCGGTTCGCCTGCTCATTCAGCTCAGCGTAGGTTAGACCTATGTCCCCAGATACAACGGCTATCCGCTCAGGGCTGTTTTTCGCTTGCTCTTCAAAACGTTCGCTGAGCGACAGACCTTGGAGTGTTCCACGCACGCTGTGCGCGTTCGGATCATTGAACACCTCCAGAATCTGTTCGGTTTCTTCGGTCGTAATCAGCTCCAGCTCACCCAGCTTCGCATCCGGGTTTACCGCCACGGCTTCGGCTAAGCGAATAAAGTGACGTGTCATCCGTTCAACGGTTTCCCGTTGATACAACGCAGTTGCATATTGCAATCCGAACTGGATGCCTGCCTCTTCCTCTCTGGCTTCCAGCGTGAAGTCAAACTTCGCTGGTGTTTGCTCCAAGCCGTATGGACGGAAGCTCAGATCTGCCAGTTGCAGTTCGCCTTCCTCCGTCGTTTGCAGGGTAAACATCGTATCGAACAATGGATGGCGGCTCATATCCCGCTTCACATTCAGCTTTTCCACCAGTTCCTCAAATGGATAGTCCTGATGCTCGTAGGCTTGCAGGGCCCGAACCTTCACTTCTTCCACGTAGCTGCGGAAGGTATGTTCCGCTGTCGGATAGTTTCGCAATGCCAACGTACCGACGAACATCCCGAGGATTGGCTCCAAATCGGCATGCGGTCGTCCGGCAATCGGCGTGCCGACAACGATGTCCTCTTGGCCACTATATTGATGCAAGAGTGCGGTGTATGCCGCCAGCAGCACCATATACAG
>NZ_JAALET010000037.1:0-2260 GCF_011800655.1 Paenibacillus sp. EKM10P | reverse complement strand
TACAATGCGCTGGTGTATAACCGGTCTGCAATGGAGCGTATCTATGGTCATATCAACCACGTCATCGGACAAATCGTGGAGAATCCGCATATCCGTGTGGATGAGCTGGCATTGGTAACGCCGGAAGAACAGGCGCAAATCGTACAGGTATGGGGAGATACGGCGGCAGCCTATCCGCAGGATCAGACGCTAAGCAGTCTGTTTGAGCAGCAGGCAGCGAATACACCGGAGCAAGTGGCGGTGTTGTGCGGAGCGGAGTCGTTGACCTACCGTGAGCTAAACGAGCGAGCGAACCGTCTCGCACGCACCTTGCGTTCGGAAGGGGTTAAACCAGATCAGCCTGTGGGTATTCTGGTTCACCGTTCACTGGACATGATCGTGGGCATCTATGCGATCCTCAAGGCAGGCGGGGCTTATGTGCCAATTGATCCGGAATATCCGGCTGACCGCATCCGCTTTATGCTGGAGGATTCGGGCGCGAAGCTGGTGCTGACACAATCACATCTGGCAGAGCAAGCGTCGCTGAGTTTCGACGGCCAGGTGCTGGTGCTGGATCGTCAGGACATCTATCACGAAGACAGTTCAAATCTAGAGCCCCTGGCTGGACCGCACCATGTCGCCTATGTCATTTATACCTCTGGCTCCACGGGAAAACCGAAGGGCGTGATGGTGGAGCACCATTCCGTGCTGAACCGAATTTTGTGGATGCATAATCGCTACGGCTTGAGTGCAGAAGATACGATTCTGCAAAAGACCGCCTTCACCTTCGACGTGTCGGTGTGGGAGCTGTTCTGGTGGTCGATGGTCGGCTCGAAGGTAAGTCTGTTGTCGGTCGGCGGGGAAAAGAATCCGGAGGACATCGTGGACACGATTGCCCGCGATGGTGTAACCACGATGCACTTTGTGCCCGCCATGCTGCATGCATTCCTGGAGTATGTGGAGCAGCAGCCACGGGAAGTAATGCAAGCGAAGCTGGGCACACTGCGCCATGTCTTTGCCAGTGGTGAAGCGTTGCCACCACAGCATGTGGCCCGGTTCCAGCGGCTCGTGTCGAGCTTGGCCGGAGCGAAGCTGGTCAACCTGTATGGACCAACCGAAGCGACGGTGGACGTATCGTATTTTGATTGCGAGCTGGATGAGGAATATACGGTTATCCCGATCGGGAAACCGATTCAAAATATTCGTCTGTACATCGTCAAGGAAAGCACGGAGCAATTGCAGCCGATTGGGGTTGCAGGGGAACTGTGCATCGGTGGTGTCGGCGTAGCCCGCGGTTACCTGAACCGTCCGGAGCTAACGGCAGAGAAATTCGTTGCCGATCCGTTTTCGGGTGGGGAAGCAGGCTATGAACGGATGTATCGCACCGGCGATTTGGCGAGATGGATGCGGGACGGGAACATTGAGTATCTGGGCCGGATCGACCATCAGGTGAAAATCCGGGGCTACCGAATTGAACTGGGCGAGGTCGAAACACAGCTGCTTCAAGTGAAATCGGTACGAGAAGCGGTGGTCATGGCTCGTACGGATGAAACGGGCCAAAAACAAATGGTGGCGTACTATGTCGCGGGACAAGAAATCCGTGCCAGCGAGCTGAGAAGTGAGCTGGGCCGGGAGCTGCCAAGCTACATGGTGCCGTCGTACTTTGTACAGCTGGAGCAAATGCCACTGAGTCCCAATGGCAAAATCGATCGCAAGGCATTGCCGGCACCGGAAGGCAGCCTGCAAACCGGAGCCGATTATGCAGAGCCGCGTACGGCGCAAGAACGCGCGCTGGTCGCGGTCTGGCAGTCCGTACTGGGCCTACAGACGGTCGGCATTTTGGGCAATTTCTTTGATCTGGGCGGCGATTCTATCAAAGCCATCCAAATCGCATCTCGTACGTTCCAGGCTGGCTATAAGCTGGACATGAAGGATTTGTTCCAATATCCGACAGTTGCAGCCCTGGCACCGCATATGCACGAGGTCCGTCGTATGGCCAATCAAGAAGAAGTGAGCGGAGAAACGGCGCTACTCCCCATTCAGCATTGGTTCTTTGCGCAGGAGCGCGAGCGTCCACAGCACTTTAATCAAGCGGTCATGCTCTATCGCGCCGAGGGCTTTGACGAGACGGCGATTCGTCAAGTGTTGGATCACCTCGTAAAGCATCATGATGCGCTTCGTACGGTATTCCGTCAGACTTCCAATGGTTATACGGCTTGGACACGGGCTGTAGAGGAAGGCACGCTGTATACGCTGGAAACAGTGGACTACCGTAAACAGG
>NZ_JAALET010000036.1:0-2279 GCF_011800655.1 Paenibacillus sp. EKM10P | reverse complement strand
GATCGTTTGGTGGGTCTGATGACCGAACGCTCGATAGACATGATCGTGGGTATGTTAGGCATTTTGAAAGCCGGAGGCGCATATGTACCTATCGATCCGGCGTATCCGGAAGAGCGTATCCGCTACATGCTGGACGACTCGGGAACAGAGCTGTTGTTGACGCAAAGCCATCTGGTGGACAAGGTAGCTTTTGACGGTCACATGCTGGTGCTGAATGGGGCACAAAGTGTGTATCACGAGGATGGTTCTAACCTGGAGCCGTTGTCCGGTCCGAACGATCTAGCGTATGTGATCTATACGTCGGGTACGACGGGGCAGCCGAAGGGTGTTATGGTGGAGCATCGCAATGTCGTACGTTTGGTGAAAAATACAAACTACGCACAGTTGGATGCTGACACGCGCATATTGCAGACAGGCGCTATTGTTTTCGACGCATCCACCTTCGAAATTTGGGGATCTGTATTAAACGGTGGACAGCTTGTGCTAGTGAGTCAGGATGTCATTTTGGATGTGCTCAAGCTTAAGGATGCTGTCCACAGCTACGGCATTACCACGATGTTTTTGACCACACCGCTCTTTAACCAGCTGTCTCAACAGGATTTGACGCTGTTCGAGGGGATACGGGAGCTGCTGGTCGGTGGTGATGTAATGTCCGTACCACATATGAACCGGGTGCTGGAGGCCCATCCATCCCTGCGAATTAGTAACATCTATGGCCCGACTGAAAATACGACCTTTTCAACAGTGCATGCGATCATCGGTGTGCAATCGGAATCAGTGCCAATTGGCAGACCGATCCATAATTCGACAGCGTATGTCGTGGACCATTCGATGCGGCTTCAGCCCGTCGGGGTATGGGGTGAACTGTTGGTAGGCGGTGACGGGGTGGCACGTGGATACCGCAACCGTCCGGACCTGACGTCCGAAAAGTTCATCGACAGCCCGTTCCGCAGTGGAGAACGCTGCTATCGCACAGGCGACATGGTACGCTTGAATGCAGACGGTACGCTGGAATATAAGGGGCGGATCGACGCGCAGGTGAAAATTCGGGGCTACCGAATCGAACTGGGCGAGGTAGAAACGCAGCTGTTGAAGCTGGAGGCAGTGCAAGAAGCTGTGGTCATCGCACGAGAAGATGAGCAAGGGCAAAAGCAGCTCTGTGCTTATGTGGTCGCCAATGAGGAAGTTGTCGCAAGTGTGCTACGCAGCACTTTGAGCCAGAAGCTGCCAGGTTACATGATCCCTTCCTATCTGGTACAGCTGGAGCAAATGCCGCTGACACCGAACGGTAAAATCGACCGCAAGGCCCTGCCAGCACCAGAAGACAGCCTGCAAACCGGAGCCGACTATGTTGCACCGCGAACGTGGGTCGAAGTGAAGCTGGCGCAGATTTGGCAGGATGTGCTAGGCCTGACGCAGGTCGGCGTAAAGGAAAACTTCTTTGAGATTGGTGGACATTCACTGCGGGCGACGACACTGGCCTCGAAGATTCACAAGGAGCTGAACAAGCCGCTTCCCCTGCGCAGTATTTTTGAAGCACCAACGATTGAGCAACTGGCCGTTGTATTGGAACAGCTGGATCAAGTGACGTATGCGTCCATTCCAGTAACGGAAGAGCGCAGCTTCTATCCCTTGTCCTCAGCGCAAAAACGACTGTATGTGTTGCATCAGTTCGATCCACATGATGTGAACTACAACATGCCATCGGTGCTGCAAGTGAGCGGTCCGCTGGACGTGAAGCGAGTGGAACATGCATTCCGTCAACTGATCGCCCGTCATGCGTCCTTGCGCACCCGCTTTGATCTGATCGACAGTGAGCCGATGCAATGGGTTGAGGACACTGTGCCGTTCGAGGTGGAATATACGAAGGTACAAGCAGAAGGTGCGACTACGGATACAGACACGAGGGTCGGCAAGGAAGTGGATGAGCTGGTGAGTCGCTTTGTCCGTCCGTTTGATCTCAAAGCTGCACCGCTGCTGCGGGTAGGCTTGGTAGATCTAGGCGTATCAGGAGCAGGGCAGGAACCGCAGCATGTACTCATGCTCGACATGCACCACATCGTTTCGGATGGCGTGTCCATGGGGGTACTGACTGAAGAATTTGTCCGCTTGTATGACGGTGAAAAGCTGCCGCCACTGCGGATACAGTACAAAGACTATGCTGTATGGCAACAAAGCGAGGTCCATCAGAAGTGGATGCAGCGCCAGGAAGCCTACTGGCTCGACACCTTCCGGGGGGAACTGCCTGTGCTGGATTTACCGACAGACTTTGCCCGTCC
>NZ_JAALET010000035.1:0-2369 GCF_011800655.1 Paenibacillus sp. EKM10P | reverse complement strand
GTCAAAATCCGGGGCTACCGGATTGAACTAGGCGAGATTGAAACGGCGATCCAGCGGGTACCGGGTGTGCGTCAAGCTGTAGTCATCGACCGGACGGACGAGCGTGGACACAAGTATTTGTGCGGATACATCACGGGAGAAGCCGAGCTGCGGATCGAGGAAGTACAGGCCGCGCTGGAAGCCGGACTGCCAGCGCACATGGTGCCAGCACGGCTCATGCGACTGGAGACGATCCCGCTGACCCGCAACGGCAAAATCGACCGCAAGGCCCTGCCAGAGCCAGAAGGCAGCATCCATACGGGAGCAGCCTATGTGGCACCGCGTACTACGGTGGAGCAGGTACTGGCTGCGGTATGGGCCGCAGTGCTTGGCGTGGATGCCGTAGGCACGCAGGATAACTTCTTTGAGCTAGGCGGCGATTCGATCAAGGCCTTGCAAGTATCCTCCCGCTTGCTGCAAGCAGGTTATCGACTGAACATGAAAGACCTCTTCAGCCATCCGACGGTAGCGGCACTCAGTCCATTACTTCGTACCGATGGCAAGGTGGCCAGTCAGGAAGAGGTCGTAGGCCAGGTGGAACTGACACCTATTCAGCGCTGGTTCTTCGAGCAGCAGCCGGCTGATCTGCACCACAGCAACCAGGCGATGATGCTGTACCGAGCTGGGGGCTTTGACGTTGACGCGCTGCGCCGTACGATGGACCGTATGGTCCAGCATCATGACGCATTGCGCACGGTATTCCGTGAGACGGAGCAAGGCTATGTTGCTTGGAACCGCAGTGTAGAGGAAGGCGAGCTATACACGCTGGACATTGTAGATTTCAGCAGAGTGGAAGATGAATCCAGCGCTATCGAAGCCAAGGCGAGTGAAATTCAAGCCAGCATTCATTTGAGCGAGGGTCCGCTGGTGAAGCTCGGTCTGTTCCATTGCGCGGAGGGCGACCATGTATTAATCGTCATTCATCATTTGGTGGTGGACGGTGTATCATGGCGTATTTTGCTGGAGGATTTGGCATCCGGTTATGAGCAGGCTGTTGCAGGTCAAACCGGCACAGCTATTCGGCTGCCGCATAAAACAGATTCGTTCCAGGTATGGGCCAAACAACTGTCAGCCTACGCCAACAGTGCAACGATGGAGCAGGAGCTGGCTTACTGGCAGCATATCGAACAAGCCGAAGCAAGCCTTGCGAAGCCTTTGCCGAAGGATTTTGCGAATGATAATGCACGGCTGGGAGACAGTGAGGTGGTGACGGTCCGCTGGACGAAGCAGGAGACTGAGCAGCTGCTCAAACAAGCTCATCGTGCGTACAACACGGAAATGAATGACCTGTTGCTGGCGGCGCTTGGAAAAGCGGTGTATGACTGGTCGGGTTCCGAACGGGTACTGGTCAATCTGGAGGGCCATGGACGGGAAGCCATTGTACCGGATGTGGATATTACGCGTACGGTCGGCTGGTTTACAAGCCAGTTCCCGGTTGTCCTGGATGGAAGTCTGGGACAAGGGGGACATACTGCTCGTCTGATCAAGCGGACCAAGGAAGGGCTGCGTCATATTCCGCAAAAAGGCATCGGCTATGGCATTTTACGCTACCTGTCGGATCTAAATGTGCTAGAGAAAGCAGGCGTGCAGTTACAGGCTCAACCTGAGATCAGTTTTAACTATTTGGGCCAATTCGATCAGGATTATAAAGGCAACGATTTACAGCCTTCATCCTATTCCATCGGTGTGCCTGTCAGCACGAACGCGACTATGGATTTTGCACTGGATATCAACGGATTAATCGAGGATGGCGAGTTGGTGTTCACGATTCGCTACGGTACAACACAGTTCCGTCATGAAACGATGGAGCGGCTGGGAGAACTGCTGGCATCTGGCTTGCGTGAAGTCATTCATCATTGCGTCACCCAAGAAAGAACAGTGCTGACTCCAAGTGATGTGCTGTTAAACCATGTAACGCTGGACGAACTGGAGCAATTGGTGGAAGATACGCGGGATCTGGGCGAGCTGGAAAATGTGTATGCTTTGACGCCGATGCAAAAGGGTATGCTCTTTTTCAGCCTGATGGATGAGAATTCGGCGGCTTATTTTGAGCAAGCATCCTTTGAGCTGAATGGGCGCTTCGATGTGGTTACTTTCGGTAAAAGCTTGGATCTGCTTGTACAGCGTCATGAAGCATTACGGACGAACTTTATCAACTCATGGAAGGATGAGCCTGTGCAGGTCGTCTTCCGCAATCGCAGCGGACAATTATATTATGAAGACCTGCGAGGACTAGAAAAAGAGGAACGAAAAGCGCGTGTGGAGGCTTTTACCCTTGCCGATAAAGCGAAGGGATTTAATCTCGCAGAGGATGCACTCCTTCGTATCTC
>NZ_JAALET010000034.1:0-2408 GCF_011800655.1 Paenibacillus sp. EKM10P | reverse complement strand
CAATCAAAAACTGCGGATTCAAATATCCATCCCAGCGTATCACGATTAACTTAGCTCCTGCTGATTTGCGTAAGGAAAGGCTCATCTTTTGATCTTGCCATCGCTTTAGGCTTGTTGACAACCAGTGAGCAGGTGTTTTACCGGTGGGGGAACGAACGCTGTTTATTGGCGAGCTGGCGCTTGATGGCAGCATTCGCCCTGTGTGATAGGGTGTTGTCCATGGTTGATCTGGCCAAGCGAGAGGGATTCGATTCCGTGCTGCTTCCTCAAGAAAACGCAAGCGAGGCACGTCTAATTACGGATATACGTATTTACGCTATACACCATCTGGCGGATCTTATCCCAGTTAATGATCATGCACAAGGCACCCCAGACGGCCAAGTGATGGAGTTCCTTGATCTTCATTTGTAGCGTGGCAATCCGCTTGAGCAGCTCTCCGTCGTTTTTCGTTCGCTCACTTCAATCAAGTTTACGAGCATAGCCCTGACATCGCGGGGCTTTTTTTATTGCCTACTGATAAAGATGGTCATTTTTTCCAATCTGTTTGTCTGTTTCGATTCTATAAAAACTAGCATATTCTATATTATTACAAAAGAAGGGAAGTTGATTCGAATGGGAAAAGTAAATTCTTCTAGAAAAATTCTGAAACCTACGCGTCGCCTAAGAACTAAAGCAGGTACCGCATTCATTTTTAGTATCAACAATGTAGGTCCGAATTTGTTCCAAAGTCGCTTGAACCTGGCTGGGTTTGTTAATTCCTCAAGTAGGGTACTTGTCTCGATCACGGAAATTGGTATTTTTGGCGGTCAAGTTAAGCCGTTTCAAGGAGCTGCTACCATGACGATCCATAACGTCGTTCCGCATGACGACGGTATAGTAATTGTACGTGGGAATACTGGCTGGGGTAGTCCCCTCAATATACGACTTTCAGTCGTGGTTTTCTAATCGTTAGACCTGCTGAACGCACTTCTCACGGGTGAAAACTGAAAACTCCCGCCACTACGTGGAAATAAAATGTCGAATTCGCGGCAGCGCACAGAGCAAAAAGTCCTGACCTCTCAGGTTTTTTTGTTCCTTCAATTTCTCATCAGACTTATCTATCGGAGAACGCAGTTATCCATGATGATCCATCCTTTAGTTAGGGTAAAGAAAATCAATAAAGAATGGAAATCGCACTCTCGCGTACGGCAATAGGAAACGCTCGTCAAGCCTTCGGCTTCTCCTCTTCGCGCCGACCGAAAGGGAGACGGCTTACTTGTCTTCTTTTTAGAGTTACATCATCGTGGAAAGTAAACTCGACAATACATCATTCCTGATAAATTTTAAATTAATAGTATTTATGAAATTATAAGAAAATCACAAATGTGTTTAATAGAGCCTAAAAGAAAAAAGCGATCTCCCACCGAAAGGAAAACCGCTTAGTATCGTCAAACCCTTGATATTACTTGGTTTTTCAATGCGTGAAAATGTATCATAATATCCTTCTTATGGGACGGCCGGGTGCTAGAAAAACGATGCTCATCCGCAGGTCGCCCTTAAATATACGCCCGGTGAGAGCGAAGCGCCGATTGTCGTTGCCAAGGGGAGCGGTCGCATTGCGGATAGCATTTTAGAAAAAGCCAAAGAACATGGTTCCTGTTCAGGAGGATGCTGCGCTGGTTGAAGTGCTGTCCAAACTTGATTTGGACGAACCCCGGAATCAAGACCACGTACTCCAGCAGCCGATAAGCTAACCTTGATTGACAAATAATCTGTCGTCAGATAAGCTTAGTTGAGGGTTTGAAATTAGGATTGAGAGCTAAATTTAAAACATTATATTTGCAATGAATGAAAATTTGGAAGCACCTTTTTTCATATAGGCAATGATTCCCGAGAGGGACATTTCAATATGAGGAGAGGTGCTTTTTTGATATGTATGGAAAATTACATGGAGCGTGTCTATATGGGATAGATGGCGTTCTGATCGAAGTTGAGACTGATTTGTCCAATGGCTTGCCTCAAACTGCGATAATCGGATTGCCGGATTCAGCCATTCGAGAGGCAGTAGAGCGTGTGAGAGCAGCAATCAAAAACTGCGGATTCAAATATCCATCCCAGCGTATCACGATTAACTTAGCTCCTGCTGATTTGCGTAAGGAAGGCTCATCTTTTGATCTTGCCATCGCTTTAGGCTTGCTGACAACCAGTGAACAGATTGTTTTGCCAGTGGGGGAACGAACGCTGTTTATTGGCGAACTGGCGCTGGATGGCAGCATTCGTTCTGTAAATGGGGTGTTGTCCATGGTTGATCTGGCCAAGCGAGAGGGATTCGATTCCGTGCTGCTTCCTCAGGAAAACGCAAGCGAGGCACGTCTAATTACGGATATACGTATTTACGCTATACACCATCTGGCGGATCTTATCCCAGT
>NZ_JAALET010000033.1:0-2565 GCF_011800655.1 Paenibacillus sp. EKM10P | reverse complement strand
TTCGTATATTCCACCTCGAACGGCACAGTGTCCTCAACCCATTGCATCGGCTCACTGTCGATCAGATCAAAGCGGGTACGCAACGTCGCATGACGGGCAATCAGTTGACGGAATACGTCCTCCACTCGCTTCACGTCCAGCGGACCGTTCACTTGCAGCACCGATGGCATGTTGTAGTTCACATCCTGCGGATCGAACTGATGCAACACATACAGTCGTTTTTGCGCTGAGGACAAGGGATAGAAGCTGCGTTCTTCCGTTACTGGAATGGACGCATATGTTACTTGATCCAACTGTTCCAGTACGACTGCCAGTTGCTCAATCGTTGGTGCTTCAAAAATACTGCGCAGTGGAAGCGGCTTGTTCAGTTCCTTGTGAATCTTCGAGGCCAGTGTGGTCGCCCGCAGCGAGTGTCCGCCAATCTCGAAGAAGTTTTCCTTCACACCGGCCTGAGTGAGGCCTAGTACATCCTGCCAAATTTGCGCCAGTTTCACTTCCACCCACGTTCGCGGTGCGACATAGTCGGCTCCGGTTTGCAGGCTGCCTTCTGGTGCTGGCAGGGCCTTGCGGTCGATTTTACCGTTCGGTGTCAGCGGCATTTGCTCCAGCTGTACCAAGAAAGAAGGCACCATGTAGTTTGGCAGCTCCTCACCCAGTAAACTGCGCAGTTCACCAGCGCTTACTTCTCTTTCAGCGACATAGTACGCCACCAGTTGATTTTGTCCCTGCTCGTCCGCTTGGGCCAGGACGATGACCTCTTGTACGTCCTCCACTTTCAATATTTGTGCCTCGACTTCGCCCAGCTCAATCCGGTAACCCCGGATCTTTACTTGATGGTCAATCCGGCCCAAGTATTCGATGTTTCCGTCTGGCATCCATCTTGCCAAGTCGCCTGTGCGGTACATTCGCTCATACCCAGCTTCGCCAGCCGCAAACGGATTCGGTACAAATTTCTCCGCCGTCAGCTCTGGACGATCCAGGTAACCACGTGCCAGACCCGGACCAGACACGCACAGCTCACCCGCTACGCCTATCGGAGCCAAATGCCCGTGTACATCTACCATGTATACCCGATGATTCGGCACAGGACGTCCAATGGAAATCAGCTGTCCTGCTCTCTCATCCTTGGATACCGGCCAGATGGATGTCGCTACCGAGTTTTCAGTTGGACCATAGCCATTGTAGTACGCCACCTGATCCTTCCACTTGTATACCAGCTCTGTTGAAGCGGCTGAACCCGCAGTGACCAGAATACGCAGATTTGGCATCCGCTGCGGCTCCAGATACACCGCATAGGTAGGCGGCAATGCTGCCACCGTGATGTGGTGATCCGCCATATATTGTTCAAACCGTTCGTAGTCCAAAATCGTCTCTGACGTTGGCACGTACAACGTGGCTCCGCAGAATAGAGCTTGGAAGATTTCCCAGCAAGCCGCATCAAACGAGTAGCTGGCGAACAGCAACATATGATCTGAGGTACTGATCTCGAATTCCTGATCAAAATACGTTTTCAGATTGCATAGCCCGTGATGCTCCAGCATAACACCCTTCGGCTGCCCCGTTGTCCCCGATGTATAGATCACATACGCCAGATCGTTCGGACCGGACAACGGCTCCAGATTAGAACCATCCTCGTGATACACACTTTCTGCCCCATTCAGCACCAGCATGTGACCGTCGAAAGCTACTTTGTCCACCAGATGACCTTGAGTTAACAACAGCTTCGCTCCCGAGTCATCCAGCATATAGCGGATACGCTCTTCCGGATAGGTTGGATCGATAGGTACATATGCTCCTCCGGCTTTCAAAATGCCTAACATACCCACGATCATGTCTATCGAGCGTTCGGTCATCAGACCCACCAAACGATCTTTCGTCACACCTTGACTGCGCAAGGTACGAGCCAAACGATTCGCACGTTCATTCAGTTCGCGATAACTCAGTTGTTCTCCTTCGAAGTACAACGCTGGCTGCTCTGGTGTGTGCGCCGTTTTTGTCTCAAACAGACCATGGATCGTTTGCTCGCTTGGATACTCGGCGGCTGTATCTCCCCATACGCTGAGAATTTGCTCGCGTTCCTGCTCGCTTAACACATCCAGCTCTTGCACCCGAATGTCCGGATTCGCTACCACTTGTTCCAGTAGCTGTATTAAATGGCCCTGAGTCCGTTCCACGGCTTCCCGATCAAATAATTTTGTATTGTATTCGAATCGGATTTTCATCGATTCCTGCGGCATAACGACCAGATTGAAATCATAGTTCGTTTGTTCAATCATGCCTGCATTGCTGATTACAAAATCCGACGTTGCACCTTCGCCAAGCTGCTCGACCTGCTCCTCCACCGGATAGTTTTCAAACACGATAATGTGGTTGATCAGCTCTTGCTTTTGCTCGGTCAAGGCTTGAATTTCATACAGCGGATACGTCTCATAATCTTGAGAAGCCAGCGCCTGCTGCTGATTCGTTCTAATCAGATCGGCAAAGGTGTCCTCAGCTCCACTGCGGATACGTACGGGAATGGTGTTAATGAACAAGCCCACCATATTTTCGATCCCCGGAATATCA
>NZ_JAALET010000032.1:0-2730 GCF_011800655.1 Paenibacillus sp. EKM10P | reverse complement strand
CGCTCGTTCAGCTCGCGGTAGGTCAGCTGCCGCTCGTTCATGACGGCGGCCACGTTGTCCGGGTAAAGCTCCGCCTGTTCTTCGAACAAGCCGTAAATCGTTTTCCCCCGCTCGAACCCGGTTTCGGTGTCATTAAATCGCTTCAGCAGCGTCTCCCTCTCGTCTGGGGACAGCACATCGGCTTGTCCAAGCTCCAGATCCGGCTGAAATAAAAGTACGGACAGCAGCCGAACAAGATGGTCGGCCGCCTGTTCTACAAATGCCCGCTCGTACCGCTGCCCGTCAAAGCTTATTTCCAGCTCGATGGAGTGGTTTTGGCGGTCGAAGCGAAAAACCGTATCGGCCGCCACACGGTTACCCAGCGGTTCCGGATGAATCGGGGCGAAGGATGCGACGGTGTTGACGACCGGGAGACCGTCCCCCGTATAGTCCAGATGGAGCGGCTCCACCATTTTCCGAAAAGGCAGGTGCTGATGCTCCAGCGCCTCGCCGATGGAGGCTTTGATGCCCCCGAGCAGCGTTCTCAGCGTAGTCTCGCGGCTTACGGACGTCTTGATCACCAAGATGTCATGCGGCGGCGGAGTCCCGTCGGGGTCTGCGCTATAAGAAGGCATGCCGACCAGCACTTGGTCCCGCCTGGTATATTTGAACAGCAGGCTTTTTACTCCTGCCAAAACAATCATGTACAAAGCCAAATCCGAACCGTTGGCAAGGCAAATGATTCTCTCCGAGATTTCGCTCGGCAGAGTACGGTGAAGCAAACCCGGCTCGGCCGCAGCTTCCCCGTCGGCCGATAATTTGGAGGATTGACTGTAGGGAAGGAAGCTCAGGCTGTCATCGGCGTCAAACTTGCCGCTCCAGTACCGTTCTTCCTTTTCAAACAAAGATTTCATTCGTACCTCCCCTAAAAATGAAGTGACCGCATGCTCCGGCGCAGGTCCGAAAAAGCTTGCTTTCGGCCTGCGCGTTTACGGGCTTGGACGTTGTTCGCCGTCTTCCTTGGGATGCGCGCCGCTTTCGTTTGACGGCGGAGGCGCGCTTGTAGGATTAGAACGCGAATTCGATCGTATCGACGGCACTCTTTGCGCCTGCCGCCGGTTTATGGCATTCAATCCGGCTTAGCTCGAGTTGTGGATTTTCCGCAATTTGAGACAGTACCCGCAGGTAATCCTCGGTCAAGGTGCGGATCATCGCTTCTTTGAACAGCTTGGTGGCGTAGAAGAAGCCCCCGCTCAGCGCCCCGTTGTTTTCATACATAAACAGTGTCAGATCGAACTTCGCTTCTTCTAAATGGTCAAGCTCGTAAGTCTTCAGGCTGACCCCTTCCAGCTCGGCGTCTCGTTCTTCGATATTTTGCAAGTCGAAAACGGCATCGAACAGCGGGAAGCGGCCCGGCTCCCGCTTCACATTCAAACGCTCCACGAGCTCCTCGAATGGATAGTCCTGGTTCTCGAAAGCACCCAAAGCCGTTTCCTTCACTTCTTCCAGGTAGGACAAGAACGTCTTGTCGCCCGAAGGACGATTGCGGATCGCCAGCGTATTGACAAACATCCCGATGACCGATTCCAAATCGGCGTTCGTTCTTCCCGCCACCGGGGTGCCCACGATCAAGTCCTCCTGCCCGCTGTACTTGGACAGCAGCACGGTATAAGCCGCAAGCAGCACCATGAACAGTGTGCTTTCACGCTCGGCCGCCAATTCGCGTAGCCGCGCAGAGAGAGAAGCTTCGACGTTGAACTCCAGATGCGCGCCTTCGTAGCTGCGAGCCGTGGACCGTTCGTAGTCGATCGGCAGGTCCGCCGTCGGCAGCTCGCCTTCGAAGGTTTGCAGCCAGTACGCTTCCTGCCGCCCGATCCGCTCTCGGTGGGCCTTCGACTGCTGCCAAACGGCATAATCCTTGTATTGAATGCGCAGTGGCGGCAGTTCTTCCCCGGCGTAGAAACTTGAGAACTCATCGATCACAATCGCCATCGATACGCCGTCAGACACCATATGGTGCATGTCGAAAAGGAGAATATGCAGGTTCGGCTCCAGCTCGATGACCCCGGCGCGCAGCAGCGGCGGCTTGCCGAGATCAAACGGTCGAATGAAGCTGCGGACGATCTGCTCGATTTGAGCCGCATCCTCTTTATCCGCTTGATGATGCTCGATAGCAAAACCGACCTGCGGGTAAATCCGCTGAACCACTTCGCCCTTCACGATTTCAAAACCGGTGCGCAGCGATTCATGCCGTGTTATCAATTTCCGCAAGGCGGCTTCCAACCGGTCTAAATCAAACTCGCCTTCCACCTGCACCAGCTCCGGCATGTTGTAAAGCTGATCCGCTCCATCCAGCGTGTGCTGAATGAACAGCCGTTTCTGCGCGGAGGACAGAGGGTAGTACTCTCTCTCCTCCGCTTGAGGAATGGCCTCATGCTCCCGCCGTTCCATCCGGGCGATCGCCTCAGCCATCGCCGCAATCGTCGAGTGACGGAATACGTCGCGCAGCGGCAGGTTGACGTTTAATTCCTTAAATACCTTGCCCGCCAGCGTCGTCGCCCGCAGGGAGTGGCCGCCGATGTCGAAGAAGTTGTCGTGAACGCCAATCTCCTTCGCAAGCCCCAGCACCTCTTGCCAAATCGCCGCCAGCTTCGTTTCCAGCTCATTGCGCGGTGCGACGTACTCCGTTCCGCTTCCCGCTTCCCCTTCCGGCGCCGGCAGCGCCTTCCGGTCAATCTTTCCGTTCGGCGT
>NZ_JAALET010000031.1:0-3597 GCF_011800655.1 Paenibacillus sp. EKM10P | reverse complement strand
CGTGATTCCACTGTTTTGCAGATCCTGATCCACCTGCCCCAAATAGTTAAAGCTGATTTCCGGTTCTGCAATCGCACACGATTCACCTGATCCGAACGTAGGGGACAAGTAGCGCCAAGTTCCATAGGTCAGCCCTTTATGCGGAATCCGGCGCAAGCCTTCCTTCGTTTCTTTAATCCGCTGAGCCAGTGTCATTTCCTTGCCGGTCTCCAGCAGCACTGGATACAAGCTCGTAAACCAGCCTACGGTACGTGTAATATTCACCTCTGGCAGGATCGCTTCCCGGCCATGGCCCTCCAGGTTCACCAGCACCTGGCCTGCACCTGTCCAGTGGTGCACCGCCAGTCCCAGCGCGGTCAGCAGCAAATCATTGACCTCGGTGTTATAGGCGCGATGGGCCTGCTTTAACAGCTGCTGCGTTTCAGCTTCGGTCCACTCTACCGTCAGCACTTCGCTGTCTGCGTTTAAGGAGCCCTCGTAGGCAAAATCCTTAGGCAGCGGAGCAATCGCAGCTTTGGCTTGCTCTACCTGCTTCCAATACGACGCATCCGAGGCAGCCTCAGGACGATTGGCGTAAGAAGATAACTCCTGTGCCCAAGTTTGGAAGGAATCTGTTTTATAAGGCAATCGTACAGGTTCACCCTTGCTCGCCTGCTCGTAGCCTGTCGAGAAATCTTCGAACAGAATCCGCCACGACACTCCGTCCACCACCAAGTGGTGAATGGCGATCAGCAGATGGTCGCCTTCGGCTGTACGGAACCATCCCAGCTTCACCAACGGTCCTGCGGACAGGTCCATGCTGCTTTGAATTTCCGTTGCCTTCGCTTCCAGCGCTTCCGCATAGTTTTCCTGTTTACGGTAGTCCACTGTTTCCAGCGTATACAGCGTGCCTTCCTCTACAGCCCGTGTCCAAGCCGTATAACCAGCGGAAGTCTGACGGAAGACCGCACGCAGCGCATCATGATGCTTCACGAGGTGATCCATAGCCTTCCGAACCGCCGTCTCCTCAAAGCCCTCAGCGCGATAGAGCAGGACCGCTTGATTAAAGTGCTGTGGACGCTCGCGCTCCTGCGCAAAGAACCAATGCTGGATCGGAAGTAGCGCCGTTTCCCCGCTCACTTCTTCTTGATCTGCTATACGACGGACCTCATGCATATGCGGTGCCAGGGCTGCAACTGTCGGATATTGGAACAAATCCTTCATGTCCAGCTTATAGCCGGCCTGGAACGCACGGGATGCGATTTGGATGGCTTTGATCGAATCGCCGCCCAGATCAAAGAAATTGTCCAAAATACCGACCGTCTGTAGTCCCAGTACCGACTGCCAGACTGCGACCAAAGCGCGTTCTTGCACCGTACGCGGCTCTGCATAATCGGCTCCGGTTTGCAGGCTGCCTTCCGGTGCCGGCAAGGCCTTGCGGTCGATTTTGCCGTTGGGACTTAGCGGCATTTGCTCCAGCTGTACAAAGTACGATGGCACCATGTAGCTTGGCAGCTCTTGGCCCAGCTCACTTCTCAGCTCGCTCGCTCCTAGCTCTTGCCCCGCAACATAGTAGGCGACCATTTGTTTTTGGCCCGTTTCATCCGTACGAGCCATCACCACCGCTTCTCGTACCGATTCCACTTGGAGCAGCTGCGTTTCGACCTCGCCCAGTTCAATCCGGTACCCCCGGATTTTCACCTGATGGTCGATCCGGCCCAGATACTCAATGTTGCCGTCCGGCATCCATCTCGCCAAATCGCCGGTGCGATACATCCGTTCGTATCCTGGTTCACCACCCGAAAACGGATCGGCTACGAATTTCTCGGCCGTCAGCTCCGGACGGTTCAGGTAACCGCGGGCTACGCCGACACCGCCGATGCATAGCTCCCCTGCAACTCCAATCGGCTGCAATTGCTCCGTACCTTCCTTCACAATGTACAGACGGATATTTTGAATCGGTTTCCCGATCGGAATCACTGCATATTCCTCATCCGGCTCGCAATCAAAGTACGATACGTCCACCGTTGCTTCCGTTGGGCCATACAGGTTGACTAGCTTCGCTCCGGCCAGGCTCGACACGAGCCGCTGGAACCGGGCCACATGCTGTGGCGGCAACGCTTCACCACTAGCAAAGACATGGCGCAGCGTGCCCAGCTTCGCCTGCATCACTTCCCGCGGCTGCTGCTCCACATACTCCAGGAATGCATGCAGCATGGCGGGCACAAAGTGCATCGTGCTCACACCATCACGGGCAATCGTGTCCACGATGTCTTCTGGGTTCTTTTCCCCGCCCACGGACAACAGGCTTACCTTCGAGCCGACCATTGACCACCAGAACAGCTCCCACACCGACACGTCGAAGGTGAAGGCGGTCTTTTGCAGAATCGTATCTTCCGCACTCAAGCCGTACCGATTATGCATCCACAAAATTCGGTTCAGCACGGAATGGTGCTCCACCATCACGCCCTTCGGTTTTCCCGTGGAGCCAGAGGTATAGATGACGTACGCAACATGATGCGGCCCGGCCAGGGGCTCCAGATTCGAGCCATCTTCGTAATAAATGTGCTTGCCATCTTGCTCCTGACGATCCAGCACCAGCACCTGGCCATCAAAACTCAGCGACGCTTGCTCCGCCAGATGCGATTGCGTCAGCACCAGCTTCGCGCCCGAATCCTCCAGCATAAAGCGGATACGATCGGCCGGATATTCCGGATCGATCGGCACGTAAGCTCCGCCTGCCTTGAGGATCGCGTAGATGCCTACGATCATGTCTAGAGAACGGTGGACCAGAATACCCACGGGCTGATCCGGTTCAACCCCTTCCGCACGCAGCGTCCGCGCTAAACGGTTGGCTCGTTCGTTCAGCTCATGGTAGGTCAACATCTCCGACCCGAATATCACCGCTGCCTGATCAGGTGTATTCGCTACCTGCTGCTCAAACAGACTGCTTAGCGTTTGATCCTGCGGATAGGCTGCCGCCGTATCGCCCCACACCTGAACGATCTGTGCCTGCTCTTCCGGTGTCACCAATGCCAGCTCATTCACACGGATATGCGGGTTGTCTACGATTTGTCCGATGACGTGGTTGATATGACCATAGATACGCTCCATTGCAGACCGGTTATACACCAGCGCATTGTACTCAAGTAGGATAGAGATATCCTCATCAGGCACGACAATCAGGTTAAAATCGTAGTTGGTTTGCTCTGTAAGTTCCACATTGGCAATAGAGAAGCCTGTGTGTGCGTCCGCTTCGCCGGAACCGCCCATCTGCTTCATCTGCTGCCCGATGGGATAGTTTTCAAAGACCATGATGTGATTGATCAGGTCTTGTTTTTGTTCAGTCCGTGCCTGAATGTCGTAGAGCGGGAACGTGTCATAGACACTGGAGGCCAAAGCCTGTTCCTGCGTACGCTGCAATACGTCAGCAAATGTAGCATCCGGTGCACTGCATATGCGTACCGGAATCGTGTTGATAAACAAACCGATCATGCTTTCCACACCTGGAATTTCTGCCGGACGACCAGATACCACACTACCAAACACGACATCCTGATGATTATTGTATTTCTGTAAAATAACGCCCCAAACGCTTTGCAGCAATGTGTTAATCGT
>NZ_JAALET010000030.1:0-3625 GCF_011800655.1 Paenibacillus sp. EKM10P | reverse complement strand
CCCCGTGCGACACCAGCACCGCCAATGCACAGCTCGCCCAGTACGCCGATCGGCACTGGATTCAGCTGGCTGTCCACAATGTAGAAGCGTGCGTTCAGCCACGCCTGCCCAATTGGCACATTCCCGCTGCTTGGCAGCTTCGACAGCTCTTCGTCGTAGAAGCTGGAGTCAATCGCCGCTTCCGTAACACCGTAGCTGTTGATGATGCGGATCTCCGCACCAAACCGCTCCTGCAGCACTCGGTAGTCTGTCACACTGCAGCTATCCGAGCTCGTGATGAGCAGCTCTAGACTACTCATATCTAGTACGTGTTCATGTACATGCTGCATAAACGGTACAATCAAAGCTGGAGTCGATTCGAACACCGTGATTTGGTAGTCACGAATCCATCCGTGGAGACGGCTAAAATCAATCCGGTCGTCTTTCGGACAGATAACCATCGTTCCACCATTATAAAGTGTCCGCGCAATATCACCGACGAACACGTCGAAGGAGAAGCTAGCCAGTTGTAGCAGTCGTACCGGGAATTCGCTCAGGCGGTAATCCCGACGATAGGCCGCAGCGGTATTCACCAAGCTGCGATGTTCGATCATGACACCTTTTGGACGTCCGGTTGTCCCAGACGTGTAGATCACATACGCCAGATCGTGCGGTTCATTGATCGGCTCGATATTCGTGGCATCCCCGGTGTAGAGTAACTCATCGTCCAATGCCAGTATGGTTTGCAGGCGCAGCTTTGTTGCCGATTCAGATGCTGCTTCGCTGTCAGACTTCGAATCTGATTTCAAGCTCAAACCTTCATTCAGATTGTCCCTTTCCATCGTTTCAGCGCTAACTGCCGTCTCCAGCTCACCCTTAGCATTTTCATCGCCCAAAGCCCATTGGCTTTCCTCCAGCCATGCTTGTGCGCGCTCATGCAATCCCGTCTGAGTTAACAGTACCGTCGCACCACTGTCCTCCAGCATGAAACGAATCCGTTCGGATGGATAGTCTGCATCCAGCGGCACATAGGCGCCTCCGGCTTTCCACACCGCCAATACACCGACCAACATATCCACCGAGCGTTCACTCAAAATGCCGACAATCGACTCGCGTCCAATGCCTTCCTTTCGCAATTTACGCGCCAATTGGTTTGCACGTTCATTCAGTTTGCGGTACGTCAGCTGTTGCTCCTCATACACCACCGCCACGTGATCCGGCACAAGCTGGGCTTGTTCTTCCACATAGGTATGGAACAGGGCTCCCGCTTCAACAGCATCAGCACCTAATACCCCCACATTTCCAAATCCATCGATGAGTTGCTCTTTTTCCTCGGCGGTTACCATATTCAAAGCTGCCAGGGGCTGCTGTGGATGATAGGCAATAGCTCGAACGATTTCCGCAAAATGCTGTGCCAATCGCGTCATGGTCTCCGGCTTGTACAGCGCCGTGCTGTATTCCAGACTGCACAGAATACCTTCTGGCTGCTCTATGGCCTCCAAGCTCAGATCAAACTTGGCCGTATGATTGTCCAGTGGATAGGAGCTCAAGGTCAGACCTTTCAGCTCGAACTCCTGCTGCTCCATTGTTTTCAGCTCAAACATCGTGTCAAACAGCGCATTCCGGCTCGTATCCCGCGTTACATTCAGTTTTTCAACCAGTTCTTCAAACGGGTAGTCCTGATGCTCATACGCACGGAGCGCATGCTCTTTGACCTCTTGCAGATAGTCCAGGAACGACTTGTCGCTGGACGGATAATTGCGCATCGCCAGCGTGTTGATGAATACACCAACCAGACTCTCCAGTTCGGCATGCGGTCGTCCGGCAATCGGTGTGCCAACGACGATGTCCTCTTGGCCTGTGTATTTGTGTAAGAGCGTGGTGTACGCCGCCAACAACACCATATACAGAGTAGCGCCGGTGTGTGCCGCCAGTTCTTTCAGGCGTTCACTAACCTCACGCTCTAGTACAAATTCGATCGTATCCCCTGCCGTACTCTGCACCGCTGGGCGGGCAAAGTCAGTAGAGAGATCCAGTACAGGTAGTTCACCTTGGAAGGTGTCAAGCCAGTACGCTTCCTGACGCTGCATCCATTCCTGGTGGGCTTCGCTTTGCTGCCATACGGCATAATCCTTGTACTGAATCCGCAATGGCGCTAGCTCTTCACCGCCATACAAGCGGACAAACTCGTCGGTCAGGACCTCCATGGATACCCCATCTGAGACGATATGGTGCATGTCAAGCATAAGCAGATGTTGGGATTCCTGCTTCGCTCCTTGAACGCCCAGATCCACCAAGCCTACCCGCAGCAGCGGCGCAGCTTTGAGATCAAACGGACGGACAAAGCTCCGTACCCGCTGTTGCGCTTCTATGTTGACTCTTGTGTACGTATCTGTAGTTGTGTCCTGATCTGTGTCCACAGTCGCACCCGCTGCTTGTACCTTCGTATATTCCACCTCGAACGGCACAGCGTCCTCAATCCATTGCATCGGCTCGCTGTCGATTAGCTCAAAGCGGGTACGCAAGGTTGCATGGCGGGCAATCAGTTGACGGAATACATGTTCCACTCGTTTCACATCCAGCGGACCGCTCACTTGCAGCACCGACGGCATGTTGTAATTCACATCCTGCGGGTCGAACTGATGCAGCACATACAGTCGTTTTTGCGCCGAGGATAACGGGTAGAATGTGCGAGTTTCCGTTACCGGAATCGATGCATATGCCACTTGATCCAGCCCCTCCAGCACAGCTGCCAGTTGTTCAATCGTTGGGGCTTCAAAAATACTGCGCAGAGGAAGCGGCTTGTTCAGCTCTTGGTGAATCTTCGAGGCCAGTGTCGTCGCCCGCAGCGAATGTCCGCCAATCTCGAAGAAGTTTTCCTTCACGCCGACCTGCGCCAGACCCAGTACATCCTGCCAGATTTGCGCCAGCTTCACTTCCACCCACGTCCGCGGTGCGACATAGTCGGCTCCGCTTTGCAGGCTGCCTTCCGGTGCCGGCAATGCCTTGCGGTCAATTTTTCCATTGGGACTCAGCGGCATTTGCTCCAGCTGTACAAAGTACGATGGCACCATGTAGCTTGGCAGCTCTCGGCCCAGCTCACTTCTCAGCTCGCTGGCACGGATTTCTTGCCCCGCGACATAGTACGCCACCATTTGTTTTTGGCCCGTTTCATCCGCACGAGCCATGACCACCGCTTCTCGTACCGATTCCACTTGGAGTAGCTGCGTTTCGACCTCGCCCAGCTCAATCCGGTACCCACGGATTTTCACCTGATGGTCAATCCGGCCTAAGTATTCAATGTTGCCGTCTGGCATCCATCTCGCCAAGTCACCAGTGCGGTATATCCGTTCATACCCAGCTTCCCCGCCGGCAAACGGATCGGCAACAAATTTCTCGGCCGTTAGCTCCGGACGGTTCAGGTAACCGCGGGCTACGCCGACACCGCCGATGCACAGCTCCCCTGCAACCCCAATCGGCTGCAATTGCTCCGTGCCTTCCTTCACGATGTACAGACGGATATTTTGAATCGGTTTTCCGATCGGAATCACCGCATATGCCTCATCCGGCTCGCAATCAAAGTACGATACGTCCACCGTCGCTTCGGTTGGTCCATACAGGTTGACCAACTTCGCCCCGGCCAGGC